>JAUQOS010000019.1 GCA_030550775.1 Armatimonadota bacterium
GCTGCTCTGGTCTTGGGTTCTGCGGGGGGTGGGCGCCGATACGAGTTTCAATTCTCACCCGCCCTTGGGGGCGGGTGCAACGCGTTCCAGCTAAGCCAATGCGCCGCGGCAGCAAGCGGAGTTTCAATTCTCACCCGCCCTTGGGGGCGGGTGCAACGGTATCAGTTTACCTCAAACGCCGCACCAATTGCAAGTCCTAAAGCCCGATGTGCGCGTCTTGGGCGGGCAATTTGAACTCAACGCTTTGCGCGTACCTCAGGTTCAAACAGGGGGGCACTTGGGGTACGCGCAACCTATTTAGCATGGCTAAATAACCAGTGGCGCGCCAAAGTCTTCGCTGCCGTTGTTTCCGACCCGCAGGATCTGCGACAAGCACATCGTAGCACACACGCAGGCTCAAGCGTATCATTGCCTAGCCTTGGGAGATGCGCTTGCTGGTTCCGACTGTCGTTTTCTGTTCGTCGGCGTCCCCGCTGGCGAAACGCATCAGCCCCCATGGGCGGGTTTTGCCCGCACGACAACGGCTTGAGCCGCCGATTTCTCAAATAGTTTCTGTGGTGGCGAAGCGACTAATTTGCAACAGTGTGAATTTGCAATTTCCGCACAGGATTGGGTATACTGCCCCCGTCCAAACCTGGGCGATACTTCGCGGAGCCCGTAGCGGTTTCGCAAAGGGAGGGATAATCATGCGAGGGCGAAGGCACGCTTTCAGGGGCGGATTGTGGCGATGGCTGCTGATAAGCGCAGGCATAGGGTTGCTTTGTGCCATTGGCTGTGCGGAGAAGCCTCGCACCAGTCGTGAACTGACAGTTAAGACTGTGGAAACGCGCGAAAAAATCGCGCCCCCTACACTATTTGAGTTGAATCGCCGCTTACCGCCACGCCATCGTGTGTTGAGATCCGCAGGCAAGCCCGGCGAAAAGTTAGTGGTGTGGCGCGTGTACTATCGCAATGGCAAAGAAGTACGCCGTCAGAAAGTGAAGGAGGAGGTGTTGGAGCCGCCGCAGCCGCGCGTTTACGAGATTGGTGTGCACGGGCACATTGCTTCGCGTGGTGTGGTGGGGCGCGCGGGTGCGTTTCGCACTATGAAAGTGTTGGAGATGCACGCGACAGCCTACACTCCGCATCGCAGTGGCGGGGGCACGGGTAGTGGGCGTACTGCCACAGGGCTGCCCGCGGGCTATGGCTTGGTCGCGGTTGACCCGCGCGTCATTCCGCTGGGTACCGTGCTTTACATTGAGGACTACGGGATGGCGATTGCTGCCGACACGGGACGCGCCATTCGCGGGCACAAGATAGACCTCTGCTACGCCACGCGCCAGCAAGCCATGCAGTTTGGCAGACGCAAGGTGCGCGTTCACATTCTGCAGGCAGTGGCTGCGCCGCCGCCCAAGCCCCCTCAGCCTGAGGGCGACCCATCGCCCCCTGAGGACAAACCTGAGCCGACCCCATGACGCTCGTTCTGCCACGCGCCCATTCGCACAACGACTACTGGCGCAAGCGCCCGCTGTACGACGCGCTGGAGTGTGGTTTTTGCAGTGTCGAAGCCGACATCTTTTTGGTGGGTGGCACGCTTCTGGTGGGGCACGAGCCGCACGAGCTGCACCCCGAACGCACGCTGGAGCGGCTCTACTTAGAGCCGCTGCGGGCGCGTGCCCGCCAAGCGCGCGGCAAAATCTACCCTGAGGCACCGTTCTTCTTTTTGCTGATTGATATCAAAAGCGAGGCGCGAGCCACCTACGAAGCGTTGCACCAACTGTTGGCTCGTTATGATGACCTCTTCACGCGCTATGAAGGTACGCGCGTCGTGCCACGCGCTGTGCAGGCGGTGCTTTCGGGCAACCGCGTGCCTCTTGCACATCTGGCAGAGCAGCGCGTGCGCTTTGTGGGCTACGATGGACGCCTTAGCGATTTGACCGACGACGTGCCCCCAACGCTGATGCCATGGATCAGCGACAACTGGTTGCGCTGGTTCCGTTGGAATGGGCGCGGCGCATTTCCTGAGCACGAGCGGGAGCAGCTCCGCCGCTTCGTACAACAAGCCCACGCAAAGGGCTACCAACTGCGCTTCTGGGCAACTGCCGACCTGCCCACCGTGTGGGAAGTGCTGTGGGAGGCAGGAGTTGACCGCATCGGCACTGATAACCCCTTTGCCTTGCGCGATTTTATGCATGGTAAACTCAAAGCGACACAACGATGAAACGAATCGAGGCAATCATCCGCCCCACGCGGTTCGAAGCAGTCAAACAGGCGCTCAACGACATCGGCGTCTACGGAATGACCATCACCGATGTGCGGGGCTTCGGGCGCCAACAAGGACATACGGAGAAGTATCGCGGCAGCACCTATACGCTCAACCTGCTTCCTAAAATCAAATTAGAAGTGGTAGCGCCCGACCATCGCGTGGAAGAGATTATCCAAGCCATTCTTGAAGCTGCCCAAACCGGCGAAATTGGCGACGGCAAGATTTTCATCAGCGAAGTAGAAGAGGTTGTGCGCATCCGCACTGGGGAACGGGGCGAGGCGGCACTGTAAAGCATTTGAAAATAAATGGTGGGGGGAGCAGGATTCGAACCTGCGAAGGCGTCCGCCACCAGATTTACAGTCTGGCCCCTTTGGCCGCTCGGGCATCCCCCCGCGCCGCTTGAGTATACCCCACACCACGCCGCCCTTGTCAAGGGGGTGGCAGAGCGTATTTGTGCGCAAACGCGGCTGCGCAGGAGCGTGGGGAGGTCGTACGTGGAAGCACTTTTGTACGCAAGCGCGCGGGCGCAACCTACTCACTGTGTTCGTTCATAGTGCAACTCTGCTGTGCTATAGGCGCGCACGACCGAACCCGCGCCCAGCACCGCGTTGCGCAGGCGCACATGCGGCTCTATCACGCACTCGTCGTCGATAATGCAATCCACCAAGTGACAGCCATCGCCGATTTGCACGCGCTCACCCAGAACGCAGCCGTGCAACACGCTGCCCCCGCCAATGGAGCTGCCCGCCCCTACGACTGTGTAGCCGCTGAGCTGCACGCGTGCCTCTATGGTGGCATTGTCACCTATCTGGCAGCCCGCTTCTATCTCGGCATCTGGCTCTATGGAGACCTCTGTGCCGACCCAGTAGCCATGCTCCGTGCAGTGCCCTGCAGGGGGCAGCGCGGTTTTGACCTCCCCGCTGAGCAACGCGCGCGTGGCCCGCAGGTACTGCGCAGGACGCCCGATATCTAGCCAGAAGCCCCTACCTTCCACGCCATACACGGGCACGCCCTCTGCTAGAATCTGCGGGTAGAACTCGCGCTCTATCGAGCATGGGCGCAACGGTATCTGCGCGATCACCTCAGGCTCCATGATGTAGATGCCCGCGTTGATAAAGTCGCTCCCTTCCACTGGGGCGCCGCGATCTGCCGCGCGCTTTTGCTCTTCCGTTGGCTCAATGAACGCCAACACACGCCCATCCGCTGCCACTTGAATAACGCCGTATGGGTGCGGTCGTGCCACGCGGTGCAGGGTAAGCGTGACTTGCGCACGACGCTCAATATGCTGACGCACAATCGCCCCGATGTCGAAGTCGGTTAGGATGTCACCGTTGAATACGATGGCACGGTCGGGGGGCAACCCCTCCACGGCGTTGCGAATGGCACCTGCCGTGCCCAGCGGCTCACGCTCCACGGCATAGCGCATGCGCACGCCAAAGCGGCTGCCGTCGCCAAAGTGTGCTTCAATCCGCTCCGCTAAGTAGTTCGTGGCAAACACGATCTCATCCGCGCCCGCCGCTTTGAGCTGCGCCACTTGATACTCCAAAAACGGGCGATTGGCAACAGGCATCAACGGTTTCGGGCGGCGCAAAGTGAGCGGGCGCAAGCGCGTGCCAAAGCCTCCTGCAATGATAATCCCTCGCAACGCTGTATCCCTCCCTGTTTGCGTGTAAGTGTACCCGCCGTGAGCCTCTTTGGGGCTCCTTCTACGCGGGCGCGCTTTCGCTTAGCGCAGGGTCGCCCACTACGATGGTGGTAAACGGCTCCGGGTTGAGATAACAGGCAGCGGCGTATTGCACCTCCGCAGGGGTTAGCGCGTCAACCAGCTCCGGATAGCGTTGCCAATAGTCCATCGGCAAGCCGTACAGCACGGTTTGCTTGTACAGCTCCGTCAGCGAGCCGAGTGTGACACGGCTAAGCATATGGCGCCCGATCAAGTAGTTTTGGGTCGCGCGGAGCTCATCCGCTGGAATGGGTTCGTGGATGAGCCGTTCAATCTCAGCGCGGATTTGGTGGATGGCGTCGTGGGTGTTCTCAGTGGCGGTTTGCGCCTCTGCCACAAACGCGCCGATTTTCAGGTAGTAATCCACGCGGGCGTTGACGCTGTAGGCATAACCGTACTGCTCGCGCACGGTCAGAAAAAGGCGCGAACTAGCCCCCGACCCCAACACGCTTACTGCCAGCAGCAACGGTAGGCTCTCGGGGTGCGTGCGGGCAGGACATAGCCCGCCCAGCATCAAGTGGCTCTGCACCGAGTTGGGGCGCGGCACCAAATGCCACCCGCGCTCGACCGCCGCCAACGGCGGATCGGGCAACGGGGTAGCGTCGTCTTCGCCATGCCACGTGCCAAAAGCGTCGCCGAGCACCCGCAAGGCAACCTCCTGCTCGAAGTCGCCCACGATCAACATTGTGGCGCCGCGTGGGCGATAGCGCGCTGCGTGAAACGCTTGCAACTGCTCCGTTTGCCAGCGCTGTAGGGCGTTTTCGTCGGGCGCAAGCCGACTATACGGATGGTCGCCAAACAGTGCTTGCCGAAACCGCTCCTCCGCCAAGAAGCCTGGCTGAGAGCGTTGCAAACGCAGCCGTTGCAAGGTGTTCGCGCGGTCAATCTCCACCTCGTCGGGCGGAAAGGTGGGGCGCAACACCACATCGGCAATCAGGTGCGTCATTGGCTCGAGGTAGGGCGCCAGGCAGTTGGCATCAAGGATTGCCGTTTCGGTGTTGGCGCTTACACTAATCGCACCGCCATAGCGGTCGGCTTCGTCGGCGATTTCGAAGCTGGTGCGCGTGGGCGTGCCCGCGATGAGCAGGCGCGCAGCTGCGCCCGACAGCCCCACCCACTCAGGCGCATCGTAAGCACGCCCCGCATGGGGCACAATCAACCGAAACTCCACAACAGGCGCGCGCCTGTCGGGCAGTAGAAGCACCTGCAAACCGTTGGGCAAGATGTGTGCCTCAGGAATAGGCAACTGCGACGGGCGCATCGGCACATCGGGTGGCGGCACTGCACGGCTGAGCATGCCAACAGTATACCTCGCATGGTACAATACTCGCCCGATGCGTGTGGAGCCACAGGAACAGCTGAAGGCGTTGCGCCGCGGCGCTGAAGATATCATCACTGAAGCCGAACTGCTTGCTAAACTAGAACGCGGCACCCCGTTGCGCGTGAAACTGGGCATAGACCCCACCGCGCCCGATGTGCATTTGGGCTGGGCAGTGGTGCTGCGCAAACTGCGCCAGTTTCAAGACTTTGGGCACATCGCCTGCCTGATTGTGGGCGACTTCACCGCGATGATTGGCGACCCCACAGGGCGCTCCAAAACCCGACGCCAGCTCAGCCGCGACGAAGTCATGGGCTATGTAGAACGGCTCAAGCCTCAGCTGTTTCGGATTTTAGACCCCGAACGCACCCAAGTGTATTACAATGCCGATTGGCTGGGCAAAATGACCTTCGCCGATGTGATTCAACTTGCCAGCAAATATACTGTTGCCCGTATCTTAGAGCGCGAGGACTTCGCCAACCGCCTCGCCAACAACCTCCCGCTGGGCATGCACGAAATCCTCTACCCCCTATGTCAGGGCTATGACTCGGTTGCTATCCACGCTGATGTGGAGTTAGGAGGCAGCGACCAGCGGTTCAACAACCTCGTGGGGCGCGATTTGCAACGCGAATACGGTCAGGAACCGCAAGTGGTGTTTCTGATGCCGCTGCTGATTGGGCTGGACGGCAAAGAAAAGATGAGCCAATCGCTGGGCAACTACATCGGCATCAACGAGCCTCCCGACCAGATGTTCGGCAAGGTGATGAGCCTGCCCGACGCGCTGATGAAGCATTACTTTGTGCTATGCACAGAAGTCCCACTGGAAGAGATTGAAGCGTTGGAGCGCGATTGGCAGTCGGGGCGGATGAACCCGCGCGATGCGAAGCGTCGGCTCGCCCGCGAGATTGTGGCGATGTATCACTCGCGCGAAGCCGCCGAGCACGCCGACGAGAACTTTATGCGCGTCTTTTCGCAACGGCAAGCCCCTGCTGAAGCCCCTGAAGTGGCGATTCCGGCTCACCTCATCCGCGAGGACGGCACCGTGCCACTGGCGGCGCTGATTGCTGGAATCGGCTATGCGCCCAGCAACTCCGAGGCGCGCCGTCTCATTCAAGGCGGGGGCGTGGAGCTGGATGGCGAGCGCGTCAGCGACCCCACCACCGCGCTGCCCGCCGACGCCTTGCGCGGCAAGCTGCTGCGCGTGGGCAAGCACAAGTTCGCGCGATTGGTATGAGGACCGCCTAAGTATCCCCGCAGACACATCTAACCGTAGCGTCGGCGAGGACACCAGTGCACGAGAGCCGACGGGGGTCCGCCTGGCTTGCACAGCAACGGCTCGAGCCGTCTGCCACCGCACCACAACACAGACGGCAATCAGCGGGTATCCTTGAAAGCGATGCGCGCAGGGTTGCTGGGTAGGCTTGACCAAGACTACGCTTACTGCCAAGCGGTGCAACGCACCTATGGGGTGAGCTACTACTTCGCCGCGCGCTTTTTCCCGCCAGAAACCCGACGCGCCGTGTATGCGCTTTACGGCTTTGTGCGCTATCCAGATCAGTGGGTTGACAACCCTGACGAGGTTGCCATCACCCCCAACAGCGAGCGCGCAAGCGAGGCGTGGAAAGCGCAAACGCGCACCAAACTTGACGCCTATGAGCGCGACCTTGTGCGCGCCCTTCACGGTGAGCCGGTAGACCTGCCCCCCTTGCGCGCCTTCGCCGATGTGATGCGCCGCTATAACATCCCCTTGCGCTACCCACGCGACTTCCTAAACGCGATGCGAATGGATTTGGAACGCACTCGCTACGCCACTTTTGAGGAGTTGCAAACCTACACTTGGGGCAGCGCGTCGGTTGTGGGGGTGATGATGTGCTACATTTTGGGCGAAACTTCGCCTCAGACGCTAGAGCACGCTGCCACGATGGGGCTGGCGATGCAACTGACGAACTTTTTGCGCGATGTGGGCGAGGATTGGCAACGGGGGCGAATCTATCTCCCGCACGAGGAGCTGGCGCGCTTTGGCATCACCGAAGCACAAATCGCTCAAGGCACGGTGGACAATCGTTGGCGCGCGTTTATGCAGTCCCAAATTGCCCGCTGCCGTCAGCTGTATGCCGATGCGGAGCGTGGCGTGCGCTTGTTGCCTCGCCGTGTGCAGTACCCCGTGCTGCTGGGCAGTCGGCTCTACGCCGCAATTTTGGACGCGATTGAGCGCAACGGCTATGACGTGTTTCGGCTGCGTGCACGAACCACCTATACCGAAAAGGTAAAGTTAGCGGCGCGAACCTACATTGAGTGGCGACGGAGCTACTGAGCTGTGGAAGGGCTTCAGAGTCAGCTTGCGATGCACGATGCGCCACTTAGGAGCGGCGGGCGATGGCGCCGTGGTCTTGTGCGCGTGTGCAGCAGTGGCTTTGCGGTGCTACTGCTTGTCCTGCCTGCCTGCCGCGATGCTTCGGCACCGCCTCCGGAGCCGTTCGAGTTTCGTATCGGCGTGTTCATTCAGGGCAAGCCCAACGATTTTTGGGACGCCGTGCTCGACAGGATGCGCCAGCGGTTGAACCTGTCGGGCGTGCAGGTGGAGCTAGTGCTTTTCAAATCATCCGAGCGGGCACAAGTTGCTCAGCAAATCCGGCAGGGCGACTGGCGTGCGATTGCCATCTGTGCGCCCGCCGACGAGTGGACGAAGCAGACCATCGAGCAGGCGATGCGCGCAGGTGTTCCCGTGGTGCTGATGGGCGTGGATATTACGGATGTTGCGCGACTGGGCAGCGTGGGCACGAACTACTACGAGGCGGGGCGTCGTGCGGGCATATGGTACGCACAGCGCGTTCCCACGGGTGAAGTAGCGGTGGTGGCAGGGCATCCCGTGCCGCGCGCTGTGTCGGAGTTTTGGGAAGGCTTTCGGCATGGGCTGCTCTACAACCGTCGCGTGCGGGCACGGCTGGTACCCCTCAGCGATAGTCGAAACACACCCATTGTGATTGAAAAACTGCGAGCGGAGCCGCGGATTAAGGGTATTTTTTTGATGGGCGCGGAAGTGGCGCAACAGGGAATCGCCATCGCGCCGCGAACCAACTTAGGAGTACTCAGTTGGCGCGCCCCTGCGCATGACTGGTATCTAACGCGCCAAGTAGAGGTGCTGATTTTGGAACGCCCGGAGGAAATCGGCGTGCGCGTTGCCAACCTCCTGCGCAACCTCAGTCAGGGGCGAGGCAGTGACCTGCAAATCGTCTACACACCGTTTGAATGGCACGCCCGTTGATTTCCAAAAACTCGTATTTTTGCGATGGTCCGTCCCATCACTGGTGGCGTATATTGTAGTAAAGGAAGCAGGGAGGCACATCGGTGGGTCTCGAAGTCGCGCACTTAGGAGAAGCGTCTCGAAGCGTCCCCAACGGTTTGCCACATCGGAAGGGGGGTCGCGAGCAATTTATGCGCACCGTGCAACATTTGGTGCGCCCGCTCCGCGTGTGGGTCAACCCTGACCATACAGTGGAGACGGCGCTGGTGCTTATGCGCGGGCATCGCCTGCAAGGACTACCCGTGTACGAAGGGGGGCGAGTGCTTGGAATCGTGCAACCCGAACAGCTACTGGGCGTGCCCCTCGACACGCCCGTGCGCGAGGTTATGATGACCGATTTCCTGATCGTTACACCTCAAACCCCGCTGCGCCTCGTTGCAGAATGGCTACAGCGCCACCAACAAACCCTCCTGCCCGTAATGGAGGGCGAGCGTCTGGTGGGCATCATCTCGGTGTTTGATTTGCTCTCCGAGATCGGGCGCAGTTATGACCCAATGACAGGATTGCCGTGGTCAGATTATCTGCGTGAGTGGAGCATCGAACGCCTTGCCGAAGGCAAAGAGATCACGATCATCTTTTTCGACTTGGACAACTTCGGTACTTTCAACAAACGGTACGGGCACTTGGTGGGCGATGAGGTGCTGCGGCGCGTGGCGCAGGTGCTTTTGCAAGAGACCGACCCCGAAACCGAAGTGGTGTGCCGCTGGGGCGGCGACGAATTTGCCATCTCCACTTTGCGCCGCCGCGAGGAAGCGGGCTTGCTTGCCCATCACCTCAGCCGACAGATTGCCGCCATCCAAATTCCCGAAGTGGATCTGCCGATTTCGGTGTCCTACGGATATCAGGGGGGCAAGCGTACCCGCGAACGCGAACAGGTGCACTACGCAGCCACTGTGGACAACCTGGTCAACCTTGCCAGCCAAGAGTGCATGATGATGAAAGGCGTGGCGACGCGTGCCACAGGTGGTCAACTCCCCTTGCCCATTCAGGCGGTGACGGAAGTGCCCACCCCTGCACGGCGGGTCAAAATCCAAAGCGTGTCTTACGAACGCGAAGGGCGACGCGCACGGGCACGCGTCTACCTCCAAGTGGAAAACCGCGTGCTGGAAGGCAGCGCGGAAGGCGAAGTGCAACCTCAGCGATTACTTGCAGAGGCAACCCTCAACGCCCTGCGCCCGCTTACGCCACAAAATGTACAAATCAGCCTCATCCAAGTGGTGGAAAGCGCGTTGGAGTCAGGACAGGCGATTGTGAATGTCGTGGTGTTGTGGGAAGATGGCGAGACGCGCCAAGAGTTGGTAGGCAGCGCACTGCTACGCGAAGACCCCTACCGCGCCGTCGCCGCCGCTGTGCTGGACGCGCTCAACCGCCCCTTGGGGCGTATGCTGGAAAGCGTGTGAGCACATTCACCGTAGCCCCTTCGACCTCAACAAGGCATCGATCCACGCGGCATCAGCGGGGTCCAACGGAGGGGGAGGTGGCGGCTGATGATAATCTACCGCATGCTCATATCGACCGCTCTCGTAAGCATTGGTCTATCACCGCCTGCACATCCAAGGGCGCGTTGCCATCGCCAATCGCCAGCGGAATCGGTATCACTGGCAGTCGCTCACGCACCGTGCGCGGATACAAAAGATAATGCTCAGGGGCATCCGCGCGACTGATGCTGATAAGATAGTGCCACGATTGGCGAACCTGCTCTCGCAGACGGCTCGGCGGAAGCGCCCAAGTGTATTCTCCCTCGCGCAGCAAGTCGATCCACCGGATGCACCTCACTTCTCCCGACGGCTCCGCAGGCCGACGCCTAAGCACGATTTATACCGCTGTACCCAGCGCGTTGCCACTCGCCCCCACAAATTTCCGGGAATTTGCCCCAAATTCGCCTTAGCATGCCCTTAACCCCTTGACAAACGCGCCCCCGATGTGCTATAATTAGGGCGTCGTTGGGGAAACCCTACGGCTGACCCGAGTGCAGCGGGAAAGTCCCTGCTGTCGGGAGCCTTGTAAGCTCAAAGCCAAACGTGCAAGCGGGCGGCAGCGAGCAAGCAAGGAGTAATGCGACAGCCTGCGCCCCAGCATAGGCGTCGCAAGCGGCAGAGTAGGAACGCTCAGAACGCGAGCGCTCACTCGAGGAGTGGTAAGGACGCCTATGGATCGGCGGCAACGTCGGTCGAGGCTCCGAAAGCTTCGAAGCGACGCTCGTGGGAAGACGGCTCCGAAAAGGACAATCCCAAAGCGCTCGGGTCCTTTTTCTTTCCCCATCCCCCAACCAGGTATAATCCCCTCCGATGGCGCCCAAAGTCAGCGTGCTGATACCCAGCTATAACCACGCGCGCTTCTTGCCTGCTGCGCTCCACAGCGTGTTCGCCCAAACCTACACCGACTACGAAATCGTGGTGGTAGACGACGGCAGCACCGACGGCTCGGTAGAACTGTTGCGCAGCTACGGCGACCGCATTCGGCTCTACACGCAATCCAATCGCGGGACCTACCCCACGCTCAACCGCTGCATTGCCGAATCGCGCGGTCAATATCTGGCTATCCTAAACTCGGATGACTTATGGGCGCCGATCAAGCTTGAAAAGCAGGTCGCGATGCTGGATTCTCATCCGCAAGTGGGGCTGGTGCACACAGACGGGTACTTCATCGACGCGGAGGGACGCATTTTGCCTGGCAACCCGCTGGGCTTTGAATGGCCCCGCACTCCCACAGGCAACATTATCGAGGCATTAGTGCGCCACAACAAGATTATCGCCTCCTCTGTGATGATTCGCCGTGAATGTTTTGAACGGTTAGGGGGCTTCCGCGAGGATTTGTTTGGCTCAGGCGACTGGGAAATGTGGTTCCGCGTGGCGTTGGAATATGATATCGGCTACATCGACGAGCCGCTCACGATGTACCGCGTGCACGGCGCTAACGCCTCGTTTCAGCACCGTCGCGTCTACGAAGACGATGTGAAGGTGCGCACGGAGACCATCCACGCCTGTGAGTCGCGTTTGTGGCAGCGCGCAAACGACCCCAAAGCGATGCGCTTGGCATTAGCCCACTCCTACGCCTGCTTGGGTACGGAATATGCGCTGCTGGGCGACCGCAAACGCGCCCGCCACGCCTACCTCCAGTCGCTAAAACTCTATCCGCTGCGTTTCAAGAGCCTGCTCCGTCTCGCCCTCACCTACCTGCCCATAAAAACGCCATTATAAACAGATACGAAGTTGGAAAGCCCTCGATTTTTGCGCAAAACAGGTATCATGGACTAAGCGAGAGACAACGGTGCCTGTCTGGCGAGAGGGTGTCGCTGCTAATTCACCGAGGGCAAGCGAATGAACTCATCATCGGAGCATCAAGGAACGCCACCTGCGCGTGGGGCGCGCCCCCAACCACACACGATACTGACCCAACTGCCCGCAATCGTGTGGACAGTAGATCAAGAATTGCGTTTTACTTCCTCAGTAGGGGCTGGGTTGAGCGCGCTGGGGCTACGCGAGAACCAGCTGCAAGGTATGCTTCTGCGTGAATATTTTCAGGTGGGTGAGTCGCAACCTCCGCTTGTGCACCATCGGCGTGCCCTTCAAGGAGAATCTGTGGAGTTTGAGTTCGAGTGGCAGGGGCGATGGTATCAAGTGCGCTTGGAGCCGCTGCGCAACGCCAAAAACCAAATTGAGGGGGTGCTGGGCTTAGCGGTAGACATCACCGACCTTCAACGCTTACAAGAACAAGCGGAGCGCGCCACCCGCTTGGAAAGCATCGGGCGCTTGGCAGGCGGGATTGCGCACGACTTCAACAACATCCTCACTGCCATTGAGGGCTTTGCAGAACTGGCGCTGCTGCAGCTGCCAGAGGAACAACCCGCGCGCGAGCCAATCCAACGGATTCGGCAAGCTGTAGAGAGCGCAAGTCAGCTCATCAGCCAACTGTTGGCTTTCGCACGCCGACGCATCATCGCGCCCCAGCCGATGAGCATCAACGAGCACCTACGCTATCTCGAGCCGTTTTTGCAGCGGCTGCTGGGCGAGGATATCGAACTCCAACTGATATTAGATGATGCCACAGGCACTGTGCGAGCCGACCCTGCCCAGATTGAGCAAGTGTTGATGAACTTGGCATCCAACGCGCGCCATGCGATGCCCGACGGCGGCAAATTGTTGATCGAAACGCAAAATGTGGTGCTGGATGAGGCATATACGGAGCGCCACTGGGGCGTGCAGCCGGGCGAATATGTGCTCATTAGCCTAACGGATACGGGGCACGGCATCCGCGAGGAAGATTTGGCGCATATTTTTGAGCCCTTTTACACCACGCGCCCTGAAGCTGGCACAGGGTTGGGGTTGGCAACAGTGCATGGGATTATCAGTCAAGCGCGTGGGCACATCTGGGTCTACAGTGAGGTGGGCAAGGGCACGACTTTCAAAATCTACCTGCCCCGCATTGACGAGCCCGCACAACCCCTGCGAACGCCTGCTGCACCCGCGGAGGTACGGGCGGGCAGTGCTACCATCCTCTTCGTGGAAGACAACGCGGAGGTGCGCTCGGCTGTGGGGGAGATGTTGCGTGCGCTGGGCTACACGGTGTTGGAGGCAGACCGCCCCAGCGAGGCTCTGCGCCTCGCCGCCGCCCATAAGCCCGACCTACTGCTGACCGATGTGGTGCTCCCTGAAATGCGGGGAGCGGAACTGGCGCGCGCGCTCGCACTGCTCCATCCCGACATCCAAGTGTTGTTCACTTCAGGATTCACCGAAAACACCATTATTGAGCAGCACGAACTCCAGCCGGGCGTAGCGTTTTTGCCCAAGCCGTTCACGCTGGCGCAACTCTCCGCGAAAATCCGACAACTGCTCAACCGCGATTAGCCGCCCTTGCGCACGCGCTCGACATAAGTACCTTCGCGCGTGTTCACCTTCAGCACATCACCGACTTCGATGTGGAAGGGCACCTGAATCACTGCGCCCGTTTCCAACTTGGCGGGCTTAGAGCCACCCGATGCCGTATCGCCACGGAAGTTCGGGTCGGTCTCCACCACCGTCAGCTCCACAAAGTCGGGCACATCAGCGCCTACAATCTGGTCGTTGTGGTACAGCACATAGACATCCATGCCATCCTTGAGGAACTTTGCCCCCTCACCGAACTGCGAGGCGGGCACTTGAACTTGGTCGAAGGTGTGAGTGTCCATCAGCACCCAATCGTCGCCGTCGCGATAAAGCGTTTGCATCTGCTTGCGTTCCAAGTAGGCTTGCTCGAAACGCTCACCTGACTTGAAGGTGCGCTCGAAGATCGCGCCGTCGCGCAGGCGCTTGAGGCGCACGCGCACAATCGCGCTGCCACGCCCTTGATGCGACTGCTGATAGTCTAATATCGTATGGATTTCGCCGTCAATAATAATGTTCAAGCCGCTGCGGAAATCGCTGGTGTCTACCATGCACTACCTCCTTCTACGCCATGATTGTACCCGCCTGTGGTGAGGAACCGCCTATCGCCGAGTACGGTATAATACACGCGGAGGGTATCCAGTATGTTCAACTTGTTGAAAACGGGTCTGTTGCTCACGGGGCTGACGCTGCTGCTGGTGTGGCTGGGCAACCTGCTGGGTGGACAGACAGGCATGATCGTCGCGCTGATTTTCGCGGCGATTATGAACTTCGGCTCGTATTGGTTCAGTGACAAGTTGGTGATTGCGATGTCGGGTGCGCAGCCGCTCAGCGAGCAGGATGCGCCTGAGCTTTACCAGATGACGCGCGAGATGTGCATGCGCGCCAACATGCCGATGCCGCGCCTGTACTTGATCCCCGAGTTGCAGCCGAACGCCTTCGCTACAGGGCGCAACCCGCAAAACGGCGTGGTTGCCGTCACGCAAGGGCTGCTGCAGATGATGAACTACGAGGAGGTCAAGGGCGTCATCGCACACGAGTTGGCGCACATCAAAAACCGCGACACGTTGATTATGGCAATCGCTGCGACAATCGCGGGTGCGATCTCGGCGCTGGCGAATATGTTCTACTATGCGACGCTGCTGTTTGGCAGCAGCCGCGACGAGGACGCGCCCAACCCGCTGGCGGCATTGGCGCTGGCGATTATTGCGCCGTTTGCCGCGATGATTATCCAGTTGGCGATCTCGCGGGCGCGCGAGTATGAGGCTGACCGCGTCGGCGCGGAGATTGCTGGCACGCCCTTGGGTTTGGCGTCGGCGCTGCGCAAACTGGAAGCCGCCGCGCGCCAGATTCCGAACCTACACGCGCAGCCTGCAACCGCGCATATGTACATCGTGAACCCGCTGCGCGATGGCGGGCTAATGGCGCTGTTTAGCACACACCCGCCCGTGGCAGAGCGCATTCGCCGTCTGGAGGCGATGGCACGGGGGTGGCGCATCGCATGAACAACTTGCAAGAGCAAGTGTGGGAAATCCTGCACGATGTGTACGACCCCGAGATCCCGCTCAACATCGCTGATTTGGGGCTCATTTACGACCTGAAGGTATCGGATGAGGGCGAGGTGTACATTTTGATGACACTCACCTCGCCCGGCTGCCCCGTCGGCGATATGCTCGCGGATGAAATTCGCTATCGCGCGATGAGCTTGCCCGGGGTCAAGGATGTGCAGGTAGAGTTCACTTTTGACCCCGTGTGGACGCCCGAGCGGATTTCGGAAGAGGGCAAACAGATGCTTCGGGCGTTCGGCTTCCCCGTGTAGCGCCTGCTTGCCCTCTGCGTATGGCTATTTTGCCGACTCCGCGCGTTCCACTTTGACCTTCTGTTGGGTCTCTGCGCTTACGCCCGCAGCGTTGAACACCTTGATGATGATTGTGTGCTCGCCTGCAGGCAGCGCGTCGGTGCGAATGCGGAACGCCTCAAATGCGGAGTCGAACAGCCCATCCAGTGGTTCTGCGCTGCGCCACTCGCCGTTGCCCACTTTGTATTGCACGCCCGTGATGGCGATGCTGTGGCGTGGCGCGCGTCGCTTAGGTGCAGCAGCTTCGCTGTCTTTTGCCTCCTGCGCGGGCGCGCCGCCCTGCTCCGCCTCAGCAAGGTATTGCAAGGCGAAGCCCGTAATCTCGACAACGCCATCGGGGTTCACGCGCACATTCCGCTCGCTCACCAGCAGTGTGGGTGGTGTGTTGCACACCACCACAGGGATCGCGGGCGAGTAGACCACTGCGTAGTCGGTGGGCGAGGCAGGCTGGTCGGTTGCCATCACACGCAGGAGGTAGACACCGTCGGGTGTTTGGGTGGTGTCCCACTGTTGTTGGGTGGGGGGTGTGGAAGGAGTTTCACCTTCGGCGGGCGTCGTCTCGCCTCCCTCGGCGGCGGGGCTGGGCATCGTTGAGGGTGCGCCCTGCGGCATTGCCTGCATCATCTGCATCAGCTGCTCGCGCACCTGCGGAGGTACTGTTTCACCCAGCGGCATCTGCTTGCTGAGCGCAGCGCGCATCCGCTCGGCAGCGTCCGCAGGCAAGGTGGGAGTGCCACCGCTGTTGCTGGGGCTGCGCTTGCCGTTCTTTAGCGGCTGCCAAGTTTGTCCGCCGTCGCTTGAAAGTTGCACTTCGTAGCGCAAGGTGTCGCCGTCGGGGTCGCGCCCGCGCCAGCGCAGCGTCTGCTGGCCACTGAACGCCGCGTAGGGCTGCACGCCAACAAGCTGCACCTCAGGCGGGCGATTGGCGGGCATGTAGCTAACGCTTATCTGGTGCACGGTTGGGCTGGCGCCGTTCTTGCCTTTCAGCACGAGGCGCACTTGGAGGTACTGCGCGGGCGGGCTGAGGATTAGGCTGCCTTCAGGGTCGGGGTAGG
This sequence comes from Armatimonadota bacterium, assembly GCA_030550775.1. Classification (GTDB taxonomy): domain Bacteria; phylum Armatimonadota; class Fimbriimonadia; order Fimbriimonadales; family GBS-DC; genus GBS-DC. Next base: position 16,366 of record JAUQOS010000019.1, read on the forward strand.
CAGTTGTCCACGCGCTCCAGGTGGCGTCGGGTTCGCGCGTGTTACCCGAACGGGTGTGCACCTCCACGGCGGTATCGGGGGGCAGGGTCGCGCTCCAGCGGATGGTGCCCCAGCGGGCAGGTGTGCCTGCATCCAGCACAGGTGAGAGGTAAACGCCTTCCGTGCGTACCGCCAACTTCAGCACGCGTCCGTCTGCCGACGCCAGCTGGATGGTCTCACCCGAAATGCTGCCTCCCACCAATTGAAGGCTCTCCTGACGGAAGATCAGCATTGGTTGGGCGTTCGAGTTTGCCAGATCGATTTGGTACACCTCGTTCTCGGCAACGGCGTAAAGCGTTTGTTGGTGCAGCAGCAGGGCGCGCCAGTTCTGTCGCCCGCGCGGAAGCAGCGGTTTCAGCTCGCCGTTGGGCGTCCAGCGGTAGCAGTTGCCCGACGGCGCGCCCGCGATGTAAAGGTTGCCCTGCGAGTCGACTGCGAGTGCCATCACACTTGCCTCGCGTAGGTCGGCAATTGGTGTGGCAACGCCCGCGGGGGTAATCTGGTACACGATTCCGCGCTCTGAAGTGCCCGCGTAGACCATGCCTTGCGCGTCGACGGTGAGTGCGCTGAAGTGCGTTTCGTCGGTGGTAAGTAGGGTGCGCAACTCGGTGCCGTTCCACGCCAGCACTTGGGCGGGCACGCCTGTAGCGATGTAGAGGGTGCCGTTGTGCCAGCAGATGGCGTTCACGTAGCGGGCGTTCAACCGCAGCACGGGGTCGGCTTTGTCACCGTGCAGGCGCACGATGGTGCCCGTGGGCGATAGCCCCGCGTAGAGGGTGCCGTCATCAGCGCGGGCAAGTGCCGTGACGAAGGCGTCTGGGGCAAGTGCGGCAAGCTGGGTCGGTTCACTGGCCAAGCGTAAGATACGCCCGTTGAAGCCACCTCCGACAAGCAGCGCGCCTTCCGCATCGGGGGCAACGCTCCAGATGAACTCCATCGGGGCACGCTGCTCCGCAGTAGGGGCAACGGCTAATTGCAAAGTGCCATCCATGCGCAGGGCGACGCCCTCCAGTGTGCCCTGACGCAGTGTGCCAAAGTCCGACGGTTGCCAAGTCCGGGCTGCGCGGCTGACGGGGCGCTCGCGTTTGGCGGGTGGCTCGCCCCCAGGCATCGGTGGCATAGGCACGTCATCGGGCACGGGCGAGCCTTCACCGCGATACTCCGCCCCCTGGGGCGGCGACCCCTCACCCAACTCGCCTGCAAGGTACTGAATTGCTTCCTCTGTAGCTGCGCCCCCGCCAAACATCGGGAAAGATCCCCGCACGCCCTCCGGGGGCAGCACCGTTACCATTACTGTTTGCACGCCCTCGAGCACATACGGCGTATCAATCACCTGTTTGATACGGTCGGTAGCAAACTGCGCCCGCGAGAGGCGTTGCCCCATCATCACGCTGCGGATGAGCGGGGGTGCCTGTTCCAAAGGCGTGCCCTCGATGGACACCGTGGGAAACGGCAGGTTCAACGTGGCAACCAGTTGGTTGTTACGCTCACGGCTTAGGAATTCGCGCAGGCGCTGTGCCGTGTCGGGCGTGCTGGGACCGCTACCGCCATCACCAAATACAGCTAAAAGCGGAAAGCCCGCGCTAAAGAATGACCCCCCAGCAGGGGCGCTCACTTGGAAGATATAGCGCCCGGGCATCGCGTCGGCTGGCAAGCGCATACTGAGGGTGTAAGTTTGCGCAGGTGCACCGTTAGCTGGGCGGAGGCGCACAGTCGCCTCAATCCGCTCGCCAGGACGGTAGACCGATTTGTCCAACTGCAGGCTTTCAATCAGCGCTGTGCCCCGCCCAGGTTGAATGACCACTTCCATCTCCAACGATTCGAGTTCCACTTTGGTTTCCGATGCGCCTTGCAGTAGAAGCAGCACTCTAAACAGATCACTCATCGCGGCATCTGCGATGAAATCGCGTGTGGCGACGCGGTTTTCAAAGCGTATCTCGCCGAAGGGGCGGGTGTCCAACCGCCAGCGCACCGTGGCTGTGGCATCGCCCACGCCGAAGTGAACGCGATCCATAAACTCCAGTCCAGCAATCAACACGAGCAAATCCACAAATTGGGGGTGACGCATCACTTCGCAGCGAAACTCGCGTTGAATGCCTGTTTCCGAGTTGGTGATTCGCATGCGGATGGGCAACATGCGGGCTTGTTTGCCCATGCGACCTGCGATGGCGAACGCACCGTCGTAGTAGACCGCCCCCAGCGTTTGAGCGCGGTTGCCCAGTTTGAACGAACTCCAGTACGAGGCGAACACATCCACGATTTCGGCGGCGGTCATCGGAACTTCTATTGCGCCCAGCCCCAAAAACGGGTGCCCAAACGCCAGCACATAGTCGCCGTTGCGATAGGTGAGCGTGCCGATGGCGGTGAGGTCAATATCGCCTGTTGCCAGCGGTGCGCCGACAGCCGCGCCGGGTTCAAAGCGCACGGGCAGTTGTTTGGTGGTGCCTCCGCTGGGCGCCATAATCGGAGTCAGCCCGTAAGGCTCCAACCGTTCCTTGAGCAGTTTCATCGCCCGTGAGGATAGCCCGCTGACCATCAGGGGCGTCATCAACGGGCGCGCCCACGCGAGGTTGGGCGCACTGGGCTGCTCGTGCCCAATATAAACGCCCGCATACCGCTTCCCCGCAATCTCAACAGATTGGTTAATCACACGCGATTGACGCACATCGGCTAACTGGGCGGCAGCCTTCTGATGCAAGTTGGTTAGCATGTCTTCCAACGGGGTCACCAGCGCCACGGGCTCACGCGGAAAGGCAAACCCATAGGCTAATGCGCCTAGAATCTTGCCCTCAATAAAGATGGGGCTGCCACTCATCCCCCCAATTACCATCGCGTTGCGCTCGGTGATAGGACCACCCTTCATCATAATCATCACCAGCGGGCGACCGAAGTTGGCGTTCTCCAACACACCGACTACTTCAACCTCAAATCGCTCGATTTTGGTGCCCTTGAACACAGTCAGCCCATAGCCCTTCATGCCAGGCTTGAGGCGCGATACGGGGAACACATCGCGCAACATCGCGCGCACATCAGGGGTGATGTCGGCAACTGCAACTGCTAACACCGATACAGTTGCAAAAAGCATCAGTAATCTTCGCATCACGGTTTGCCTCCTGTTGCAGGTGCATAAGTTCGGTGTGGAGTGGAACTCCTCCTGCTTGCGGCCGGTTTTCGCACTGAGGCACGGTATCATGCAGAGAGCTATGCGAACCGCCCCTAACCGTTCTGTTCAAACGCACGGTTTCACACTAATTGAACTATTGGTGGTGGTGGCCATCGTCGCGATTTTGGCGGCTATCCTTTTCCCTGCGTTTGCGCAGGCGCGTGAGAGCGCGCGTCAGGCAACTTGCAGCCAGCAGCTGCGTCAGATTGGGCAGGCGTTTTGGATGTACCTGCAAGACTACGACGAACGCATGCCCGACCGTCGCGACCTCAAGCGTGCGTTGGGGTATCGCCCGTGGAGCAGTTGGCCTCCGTCGGATCCTCGTTGTGGGTGGGCAGGGCTAACGCTGGAGCCATACTTGCGCGAGTGGCGTCTATGGAGCTGCCCCAGTGTGGCGGGCAGCGCGATGGGCGAGGTAATCCAAGTAAAACAAACCGTAGATGCCGCGCGCATCACTCGCTACTGGATGTGGCGGTTCGACCGCGTTGATGACCCCGTGCCGCCCGATAATTTTTGGGGCAAAACGCCCGACCAAGCTGTCGCCGACTTACAGGTGAACCCCAGCCCGTTCTACGCCCGCCCCAACGGCGTGGCAGATGTGGAGCTTGTAGTAGACCCCTACTTTCCGCGCACGATTGGCACAGTGGAGCCTGCGCTGCGCGGGCGGGCGGTGCATCGCGGCGGGCGCAACCGCCTGTTTTTGGATGGGCACGTGAAGTGGTTGCGCGACATTCGCACCGAGTAGCCTCCGCCCCTACCCTTCGGGACGTAGGCTCAGCGGTAGCATATACACGCGCTCCTCAGGCAAGCCACACTCGGTGTCGGTGCACGGCTGATACCGAACGGCGATGCGCAGGAAGCCCTCGGCAGGCTGGCTGCTGGGCAGCGCGCGGATAGGCAACAACGCCGCCGCCTGCCGATAGTACACTTCCACGACCTCGTTGCCCAGTTGCACACGCTGGGGCGGCGACCACTGTGCCTCGCCAATCTCCAAGGGCAAGTCGGTAGTGGCGCGCACTTCGGTGGCGATACGCCCTTCTTGGGTATGCGGCGCGTTGATGTGCCATCCTTCGCGGATTTGAAACTGCACCAGCAAACCTTCAGGCGTGGGCACGAACTCCACGCGCACGGGGGTGTCGCCTTCCATACGTTCGCGCAGCGGTTGAGGCGTGCTGAGGTCGGGTGGCTCCATCAGGTCGCCTTCCAGCAGCAAGTAGCCGTACAGCAGGCTGTCGCCTGCCGACGGTGCGCGTTGTAGCAGCCCCCAGCAGCTATCCAGAGTGTTGGCTGCTAGCTGCGCGTATCGCTCACTGCGCTTCGGCTCCTCAATCGCCAACGCCATGCTCAACTGCGCCAGAAACTGCACCGCGGCTCCGTTACCTGACGGCATTGCGCGGTCTTGATACGACTTGACGGGCATAATCAGCCAATCGTGGCGGCTGTCGGTGTCGTAAAAGCCGCCATTCGTTGCATCGTGGAACCGTTCAATCATTTGGTCGGCAAGCGCCACGGCGCGCTCCAGCCACTTGTGTTCCAGCGTAAGGCTGTACAGTTCCATCAGCCCGACCCCGTAGAAGGCATAATCGCTGAGGTAAGCAGGAATGCTCGCCTCGCCGTTGCGGTAGCGGTGCAGCAGCAAGCCGTCTGGATCGCGCAAGCGTTCCCAAAGGAACTCAGCGGCTTCAACGGCGGCTTGGGCATAGGGTTCGCCCTCATCCTCAAATACCTCGGCGGCATAAGCAAGTGCCCAGATGGCCAATCCGTTCCAGTCGGTAAGCACTTTGTCGTCGCGCAGGGGCGCATGGCGGGTTTGACGGGCTACCAGCAGGCGGGCACGAATATCTGCCAACCGTTCGTGCAGCTCTTCTGGATCAACGCCCAGCGCTTCGGCGTGTTGCTCCACCGTTTGTGTAAGATGCGGAATGTTGCGCCCGTTGCGCTGGTGGGTGGCTTCCTCTTCGTAGTTGCCTTCGGGGGTGATGTTGTAGAGCGCGCAGAACAAGTCTGCTTCGTCGCGGGGCAGCAGTTCGTAAAGTTCGCGGTGAGTCCAAGTGTAATAGTAGCCCTCGCCTTCGGGGGTGTCGGCATCCAATGCGCTGGCGAACGCCCCCTCGGGCAGGCGCATCTCGCGCAGCATCCAGTCAAAGGTGCGCCGCGCAACATCCGCAAAGAGCGTGTCGCCCGTCATCGCGTAGGCGTGGGTATATGCCCAGCCTAACTGCGCATTGTCATAGAGCATCTTCTCAAAGTGGGGCACAAGCCAGCGCGCGTCGGTGGAGTATCGGTGAAAGCCGCCCCCCACATGGTCGAACACGCCGCCGTGAGCCATATGGAACAACGTCATCAGTGCCATGCCTGCACTATCCTCGTCGCCCCACTCCACGCCCAAATGCAGCAAGACAGGCAGCGCGGTGTTAGGCGGAAACTTGGGCGCATTGCCAAAGCCCCCGTGCACGGGGTCAAACCCTTCTAGCATCTGAGCTTTATAGGCGCGAAAGATACTGGGTGAGCGCGTACCGCGCAGCGAGTGGTGGCGCATCGCCACCACCTGCTCTAACTCCGCCTTCAACTCCGCTGCCGCCTGCTCCACCTGAGCGCGGTTGTTCTGCCACACACTCACAATGCGCGTCAGCAAGTCGGCAAACGCCTGGGGCGGATAGTAAGTGCCCCCATAAAACGGCAAGCCATCGGTGGTCAAAAACACCGAAAGCGGCCACCCCGCGCGCCCCGTCATCAGCTGTACCGCGTTGATGTAAATCTCATCCACATCGGGGCGTTCCTCACGGTCCACCTTAATGCTCACAAAATAGCGGTTGAGCAAATCGGCAATCTCGGGGTTCTCAAACGACTCGCGCTCCATCACGTGGCACCAGTGGCACGAGGAATAGCCAATAGAGAGAAAAATCGGCTTCTCCTCCACGCGTGCTTTCAGAAATGCCTCCACCCCCCACGGATACCAATCCACAGGATTATAGGCGTGTTGTAGCAAGTAGGGGCTTTTTTCGTTGATAAGCCGATTGGGTTTGCGAATAAGCATGCCAATGCCTCCAATACCCATAGGATACCCGTTGCGGAGGTATACTCAAAGCATATGCAAACAGTGGCGCACTCGCTCTTTGAGGAAGTCGCAGCATTAGACCAGCAGTATGTGTTGCCTGTTTATCGGCGGTTGCCGGTGTTGTTGGTGCGCGGGCATGGGGCACGGCTCTATGATGAGCAAGGCAACGCCTATCTGGATTTTTTAGCGGGCATTGCGGTATGTGGCGTGGGGCACTGCCATCCGCACCTTGTGCAGCGAATTGCTGAACAGGCAGCCACTTTGATGCATGTGAGCAATTTCTTCTACACCGAGCCGCAGGCGCGTTTGGCACAGCGTTTGTGTGAGCTTTCTGGCATGCAGAAGGTGTTCTTTTGCAACAGTGGGGCAGAAGCCAACGAGATGGCGATTAAAGTCGCCCGCAAGTTCGCCAACACCATCAAGCGCACGCCCGACTACGAGATTGTGGCGTTAGAGGGCAGCTTTCACGGACGCACGATGGGTGCGCTTTCCGCCACGATGCAGGTCAAATATCAAGAGCCGTTCAAGCCCCTGTTGCCGGGCTTTCGGATGGTGCCGCGCAACGATGTGCACGCCCTGCGTGAGGCGTTTAGCGAACGTACCGCAGCGGTGATTTTGGAGCCGATTCAAGGCGAGGGGGGTATCCACCCTATAGACGAGGCGTACCTGCGCGAGGCACGCCAACTTTGCGACCGCTACAACGCGCTGCTAATCGCTGACGAAGTTCAAACGGGCTTCGGGCGCACGGGCGCGTGGTTTGCCTATCAGCACGCCGGTGTGCTGCCAGATGTGGTGGCGTTAGCGAAAGGGTTAGGCGGCGGCTTTCCTGTGGGGGCGTGCCTGATGCGCGGGGTCGCAGCGGAGGTGCTTCAAGCGGGCGAACACGGCACCACCTACGGCGGCAACCCGCTGGCGTGCAGCGCAGCACTGGCTGTGATTGAGATCATTGAGCGCGAAGGGCTTCTTGCAAACGCGCAGCGCGTGGGCAACTACCTCAAGCACAAACTGGAACAGCTCCAGCAAGCCGGGGCACCTATCCGCGAAGTGCGCGGGCGTGGGCTGATGCTAGGCGTGGAACTGAGCCTGCCCGTTGCCCGAACCGTTGTGCAGAAGGCACTAGAACGACGCCTTATCCTCAACGCGATTGGCGACTATGTGCTGCGCTTAGTACCGCCTCTCGTGATTACCGAACGCGATGCCGACGAAGCCGTCGAAATCCTCCAGCGAGTGCTACAGGAGGTATGACCAGCCATGAACGGGTTCCAGATTGTGCTGTTGCTGTACGCGCTTATTGTGGCAGCCGGTGGTGTGATGGGTTATGTATCGGCGCAGAGCACCGTATCGCTCATCAACGGGCTAATTGCAGGGGTATTGCTGCTGGTGGGCTTTGCCCTAAGCTTTCGCAACCCGACGTTGGGGTTTGGGCTGGGGGCAGTAATCGCGCTACTGCTTGCCGTCTTTTTCGCCTATCGCTTCTTCACCACAGGCAAGTGGATGCCCGGCGGCATTACCATGATTATCAGCGTGGTTGCCTTCATCGCGATGGTTGCAGCGTTATTGCGCAAACCATAGACACGGTGATGGAGGGGCAGGCGTCCACACCTGCCCTCCACTACTTAGATGCCTAGCAGCCACTACCGAAGTTGAACAGCACTGTGAGCAAGTCGCTGTCGTTGACAACACCATCGCTGTTCACATCAGCAGGGGTGATTGCCGTGTTGCCAAATTCAAACAGCACAGCCAGCAAGTCGCTGTCGTTCACGCAGCCATCGCAGTTCACATCGCCCTCAACTGCGCGACGGTAAATGCGGATGTTGTCCACATCCAGCACCAAATAGCCCTGCGAGTTGAAAGCGATATTCAGGGTGCAGTACTCGGGGTTGTCGCTGTCAGGCAAAGCTACGCCGCGGTAATCCAGTGCGACAGTGCGGGTCGTGCCGACCACTGTGGGTATCTCCGCCACATAGTCCGACTGCCCCCACCCTGCGGGGCTGCTGATAGCCACCATTGCGTTTGCCCACTGGCTGGCAGAAGCCACTACAGTGACATCAAACACCACCAAGTCGCCGCGGCGCACCATCGCCGCCAATCCAGGCGCGGTGCCGCCGAACAACCAACGAAAGCCGCCCTCTTTGCTTACGCGCATCTTGCCGTTGAACCACTCAAGGCTGATTTCGCTCTGGTCGCCGATGTTGAACCCTTGAAGATCGCTGTCGAAGGTGAAAGCAACCATCTCGCAAGCAGGGCGATACAAGCGCAGGCTATCCAAGTAAATCTCGTGCGCACTTCCTGCGTTGATGCCGAGGTTCAACTGGAACCATTCTACATCAGGGGCAGGTAGCGGTAGCGACTCCAAGTCCAGCAAGATGGTGCGCGTGCCCGCCACACGAGGCAGTCCAACGGGGATACTGTTCTGGTTCCAACCGTAGCCGGGCGGTCCGTTGAACGCGACAATCATGTTTGCCCACTCCACTTCGCGCCCTGCGGGCACAGTGATATCCAGAAGCAACTTGCGGCTGATTCGCAGGTAGGGCAGTGTCTCGTCGCGCACACCATTGCCGAGTAGCCAGCGGAACCCACCAGGCCAACGCACGCCCATCGAGTAGTTGCCGTGCGTGACGCCAGTAGTCGCTTGGAAGACTTCCAGGAAGCCAGGTGCGTTGTTGTCGGCGTAGCCGTGTAGATCCTCTGTCTCAAAGGAGTAAATAATCTGCGCGGGGGCGCACGTTAGCAACGCGCTCAAGCCCGCCACAAGCCATAAATGTACGCGCTTCATCGCCTGTCACACCTCCTGCGCTTTGAAACGCTTCAAAGCGCATGGGAATTATACACCAGTTCGCGCTATATGCCAACTGCGCACCCGAGTTCTCGCCCCGCGAGTTCCGACACGCGTCCCCTGCGGTTGATTTTGCCATCCTGTCTCTTTCCTGCAGGTTCTCCTAACAAGGGTACAGGGTTCAGCCTCAACTGCCCAAGCTGTTGCCAAATTTACCCCGAACCCCCCTTAGGTTCCCCCTACTTGTAGGGAGAACCAAGCATTTTTTAGTTCCCCCTGCAAGCGAGGGGAACCTACAGGAGCGGGCAGGATTGGAAAACCCACTGCGCGAGACGGAAAATCCACTGCGAGAAGCGCGTGGTGGAATCCAAACGATGGACCCTTGTTAAGCTTCTCACCCCCTTGACAAACTGCGCAAGTATCGGGTATTATTTAGCCACGCTAAACAACTAAGGAGGACGATGGTGGCAGAGAAGACGCCCTTACTGGAAGTGCGCAACCTATGGGTGAAGTTGCCTGACGAGGAAGAGTACATCATTCGCGGGTTGGATCTTACCATCCACGCGGGTGAAGTGCACGCGCTGATGGGTCCAAACGGCTCAGGTAAGTCTACACTGGCAAAAGTGTTGTCGGGGCATCCTGGGTATGAGGTGACCGACGGCGAAGTACTGTTTCGTGGCGAGAACCTTTTGGAGATGGAGCCAGATGAGCGGGCGCGCGCAGGGCTGTTTTTAGCGTTCCAATATCCGATGGAAGTGCCTGGCGTTACCATTGCCAACTTCCTGCGCCTTGCCTATCAGCGACGCTTCAATACCGAAATCAAATACACAGATTTCTACAAGATTTTGCTTCAGCACCTAAAGAAGTTAGAGATGGACGCCAGCTTCGCGGGACGCCCCGTAAACGAGGGCTTTTCGGGGGGCGAAAAGAAGCGGTTTGAAATTGTGCAGATGTCGCTGCTGGAGCCGGTGCTCGCCGTGTTGGATGAGACGGACTCTGGGCTGGACATCGACGCGCTCAAGATTGTTGCCAACGGCGTGAACTCTATGCGCTCGCCTGAGCGGGCGTTCTTGGTGATTACCCACTATCAACGCATCCTGAACTATATCACTCCCGACTACGTGCATGTGATGGTTGAGGGGCGCATTGTGCGCTCTGGCGGACCCGAGCTGGCTCTGCAACTGGAAGAGAAGGGCTACGACTGGGTGCGCAGCGAATTGGCGGGGACAGCAACCCCGTAAGGAGGTATCCAGCAATGGCTCAGCCAGATATCCTGAACTTGGATCAGGACTACAAGCAGAAGTACGGCTTCTACGACGAGATTAAGCCGGTGTTTCAGACTGAGCGCGGGCTGTCGCGTCGTGTCGTAGAAGCCATCTCCATCGAGAAGGGTGAACCCAAGTGGATGCGCGACTTCCGCTTGCAAGCCTACGAAATCTTTCTCAGCAAGCCGATGCCCACTTGGGGACCCGACCTCTCGCAGCTGAATTTTGACGAAATCGTATACTACATTAAACCCACTGACCGCAAGGGGCGCAGCTGGGATGAGGTACCTGAGGAAATCAAGCGTACCTTTGACCGTTTGGGCATTCCCGAGTGGGAGCGCAAGTTCCTTGCAGGAGTTGGGGCGCAGTACGACTCGGAGGTCGTCTATCACAATCTCGCCAAGCAGTGGGAAGAGAAGGGTGTTATCTTTGTAGATACCGACACCGCCGTGCGCGAGTATCCTGACCTTGTGAAGGAATACTTCGGCACGGTGGTTCCGCCCCACGACAACAAGTTCGCTGCGCTGAACTCAGCAGTGTGGTCGGGCGGCTCGTTTGTGTATGTGCCACCGGGCGTGCATGTAGAGATTCCGCTGCAAGCTTACTTCCGCATCAACGCCAAGAATGCGGGGCAGTTCGAGCGCACGCTGATAATCGCGGAGGAAGGCTCGTTCGTGCATTATGTGGAGGGGTGCACTGCCCCCGTCTACGCCGAAGAGGCGCTGCACAGCGCGGTGGTGGAGATTATTGTCAAACGCGGTGCGCGCGTGCGCTATACCACCATCCAGAACTGGTCTAAGGATGTGTACAATCTCGTGACCAAGCGCGCGGTTGCTTATGGCGACGCGATTATGGAGTGGGTAGACGGCAACATCGGCTCGCGCGTGACCCAGAAGTACCCCTCCGTGTATCTGCTCGAGCCTGGCGCCCGCGGCGAGATTCTTTCGGTGGCCTTCGCAGGCGATGGGCAGCATCAAGATACAGGTGGTAAGCTCATCTTCGCAGCGCCCTACACTACCGGGCGCATTACCTCTAAGTCAATCTCTAAAGGTACGGGGCGCGCCAGCTATCGCGGCTTAGTGCAGGTACTGGAAGGCGCACACCACGCCAAGTGCAATGTGGAGTGCGACGCACTGCTGCTCGATGAAGACGCGAAGACCGACACCTACCCCTACATCGAAATCAACGAGAAGGAGGTCACTATCGGGCACGAGGCACGCGTAAGCAAGGTCAGCGACGAGCAGATCTTCTACCTCCAGAGCCGCGGTCTCAAGAAAGATGAAGCGCTCACACTCATTGTGTCGGGCTTCATCGAGCCGTTGGCGAAGCAGTTGCCGATGGAGTATGCGGTGGAGCTAAACCGCCTGATTGAGCTGGAGATGGAAGGCTCGGTTGGCTAACGACTTGTGCGCCACCCGCTCCCGAGCACGCCCTCCGACGGCGCGTCGGAGGGCGTTTTTTAGCACTAAGGAACCGTCGCACACAGGTTGAAAGGAGGTAGATTCTGCAGGCTCGCAGAATAGGTATTCCCACCCGACTGTACCTGAGCCGCGCCGCAGGGCGAACCGAAAGTAACCACAGTCGGGTTGCCTGTCGGCGTGCTGGAAGCGTCTACAGGCGTAATCGTCGCAGTGCCACTGTTCGGATATGGACATCCTTGAGCCCACTGCACCGAATCAAACACAATCTGATAGCGCACTTCGTTAGGACCCGGATTGATAATCTGCGAAGATTCTCCTTCAACAAGGTATCCATTGCTGGTAGGCGTCAGCGTGCCATTGAAGCTGTAGATGACCGAGCAGCTACTGCCATTAGCTACAGGTGTAGCAGTGAACTCACCACCGACCTGAAACCCGTTAGAAGACGCGGTGCTGTAAACGAAGCCACCATTGATAACATTGCCTCCTCCAGCATTGAAATTCACGAACTGAACAGTTGTCGTGTTGGACTGGAAGCTGATCGTCACACTTCCAGAGTGGGTAGGGGCACCTGGGAACGGCTGGCAGCCAGAGCCAAAGTCCAGTGTGATACTTCCATCAGGATTGTTAACCACTGTAGGGCAGTTGCTGCGTTGCTGGGAACTTGGCAAATTACCTGTAGGGTTATACAAGAAAGGCGAGAGCAGCGTCAACAAACCTCCTACCTGCCCTTGCAGGGTGCCTGGCAAGGTTGGTGGTGCGGTTGCGACGCCACCCGAGCCGCCACATCCGCTCAAGAAGGCAACAACTACAGAAGCGGCTGCCACTGGTGAGGCAATCCAGACCCAAGTCCATCGGTGCGCTCGATGCATATCCAACCTCCTTCAGAGAGTCTACTCCTCCTTGCCCAGAGGCAGAGGAGTTAGATAAATATTCGGTATTACACACAGGGTTCTTTAGTGTGCTAATCGTTTGGAAAACACACTATGAAAAAAGTGGAGCCTTTGCAGGCTCCACGAGAGGGAGGTTGGGTTAACAAGGCTGTGCGGTCTGCTCTGCCACCTACGCAGTGGCATGCCTATTATAATTCACTTTCGTCATTACTGAGGCTGTGGAAATTGCGAGATTTTATCGTGCCCTGTTGGCAGGAGGAAAACGCCGTAGCGCGAATGCATAGCAAAGCGGGACGACGGCAGTGCGGATTGGCTTTGTTGGCACAGGAGGGATTGCACAGGCGCACTTTGACGCCCTGAGCCAGATTGAGGAGGCACAACTGGTGGCGTTCTGCGACCTTGAAGCAGACCGCGCCCAGCGCGCCGCTGCTCGCTTCGGCGGACGCGCCTACACGAACTGGCGTGAGATGCTGGACAACGAGACGCTGGACGCCCTCTACATTTGCGTGCCCCCACACGGACACGACGGCGCAGAGGAAGCCGCCGCCGAGCGTGGGATTCATCTCTTTGTGGAAAAGCCCGTCGCCCGCACGCTGGAACAGGCAAAGCGTATTGAAGCGGCGATTCAAAAAGCAGGCGTTCTCAGTATGGTGGGCTATCATTTCCGCTACTACGGCGCGATTGAACGCGCCAAAGAACGCCTGCAGGGGCTGCCCGTGCTGATGGTCAAAGGCGCGTGGGACGGGGGCATGCCCGGCGTACCCTGGTGGCGCAGGCATGAACTTTCGGGAGGGCAACTGGTGGAGCAAACCACCCACATCTTTGACCTCGCGCGCTATCTCGTGGGCGAAATCGTGGAAGTGTTCACCTACAGCCTCAACCGCCCCGAACTGTTGCACCACCCCGACGGCGATGTGAATGTGAGCGATGTGGTGTGCCTGAAGTTCGCAAATGGCGCAGTCGGCGTGATCACTGACACGAACGGCTTGCACGCGCCTGGCGAGGTGGGGCTGAAAGTGTACACCCCAGAGCGTGTCGTGGAAGTTTCCTGGGGGCGCATGACCGAAAGCGAGCCGAACCGCAAAGAGGAGTTTTTCTCGCGCGACAACCCGTATTTGCGCGAGTCGCAGGCGTTTCTGGAGGCGATTCGCACAGGGAATCAGAGCCTGATTCGTGCCGACTATAGCGAGGGCGTGAAGACGCTGGCAGTGACTCTGGCGGCGGATGAGTCGGGACGCAGTGGAAAACCAGTGGTCGTTTAGAGGGCGCCATGATTGCATCTGCACAAAACAGCATCAAACGAGAAACACTGTCGCTTATTGTTGCGTGGGCGGCTGTCGTGTCTGCTTTTATCACAGGTTATTTAGGGCAGCAAGGAGCCACCCTTGTTTTTTCTTTAGTGCTGGTACATAAGCTCAATAATCCGGACTCGTATCCAAACGACCCCTTCGCAGAAACGGGTTACTCGTATGCGTCCGTCTACTGGTATCTCGTTGCTGGGCTTGCACGAGTTTTGGATTTAGAACATGTGCTGTTGGCACTTTTCATCGTGGTTCGTTTGGCGTTAGCTGGCGCAGCGCTATGGCTTGGTCGTACGATGTTCCCAAACTCTCCCAAGGCGTGGATTGCTGCGTTGCTGGCGATTGCTGCCGTTCCCACTCCAGTGGTGGGTAACGGCGACCCCATCAAGCCGTTTGCGGAGCAAACAACCGCCTCAGTGGTGGCTCTGTTATTCGGTCTTGGGGCGTTTTTACAAAGGCGGTGGTGGCTCAGTGCATTCTGCTTCGGGTTGAGCCTCAGCTTGAATTTGATGTATGCCTTGTTCGGAGCGACCTATCTGCTCGGATTTACGCTGGCGGCAAAAGAGT
>JAUQOS010000020.1 GCA_030550775.1 Armatimonadota bacterium
GCTCTTGAGCTTGCGTCGGTCTAAGGGGGGTCTTCCTCAGGGTTGCGAGCGAGTTCCAGCACCTTGTAGACGGTTGGGCGGGAAACATTGAGTTCGTGTGCAATCTCCGATACCGATTTGCCGAGCTGGTGCAACAAAAGTATATTTGATGCAGTAGACAGAAGTTCGCGCGTGTTCTCGGTCCCTTCGCGTGTGAGGAGAACTTGGGGGCTGACGAGGGGACATCGCTTAGGTTCCGCCGCGCGCTTTTCGCAGCGGATTTTCCAGCCTCGCCAGTAGGTTTTCCCCCCTCCTATAGGTTACCCCCCGCCACGCGAGGGGACCCGAAAAAATTGCTCGGTTCCCCCTACTTGTAGGGGGAACCTCACGGAGAGGGTTTGTGGACAATCGAGCGACGGCTTGAGCCGTTCAGGCAGCGCTCCGTACCCTTGTCAACTCCCGTAGGTTCTCTTCACACACGAGAGGAACCTCACGGTGAAGCTCCACCCCCCACACCCGCAGCTGAAACCATGAGGGCATGGACGCTCTCAGCTAATCTGCGAAGCAATGTTGAGTGCTGCAGGAATCGGTACACTTATGCCGAACACAAGCGTGGAGTGCAACGATGGCAGTCGACACTTTGAGCAAGGTGTTTTGGCGTAGCGTGGAAACTTACGCCGAGAAGCCTGCGATGCTGGTCAAGCGCGAGAAACAGTTTCGCCCCATCACCTACCGCGAGTTAGGGCGGCGCGTGTTCGCGTTTGCTCGCGCGCTGTATGAGCTGGGCGTACGCGAAGGCGATCGTGTGGCAGTTCTCTCGGAGAACCGCCCCGAGTGGGCAATCACCGACTGGGCGACGATTAGCTTGGGCGCGATTACTGTGCCTATCTATCCCACGCTAACTGCCCCACAAGCGCTTGAGATTCTCAGCGATGCGGAACCCAAAGTGGTGGTTGTTAGCGATCGCAAGCAGCTGCGCAAAGTGTGCGAAGCCTTAGAAGGCTCCACACTTGCGCCCCAGCTGATTGTGATGGAACCTGAAGGCGCAGGCGATGTCCCCACTTTCGAGCAACTGCTCAACCAGCCTGGCACCCTTACCGAGAGCATGCTCCAAGCGATGGTGGATGCTAGCCGCCCAGAGGCGATTGTCACCTTCATCTACACTTCAGGCACCACTGGCGAGCCGAAAGGCGCGATGCTGACCCATCGCAACTTCCTAAGCAATATCGAAGCCAGCCTGGAAGTGCTCCAAGTCTCCTCTGAGGACATCACGCTTTCGTTCCTGCCGCTGAGCCATGTGTTTGAGCGGATGGCAGGGCATTTCCTGCCGATCTATGTGGGCATGACCATTGCCTACGCAGAGAGCCTGTTTACCTTAGCCAACGACATGCTGGAGGTGCGCCCCACGATTATGCTGGGCGTGCCTCGCTTCTACGCCTCGGTGATGGAGCGGATTTTAGCATCGGTGCGCCAGATGCCGCCCCTGCGTCAAAAGCTGTTTTACCGTGCCCTGGAGGTAGGCAAGGAGTACTCGCGGTGCTGGCGTGAGCGTCGTCCCGTGCCGCTGGGCATCAAGCTGCAGCACGCGCTACTGGATAAGCTGGTGGCTTCCAAGATCCGCGCCCGCGTCGGCGGGCGATTGCGCTTTTTCGTATCGGGCGGCGCTGCCCTGCCTAAAGAGGTCGCTGAGTTCTTCCACGCCTTCGGCATTCTTATTTTGGAGGGCTACGGGCTAACCGAAACCAGCCCCGTGCTGACCGTGAACCCACCTGAGGCGCCGCGCTTCGGCAGCGTGGGCAAACCCCTACGCAATGTGGAAATCAAAATCGCGCCCGACGGTGAAATCTTGGCGCGCGGACCCAACATCATGCTCGGCTACTACAAAAAACCCGAAGCCACCGCTGCGGCGATTGCCCCCGACGGCTGGTTCCACACGGGCGACATCGGCTACATGGACAGAGACGGCTACCTCTACATCACTGATCGCAAGAAAGACATCATCGTGCTGGCGAACGGTAAGAATGTCGCCCCGCAACCGATTGAGAACCTCATCAAACAAAGCGAGCTGGTGCAAGAAGCGGTGGTGTTCGGAGATGGCATGAGCGCACCTGTGGCGCTGATTGTGCCAAACATGGACGCCCTACGCGCGTTCGCTAAGCAAGAAGGCATTGATGCCACTGCCCCTGACGCCCTGCTCAATCACGACGCCATTCAAAAACGCTTCCGCCAAGAGATCGAGCGCGTCAACCGCGAACTGGCAGACTTCCAGCGCATCAAGGCGTTTCGGCTCATCGCGCAACCGTTCACGATAGAGAGCGGCGAACTCACGCCCACACTGAAGGTGAAGCGGCGCGTGGTGGCGGAAAAATATGCGCACCTATTAGCCGAAATGGCGCGTTAGGCAACCGGACAGGCTATACACTGGTGCCACTCCGTAGCGTCGGCGAAGTGCCGACGCTGTCCGTTTGGCGGCGCTTTGTCAGGTCTCTTGAACCGCCTCTGCAGATGCTTGTTTCAATGCCTCTTCCAAAGTGTGCCACGCTAAAGTGGCGCACTTGACCCGCACAGGAAAGTTGCGCACCCCTGCTAACGCCACCAAATCGCCGTGCACAGCATAGTCGGCTTCAACTTCGCCTTTGACCAGCGCTAGTGTTTGCTCAATCAGCTGGTGCGCCTCTTCCAGCGTTTTGCCTTTCACCGCTTCTACCAGCATCGACGCCGACGCTTGGCTGATGGAGCAACCCCTGCCGTGAAACCGAATGTCGCTAATGCGCCCATCCTCCACGCGCAAATCGATAATCACCTCATCCCCGCAGGAAGGATTGAAGCCCTCCTGCGTGATTTTAGGCGGCTCCAACTCGCCCCTGCCGCGCGGATGGCGATAGTGGTCTAAAATAATCTCCTGATACAACTCATCCAGCATAGCCGAACACCTTGCGCGTGTAGTGCAGCGCGTCGATCAGCGCGTCGATATGGTCGGTATCGTTGTAGATGGCGAGGCTGGCGCGCGCGGTCGGCCCGCCCAGTCGCTCGCTTAGCGGGTGGGCGCAGTGTAGCCCCGCACGCACCGCGATATCACGCGAATCGAGCACTGTGGCGATATCGTGCGGATGGATATCTTCCAAAGTGAAGGCGAAGATGCCAGTACGTCCCTCGCGCGGTCCGTAAAGGCGCAAGCCAGGCACCTCCTGCAGCCGCGCAAGGGCATACTCGGTCAGCTCGTGCTCGTAAGCGGCGATCGCCTCGCGCCCGATGGAGTCAATAAAGTCCAGCGCAGCGTGCAGCCCCACAGCTTCGCCGATGGGAGGCGTGCCTGCCTCAAACTTGGCGGGCGGCTCCGCCCAGCGCAAGCGATCCCAGCGCACCGTTTGCACCATCCCGCCCCCTACATGGTAGGGGGGCATCTCCTCCAGCAAAGCGCGCTTGGCATACAACACGCCGATACCCGTCGGTCCATAGGCTTTGTGCCCTGAAAACGCCAGAAAATCGCAATCAATCGCTTGCACATCCACGGGCATGTGGGCGATACTCTGCGCCGCATCCACCAAACACAGCGCGCCCGCCTCGTGCGCCATGCGACAAATTTCCGCCACAGGATTGATTACGCCCAGCACATTCGAGATGTGCGACACCGCCACTAAGCGTGTGCGCTCCGAGAGAAGCTTTCGTAATTGGTCTAGTTCCAGTGTGCCGCTGTCGGTGATGTGCCACACCACCAAACGTGCGCCGCGCTTCTCGGCAAGGCGCATCCACGGCAGCAGGTTCGCGTGGTGCTCCATCTCTGTGACGATGAGCTCATCGCCAGGCTGTACGAAGGTTTCGCCCCAGCTGCTGGCAACAAGGTTGATACTCTCTGTGGTGCCGCGCGTGAACACGATTTCGGCGGTCTCGCGGGCATTGATGAAGCGTGCCACGCGCCCGCGTGCTGCCTCATATAGCTCCGACGCTTTCGCGCCCACCCCATGCCCCCCACGATGCACATTCGCGTTGTGATACGCCCAGAAGTTGCTGACTGCCTCTATCACGGCGTAGGGCTTCTGCGTCGTGGCAGCATTATCCAGATAAATCAAGTTCCGCATCTCTGGATGCGGCTGGAAAAATGGAAACTGCTGCCGAATCTCACGCGCGTCCAATGTAAAGCGTGTAGTCATCATCGTTCTCGCCTCCGCACTTACTCCAGAGCAACCCAGATATAGCCGCCTTCCTCCTTAATCTTGAGGGTTTTTATCGGACGAATGGCAGGCAGCCCCCGCGCTTGCCCTGTGTAGGGATCAAACTTTGCCCCATGATGCGGGCATTCCAGCAAGTTGTTGTGGATGCGTCCGGGCAAACCGTTCGCTTCCGAGAGCGGCAACTTCTGATGCGAACACTGGTCTATCACCGCAAAGTAGCCCTTGGAGGCACGCCCGATTAAAACGCGCTGTCCGTTCAACTCAACCGTGCGGAACTCGTTTTCGGCAAGCTCCGCAGGGATTGCCTTCATCCACATCGGTTTGGCTCCTATACTTAGCGCGGCTAAATTATACCCCGTTCTCTGCTTGGATGTGGTACAATCCGCATTGACATGGTGCTGGTCATCGGCGGAGCGGGCTTTATCGGTTCGCACATGGTGAAGTACCTGTTGCAAAAAGGTGAGCGCGTGGTTGTGCTGGATAACTTCTCCACAGGGCATCGGCGGGCAGTTGTAGGCGGCACCATCGAAGAGGGCGACTTGCGCGATCCTGATGCCCTGCGGCGTGTGTTCCGCAAGTATGACATTGAGTGCGTGATGCATTTTGCAGCGTTCATCTTCGCGGGCGAATCCATGCGCAACCCCGCAAAGTATTACGATAACAATGTGTTGGGTTGCTTGCGCTTGCTGGAGGCGATGCGTGAGGCGGGCGTGTCGCAGCTTATCTTTTCCTCTACGGCTGCGGTTTACGGCGAGCCGCAAGAAATCCCCATCCCCGAAACCCATCCGCTCAATCCCACCAACGCCTACGGCGAGACCAAGCGCGTCATGGAAGGCATGCTGCGCTGGTATGGGCAGGCGTATGGCATTCGCTCAATGGCGCTGCGCTACTTCAACGCCGCAGGGGCAGACCCTGAGGGCGAACTGGGCGAGGATCACCGCCCCGAAGAGCATTTGATTCCGCTCACGCTGTTTGCCGCGCTGGGCAGGCGCGACTCGATTGCTGTGTTCGGCACCGACTACAACACGCCCGATGGCTCCTGCATTCGCGACTATGTGCATGTGTGGGATCTGTGCGAGGCACACTACTTGGCGTTGCAGCAGTTGCGTGCGGGCGCGCCGAGCAATGTGTACAATCTCGGCAACGGGCAGGGCTACTCCGTGCTGGAAGTGATTCGCACGGCCGAGCGCGTGGTAGGCAAGCCCATCCCTACTGTATACGCCGCGCGCCGCCCCGGCGACCCCGCCCGCCTAGTCGCTTCCGCCGCGAAAGCCCAGCAAGAGTTAGGCTGGCAACCGCGCTACCCCGCGCTGGAAACCATGATCGAACATGCCTACCGCTGGTTCGTAGCGCACCCAGAGGGATACCCCACATAATCGCCCCAAGATCGGCAGGAGTCTCCCCACCGCCCACGAATGATTGCCACAACATCTTGGGAGGCTCAGCATGGAAGCGGGATTCGTGCACCTACACCTGCACACCGAATACAGCCTATTGGATGGAGCAACCCGCATCAAAGATTTGGTCAAACAAGTGGCGGCGTTTGATATGCCCGCTGTGGCGATTTCCGATCACGGCGTGCTGTATGGCGCCATCGATTTCTATACCGCTTGCCAGGAAGCGGGCGTCAAGCCGATTATCGGCTGCGAACTCTACCTCGCGCCGCGCAGCATCAAAAATCGCGCGAAACAAGACCAGACCAGCTACCACCTGCTGCTGCTGGCAAAGGACGAAGTCGGCTACAAAAACCTCATTCGGCTTAGCACGATTGCCAATGTGGAAGGCTTTTACTACAAGCCGCGTGTAGACAAGCAGATTTTGCGCGAATACGCCGCGGGGCTGATTGCTACCTCTTCGTGTTTGGCGGGCGAAATCCCCGATGCCCTGCTCAAGGGCGATTACGAGCGTGCCCGCCAACTGCTTGAAGAATACCTGGAGATTTTCGGGCGTGAAAACTTCTATATCGAGCTGCAAAACCATGGGCTACCTGAGCAGCGCATTGTCAACGAAGGTTTGCTGCGCTTGGCAGCGGAGTACCGCCTGCCCCTGCTGGCGACCAACGACGCCCACTATCTCACCCGCGATGACGCCGAAATGCACGACGTGCTGCTATGCGTGCAAACAGGTTCCACCCTCAACGACCCTAAACGGCTCAAGTTCGGCACCAGCGAGTTCTATGTCAAGTCGCCTCAGGAAATGGCAAGTCTGTTTCACGACCACCCTGAAGCGATTGCCAACACTTTGGAGGTCGCCAACCGTTGCAATCTGAACTTAGAGTTCGGGCGTGTGCAACTGCCAGCGCCCGACCTGCCCGAAGGCAAAACCGCTATTCAACACTTACGCGATTTGTGCTACGAGGCACTGCCACGTCTCATCCCAAACCACAACGAAACGCACCTCCAGCGACTGGAGTACGAGCTTTCGGTTATTGAAGCCACAGGCTTTGCGCCCTACTTCCTGATTGTGCGCGACTTTGCGCAGTTTGCGCGGCGCGAGGGTATCTATTTCGGCGTGCGCGGCTCCGCCGCAGGCAGTTTCGTTTCCTACTGCATCGGAATCACCGATATCGACCCTATTGAGTACGACCTGACCTTCGAGCGGTTCCTTAATCCAGAACGCATTCAAATGCCCGATATTGATATGGACTTCGAAGATGCGCGGCGCGATCTGGTAATCCGTTACGTGCGCGAGAAGTATGGGCAAGAGCGCGTGGCGCAGATCATCACCTTCGGCACGCTGGCAGCCAAAGCCGCTATGCGCGATGTCGCTCGTGCGATGGGCATCTCCACGGCGTTAGTGGATCGCCTTGCCAAAGCCATTCCCACCCTGCCCAACATGACGCTGGAGAAAGCCCTCGAAATCAAAGAAGTCAAGGAAGAGTACGAGCGCAACCCCGAAGCGCGACGATTGATTGATATGGCGCGCCGCTTGGAAGGCATCACGCGCAACGCCAGCGTCCACGCAGCGGGCGTGGTCATCTCCAAAGACCCATTGGTAGAACATGTGCCCCTCGCCCGCTCCGCCGACGGCGAGCTGGTTACGCAGTATCACATGGGCGCGCTGGAGAAAATCGGTTTGCTGAAGATGGACTTCTTGGGGCTGGCGAACCTCTCCGTGCTGGCGCAAGCTGTTGAAAACATCAAGCGCACCCGCGGCGTCACGATCGATGTGCGCCAAATCCCGCTCGATGACACCAAAACTTACGAGATGCTGGGGCGCGGCGACACCACGGGCGTGTTCCAACTGGAAGGCGCGGGCATGCGACGCTACATCCGTGAACTGCGCCCCCAGAATGTGCGTGAGCTGGCTGCCATGATTGCCCTTTACCGCCCCGGACCGATGGAGCACATCCCCACCTACATCAACCGCAAGCATGGGCGCGAGCCTGTGGAGTACCCCCACCCGTGGCTGGAGCCAATCCTCGAAGAGACTTTCGGCGTGATTGTGTACCAAGACCAAGTGCTCAAAGTTGTGCAGGCGTTGGCGGGCTTCTCGCTGGGCAAAGCAGACATCTTGCGTCGCGCGATGGGCAAAAAGAAGCCCGAGGAGATGAAGCGTATGCGCGCCGAGTTTGTGGCAGGCGCAAAAGCCAAAGGCATTAGCGAAGACGAAGCCAACCGCCTGTTTGACCTTATTGAGCCGTTCGCGGGCTATGCCTTCAACAAAGCGCACGCCGTGTGCTACGCGCATGTGGCATATCAAACCGCCTACCTCAAGGCGAACTACCCCGTGGAGTACATGGCGGCACTAATGGCAGTTTACAAAGACAAAACCGACAAAATCACTAACTTCATTGACGAATGCCAGTCAATGGGCATTCGCGTACTGCCACCCGATATCAATGCCAGCATGTCGGGCTTCACTGTGGAGCCCTATCGTGAGACCAGTGCACCCGCGCGTGGGCGACACGTCGCCCGAAACGCACCCAAGTATGAGCACGCCATTCGCTTCGGATTGGGCGCAATCAAAGGCGTAGGCGAAGCCGCCGTGGAAGCCATTCTCAAAGAGCGCGCTACAAACGGCGCGTTCACCGATGTGTTTGACTTCGCCTCGCGTATGCTAGAATCGGGCGCACTCAACCGCGCCACTTTAGAAGCCCTTATCCAAGCGGGCGCGTTCGACTCGCTGCACCCCAACCGTGCCCAACTCATCAGTGGGCTGGACGTGATTTTGGGCTACGCGCAATCGGTTGTGCGCGCCAAAGCCAGCGGGCAAAACTCGTTGTTCGAAAGCGCCGCCCAAGAAGAAATCACCATCGTCAAGCCCGCCCTACCCGCCGTAGACGACCTTTCCACGAGCGAGAAGCTGGCGCTAGAGCGCGAACTGCTGGGCGTGTACCTCTCCGACCACCCGATGCGCCCCTACGCGCGCGTACTGGCAGGAAAAACCGTACCAATCGCCCACGCTGCCGAACGCGAGGGCAGCACGATTACCATCGGCGGTATCATCACCAGCGTGCAAACGCGCGTCTCTAAGAAAAACGGCTCGCGCATGGCAATGCTTACACTGGAAGACCTAAGCGGCTCGATTCGCGTGATGGTGTTCTCCAATGTATACGAGCAGTATCGCGAGATAATCCAGAAAGATCGGGTGGTGTTGGTGCGCGGCAAGGTGCAGACGAGCGAATTTGGCAACCGCAACGGCGAGGGCAGCGGCACAGTGGAGTTCCGTGCCGACGCGATTGAGCTGGCACCTGAGCCGTCGAGCGTGGACGACGCGCCACAGGTGTACATCCGCGTGCCGCGCTGTCACTTAGACCAATTACGCCAGCTGCGCCAAGTGCTGGAACACCATGCAGGCGAGGCGGTGGTGCGCTTCGAGGTGGTGGTCGCAGGTGCACGACGCATCGTGGAAGTGCCCCAGCGGATTACGCCTTCGCCAGCTGCGCTGGAGCGCGTGCGCCAAATGCTACCGCAGGCGCAAATCTGGCTGGAGAATGTGCCCTCGCAAGCTTCTTAGGTACACCCAAGTCGCTGTAGGCGAGAAATCCTGATAAGCCCACGTGTCATTCCGAGCGAAGCGAGGAATCTGCACAAGCCTTACGATTGAGACCCCTCGCTGCGCTCGGGGTGACATCCTGCTTTTGCAAGCAAAAGGTTTGTCATTCCGAGCCGCCGGTGCGGAATACAGGTCGGCGTCGTGTGCACCGCAGCGGTTTGAGTCATCTGTTGCCTACACGCTTTCGCCAACATAGGCAGCAGCTTGGGTGAGGTATAACATACACCGATGGAGCGTTGGGCGGAGCGACAGGAGAGCATCGCACTGCCGTGGGTTGCCTATGCCCTGCGTGCTCAGTGGCGGTGGGTGGCTGCAGGGGTAGGACTGGGCATCCTGTTGGCGCTGGCGATTATCCTCTTTGGCGAACGGCGTTATGAGGCACAAGCGAAGTTGCTTATTGAACCACCTGTGGGCGGAAACTTCGGAGGTGGTGGGTTGTTAGCATTGACTGGCGTAGGAAGCCCAGACATCAACACCCAAGTAGAAGTGTTGCTCTCGCGCCCACTGCTGGAGCAAGTGCAGCAACGCGTCGGCATCAACGAACCGTACCGCGATTTTGAAAAACGGTTCCGCGCCACTGTGGTACGCAACACCAGCGTGGTCCAAGCAACTGCCAGCGACGCCACGCCTGAAGGCGCCCAACGCCTTACCGAACTCTGGATGGATACTTACCTGCGCTATGTGCGCGCCCTCTACGAGCAGAACCCTTCCACCTTTGTGGAAAAACTCAGCAACGAGTTGCAGGCGCAAGAGGTCGCCCTACGCCGCGCCAGCGAGCGCATCACCGCTTTCCTCAAACGACATCAAATCGTTGCTCCCGAAGCAGAGCTTAGCAAAAGCGTAGAAAAATATGCCGACTTATTGGAGCAAGTTCGTCAGCAGGAAGGGCGTCAGGTTGCTTTAGAACGGCAGATTGAAACCTTGCGACGCCAACTCCAGCAGCAACCTCAGTTCTACGAAGCCACGCGTAACTTAGCAATTCCTCCGGAGGTGCACCAACTCAATACCAAAATCGCCGAGCTGGAAATTCAACGCAGCGCGCTGCTGCAAGAGTACCAACCCGACGCCCCCGAGGTGAAGATTGTGGAGGAGCAACTCGCCCAAGCCCGCCGCGAACGCGAAAAGCTGCTGGCACAAGCCGTGGATAAACAGTTTCTGACACTTGCTAAACAACAAGCGGTGAACCCGCTGTACATGGAGCTGGCGAAGGCACTGCTGCAAGCCGAGAGCGAGCGTCGCGCAGGACAGGCGGCTCTGGGCGTACTGCGCAACCAACAAAGGCAGTTTGAACAACTGTTTCGTCGCACACCCGACCTGATGGCACAATACACCGATTTGAAACGCGAGTACGAAACAGCCCTCACGGTTTGGACAGAAAAAGTGCGTGCCTACGAGCAGGCGCGTGCCCAGCAGTTGATTGGCAAAATCTCACCCGTGTTGCTACAACCGCCTGCCTTGCCCGACCGCCCTGCATTTCCGCGCCCTGCGCTCACAATTGGATTGGGCGTCATGTTAGGCTTGATGCTGGGCATGTTGGGCGCGTTGGCTGTTGCGTGGCGCACGCGTCGCCTCAGCAATCGCTGGGAGGTGGAACGCCTGCTGGGGGTGCCCGTGTTAGCGGAGGTCCGCGGTGCGCTGAGCCCCGCACAGGCACACCTGATGGCTTGGCAGTTGCGCGCCCTTGGCGGCGGTGAAACTTGGCAACGCGCGCTCGCCTTGCCACTCAGTAGCCAAGTGCAGCCTACCGCGCGGCAAATTGCCACCGCGATTCACGACGGTGCAGTGAACAACGAACCGGACCTACCCGCTCCAATGCCCCCTAATGGGGCACTTCAAATATACGCTGCTGCTCCTGATGCGCCCACCGTTCCAGAAGCCGAGCGACTTATTCTCGTGGCTCCAAAGGGCTATGCGCTGGACGAAACTACGCATCAGATGCTTCTACAGACGGGCGATCGCTTGATCGGCGTGGTGCTGGTGGAGGAGGTGTCGTGATGCGCCGTTTATGGTGGCTGCTGATAAGCATTCTGCTTGTTGCCCATGCCCAAACCGACGACTACACGCTGGACACGGGCGATGTAATCACAGTGGTGGTGTTGCGCCATGAGCAGTTTAGCGGAGAATATACTGTGCCCCCCAGTGGGCGTGTGGTGTTTCCGGGCGTGGGCGAGCTGAGCGTGCGGGGGCTGACGCTTACCCAGCTCAGCGATACGCTTCGAACACACCTCAGTAAGCGATTACGTAACCCCGAAGTGTTCGTCTCGCTCAAGCAGGCGCGTCCACGCCTCGTGTTCGTGGAGGGGCAGGTCAACAAACCAGGAGCCTATCCCATCCAGCCCAACTGGCGCGTGGTAGATATCATTGCCACAGCGGAGGGGTTGAAAATCTTACCCGAGCGTGCCATCGCTACGCTTATGCGCGGCGAGCAAACCTTGGCAATTGACCTTGCTGCCATCCTCCATCGGGGCGACCATCGCACCAACTATTTGCTGCAGCCGGGCGACCTACTGAGCATCCAGCAGAAGCCCACCGTGCGCATCACGGTAGTGGGCGAGGTCGCCAAGCCCGGCACCTATGATGTAGAGGTAAACTCCGACGCGGTGCAAGCCATTGCACTGGCGGGAGGCACCACCGAGTTCGCTGCCCTCCAACGCGCGTTTGTCGACCGTGGGGGCACGATGATTCCAGTAGACCTATATCGTGCTATCGTACAAGGCGAGATAACCCCTGCGAACAACCCGCCCTTGCAGGACGGCGATGTGCTGGTGGTGCCCCAGAACCTGCGTCGCTACGCAATCGTGGGGCAGGTCGCCAAACCCGGCTACTATCCTATCCCCGAAGGCAGAGCCTTCACCCTAGCAGACGCGATAGCTCAAGCAGGAGGCATGACATCGCGTGCCATTACTTCACGCATTACGATCCTGCGATTTGACGGTGAGCAAATCCGCCGCCTGAGCGTGCCCTATCAGCGATTTCTCAAGCGAGGCGACATAACGGCAAATCCCCTCATCCAAGACGGCGATGTCATCTACCTTGCCGAAGCGAACCGCATTGAACTCAACCAGATTCTGAGCGCCGTCACCATCCTAAGCATTGCCGAGCGGATTGGTTGGATTCAGTAAAATATAAGCGATGCAGTTCCAATCGCTGGGGGTACTGCTGTGGTTTATCCCCGTGGCAGGGTTCGTCATCTTGCTGTACCTGTTGAAGGTGCGGCGGCGCGAGGTGCGCGTGCCCGCCAAGTTTCTGTTCCCCGCAATCACGACGGATGTACGGGCAAACGCCCTCTTTCAACGCCTGCGCCCAAACCTGCTAATGTTTTTGCAGTTACTGGCAGCGTTGCTCCTGCTAACCGCGCTGGCTCGCCCCATGATTCAAGCGAAAGGGCTACCAGGACAGACTGTGATTGTGGTGGACACTTCCGCCAGCATGCAAGCCACGGACATCGCCCCTTCGCGGTTGGAAGCCGCCAAGCGTCGCCTCCGCCAGTTTGTGCAGGAACTCACCCCAGGCGAGCAGCTAGCGATTATTGAGGCAGGGGCGCAGGTGCGCGTATTAGCCGCGCTCACCAGCGACAAACAGAAACTGCTCAACGCCATCGAGCAGATTCAGCCCACGGATACAGCAGGCAGACTAGATGAGGCACTCCGTCTCGCGGCAGCCCTTGTGGGCAAAACCGAGAAGGGGCGCATTCTATTGCTCTCCGATGGCGCGTTCCCGCCTGTGAGCGACTTCTCGCCGGGCAACGCACAACTGCTATTTGAGTCGCTTGGCACCAGCGGCGAGAACCTCGCCATCACCGCGATGGATGTGCAAGAACGCAGCGGCGGCTACGAGTGGTTCGTGGGCATTCGCAACTTTGGCGACAAAAGTCAGCAGGCGATTTTGGAGTTTTACGCGGGGGGCAAACTCGTGGACGCACGCTCCATCACTGTGGAAGCGGGGCGTACCGTTGGGCAAACCCTGCGTGCCCGCCAACTGCCTGAACCCTTAGAAGTGCGCCTCAAGGCAAGCGATGCTCTACAAGTGGACAACTTCGCGTATCGGGTTGGCGTCGCCCAAAAGCCAATCCGCGTGCTGCTAGTGGGCGAGGGCAACTTCTTTCTGGAGCGTGCGCTTGCGCTGGAGCCGAATGTGCAGTTAGATAAAGCACCTGCCGTGCCCGAACAGGAGCGCGGTGAGCGCGTCGGGGGCAGCAACTACGACCTGGTGATTTTCGATCGCGCCCCTGTAGTGCCTGTGAAGGCACGCGCCGTGTTGTTAATCCGCACGCGGGGCGGTCCGATTGCTAATCTGGGGCAAGCGGTACGTACCCCCCGCGTGGTACTATGGGAGCGCGACCATCCCCTCATGCGCTATCTGGAGCTGAGCACGCTGCTCATTGATAACGCCCCGCGCTTGCAGCCTGCGCCGTGGGCGCGCGTGTTAGCCGAAAGCCAACACACCCCGCTGATTGTCGCGGGCGAGCATCAAGGCAGACGCTGGGTCGGCATCGGCTGGGACTTGCTGGAGTCAGACTTTCCGCTGCAGCCTGCATTTCCGATTTTCATCGCGAACCTGCTGCGCTGGGCTGTGGGCGAGCAGGGCAGCGTCACGGATCTCACTGTGCGTACGGGCATACCCTTCAGCCTCGCTGTAGCCCCTGAAGAGAATGAGCTCAGGCTCTTCACGCCCGATGGCAACACACTTACCTACCCTGTCAACGACGGCAGTGCAGTAATATCGGGGCTAGAGCGCGTGGGCATCTACACCGTTCAAGGTAGGAAAACGCAGATCCGCATTGCAGCGAACCTAATGTCAGCCGACGAATCAGATATTCGCCCACGCACTAGCATTGAGTTGGGGGGCAAAACCGTTGCTGCACAAAGCACGCTGACCACCTTGCGCGACCTATGGAAACCCATCGTTTTCGCGCTGCTCGCACTGCTAATGGTGGAGTGGTGGGTGTTCGTGCGCCGCTCCTGAGGCTCGCATAGTATAACGAGGGGGTAGGGTCGCAACCCTACCCTCTGCAAATACTCAGTTATTCGGCTGAATGGTGACCTTGCGGGCATAGTCGTTGCCTTCCTCGTCGCGCGAGCGGTGGATGGTGGCGCGGGCAGGTGGTTTTATTTGCTCTACCTTGATTGGCTTGCCCTTGAAGGTAAACTCGGTTTTCTCGTCGTAGCGGATTTCACGCACATCGCCTGCCCGTGTGAGGAACTTGATGATTTTCTTCTGGCGGTCGATGCCTTGAATGGTGCCCTGAATGGAGGGTAGGGCGCGCTCACGCCCGATTTGAGCGTCTTTTTCTGTGTTGCTGACCGACAGCACCATTGTGTCGAGGTTGGAGAGCAGACGCGGCGCAAGGTAGATGGTCTCGCCAATGGCGAAATCCTCGATGGTGGCGGGCTTGCCGTCGCGTTCGAAGCGGGTTTTGGGAGTGAATCTGTAGGCGAAGCGCGTTTTGTCGGGCAACTCCACGATGAGGTAGTTGTTTTCCACGCCTTGTAAAGTGCCTTTCACGATGCCGCGGCGCACTTTTTCCAGCCACTTCCAGGTGTCGGGGTCTGCCATCTCGCGCACAACGGGGCGCACCTGCGTGCCCACACTCACGCGCACCATCACTGGCTTGCCTTCCATCTGGCGAAACTGCTCCACATCAACAGGCTGCTTGTTGAGCCACAGGCGCGGCTTCTTGTGCAGCGTGGCGCTCATATCGGGTTTACCGGTGCGCCTAAGAATAATCGTGTTGCCTTCAGGGTCAAAGGTGACTAAGGTCGCCAGAAAAATCTCGGTGGCAGCAAACGCCCCTTCGAGCACGGCACATAGCAGCAAGCACAGCACTGCGGCTCGCATACCCAATCACCTCGCAAGGATAGAATTCGCCCATCAATGTCCGATTCCTGCCAATGGTCCATGTACGTAAGCTGCATATGCAAAGGAACGGCTTTAGTCACAGAGGCGATCGCTTTGCGCGGCAAGAAGCCGCGCTGGTGCACCAGTGGTTGAGGGCACCCTGGCTTATCTGAGTTGCTGCTCATCGCTCGCGAGCGTGTGAGATCCCTCGCTCCCCTCGGCATGACAGATCTATGCCGTCGCTGGGTGTGCGGTCGGCGATCCTGCCGACAAATAGGAGCCAGTGCGGGGCGGCTTGCTGCGCACACAAGCCGCTTGCCATTTACGCTTGATAGACTACGACTTGGGTTATAATATAGCAGCGAGTATGGAACGATTCTCGTGGCGGTGGCTATGCGTGTAAGCATCTTCGGATTAGGCTATGTAGGCGCAGTGTCGGCGGCGTGCTTGGCGCGAGAGGGGCATCAGGTCATCGGCGTTGATGTCGATACCCATAAGCTAGAACTCATCCGTCAAGGTAAAGCGCCTATTGTTGAGAAAGACCTTGAGCCACTCCTGCAGCAGGCGGTTCAAGCGGGGCAGCTTACTGTCACGGATGACGCGACCGAAGCTGTGCACCACTCCGACCTGTCGCTGATTTGTGTGGGCACGCCCAGCAAAGAGAATGGCGACCTGCGCACCGACTACTTGGAGCGTGTGGCGAAACAAATCGGCGAGGCACTGGCAACCAAGCCCGACTATCATCTCGTAGTGATTCGCAGCACCATCTTACCCGGCACAGCAGAGGAGATTGTGCTGCCGATTTTGGAGGAGGCATCGGGCAAGCGTGTGAACGAGGGTTTCGGGCTGGCAGTGAACCCAGAGTTTCTGCGCGAAGGCGCGGCGATTGCCGACTTTTACGACCCGCCTTTCACCATCATCGGCGCGCTGCGCCATGCCGACGCCAAACAGGTCGCTGCCCTCTATAAAAATGTGAAAGCCCCGCTGTTTCTGGTATCCATTCGCACTGCCGAAATGATCAAGTACGCCTGCAACGCCTTCCACGCGCTTAAGATCGCGTTCGCTAATGAGTTGGGCATGCTCTGCAAAGCAGAAGGCATTGACAGCCACGAGGTGATGCGTGTATTTTGTGCTGACACCAAGCTCAACCTCTCGTGTAAGTACCTCACGCCCGGTTTTGCCTTTGGTGGTTCGTGCCTGCCCAAGGATTTGCGGGCGCTCACTTACCGCGCTCGCGCCAACGACTTGCAGCTGCCCGTGCTGGAAGCAGTGCTGCCCAGCAACCAGTACCTTATTCACGAGGTGGCGCGTACCGTTGTGCGTCTGCGCAAGCGCAAGGTGGGGCTGTTTGGATTGTCGTTCAAGCCTGGTACCGATGACCTGCGTGAAAGCCCCTATGTGGCGCTTGCCGAACAACTTATTGGCAAAGGCTATCGCCTGCTGATACACGATCCGAATGTCTCCTACGCCGCGCTTTATGGCTCCAACAAAGCGTTCATCGAACGCGAAATCCCGCATATCCGCGAAATTCTGTGCGAGGATGCCAGCAAAGTCGTGCAGCACGCCGAAGTGCTGATCATCGGGCATTTGTGCGCCAAAGGGCGCGAAGCGATTTTAGCGGACCATCGCGCTGACCAAATCATTATTGACTTGGCGCGTGCATTCCAGCCGTCTGAACTGCGAGGGCACTATGTCGGGCTGCACTGGTAAGTGGAAAGGGAGAGTTCTCATCTTAGTAGAGAACCTGCCCGTGCCGATGGATCGGCGCGTGTGGCAAGAGTCGTTAGCACTTACGGAAGCAGGCTATTTGGTGTCGGTGATTTCGCCCCGCCCCCCCGGTGAGCCTGAGTACATGGAACTGGAAGGGGTCCATCTCTACCGTTATCCGATGCCTCCGCCCACCAAAAGCGTGCTGAGCTTCCTGTACGAGTTCAGCTATTGCTGGCTGCAAACGTGGCGCCTCGCGCGTCGCGTGTGGAAAGAGCGCGGCTTTGATGTGATTCACACCTGCAACCCGCCCGATACTTTCTGGCTCATTGGGCGGTTCTACAAGCGCAAAGGCGTCAAGTTCGTGTTCGACCAGCACGATTTGTGCCCCGAGCTTTACGAGTCGCGCTTTGGTAGGCGTGATTTGTTCTACAAAGGTCTGCTTTGGCTGGAGAAGCAGACCTATCGCACCGCCGATGGCGTAATTGCTACGAACGAATCGTATCGGCGCGTGGCGATGGAGCGCGGGGGTGTGCCCCCCGACCGCATCACCATCGTGCGCAGTGGCCCCTCCGCCAGCCGATTTCAGCGCGTGCAGCCAGATCCCGCCCTCAAACGCGGGCGCAAGTATCTGGGCGTGTACTTAGGCGTGATGGGTGCCCAAGACGGCGTCGACTACTTACTGCGTGCGATTGACCATGTCGTACACACCTTCAACTATCATGACTGCCACTTTGCCCTTATCGGCAGCGGTGATATGTACCCCGATTTGGTCAAGCTAGCTCATCAGCTGAAACTCGATGACTTTGTGGAGTTCACAGGGCGTATTCCAGATGCCGACCTCCTGCGCTATTTCAGCACGGCTGATATCGCCCTTGCCCCTGACCCACTTAACCCGCTCAACGATGTCTCCACGATGAACAAAATCATCGAGTACATGGCGGTAGGGCTGCCAATCGTGTCGTTCGACCTCAAAGAGTCGCGCTACTCAGCCCAAGATGCGGCGGTTTACATTCCAAACAACGACGAAAGAGCGTTTGCCAAAGCGATTATTGACCTGCTGAACAACCCCGAGCAGCGCACCCGCATGAGCGAAATAGGGCGCAAACGCTTTCTGGAATGCCTGAGCTGGGAACATAGCAAGCAGAAACTCGTAGAGTTCTACGATAAGCTTCTACAGGTCGCTTGTGAGGAGAACGACGTGCGGAGTAAATGAGCATGCGTAAGCTAATCTTGGTCTACGCAGGGGACTTTGCTGAGTATCCGATGGGCGGCGTGCTGGAGTACGCGAAAAACTTCGCCCGCTATGCCCCCGTTGAACTCTATTGTGTCGGCATCACTACCGACCCGCACCTGCCCCTGCGTCAGTGGAGCACCGTAAAAATCAAACATGTGGAACGTCCGTTTTTGCCGCTGCTGTATGTGGATGACGCGCGGCAGCGACGCTCTAAGATACCGCTCAACTTCAAGTTTCTCAACGCTTTGAAGCGTCAAAAATCGGAGCTATTGCGTATAGATGCGGCGATTTACATCCAGCGCGCCGAGCATGGGCTGGCGTTTATGAACGATTCAGTACCGCTGTTTTTCAACACGCACGGGCAATCAGCGTTTTTTGAGCGTTGGACTTCGCACCCGCTGTTCCGGTGGCGGGCGTTTCGCACCTGGTTTATGCGGATGGAAGCGCGCGTGATTGCGCGCGCGCAAGGTGTGTTCACCATTAGCCCCGCTGATTATGACTATTATGTGGGCAAGTTTCCACGGCACGCCTCTAAAATCCACTATACGCCGCTGGGCATAGAGATTGACGAATATACACCCCCTGCTACGCGCGAGGTGGGCGCGCCGCGCATCCTGTTTGTGGGCAGGCTGGACGCCTCCAAAGGGCTGGAGTTGCTGATTGCGGGCTTTGCTCGCTTCCGCCAACGCTATCCTGAGGCGACACTCACGATTGTGGGCGGTTCGCACGATTACAACCCTGTGGAGGGGGAAGTGCGCCGCGCAATCGCAGAACACAACGTTGGCGATGCTGTAGTTATGACAGGCTTACTGCCCCGCGAGGCGATTCTGCCGTATTACCAGCAGGCGGACGTGTTTGTATTGACCTCCTTGTGGGAAGGGCTGCCCACGGCTTTGTTGGAGGCAATGGCGTGCGGCGTGCCCGCCGTGGTCACGAATGTCGGCGGCATGCCCGCCGTGGTCAAAGACGATGTGAATGGTTATGTGCTTACCGAGCGCGACGCCGAGCAGTTAGCGTCGCTGATAGAGCGTGCGTATCTCAACCGCGAGCGGCTTAGCCCCGAAGCGCGCCGCACCGCCGAAAACTATTCCATCCGTGCACACACCGAGCGCGTGTGCCAGTTGATGGGGCTATCACGAATGCCCCACCCAATCGCGCAAGAGTTGGTATGTTGAAAGAGGCAAACCCAGAGCGCAATTCCGCGCTCGAGGCTCGACCGCGCAAAGTGCTGCTGGTACTGGAAAACCTACCAGTGCCGCATGACCGCCGCATGTGGCAGGTGGCGACCTCGCTGCAACGCGCAGGTTACCATGTGTCGGTCATTTCGCCACGCCCCCCCGAAGACCCCGAATACTGCGTGCTGGAGGGCATCCACCTCTATCGCTACCCGATGCCGCCCCCCACGCACAGCGTCGGCAGCTTCCTCAAGGAAGCCGTCTACTGTCTGTGGAACACCTTTCGCCTGAGCAAGCGCGTGGAACGCGAACAAGGCTTCGATGTGTTCCATGTGGGCAACCCGCTGGATATCTTCTGGTCTATCGGGCTGTATTACAAAGCCCGCGGCAAGAAGTTCGTTTACGAACACCGCGACCTCTGCCCTGAGCTGTACGAAGTGCGCTTCAAAAAGCGCGGGCTGTTCTATCATCTCCAAGTGCTGTTCGAACGCTGGTCGTACCACTTAGCCGATATGATTATTGAGATGAACGAGTCGTATCGGCAAAACGCACTGGAGCGCGGCAAAGCTGACCCCGAAAAGATTGTGATTGTGCGCAGCGGTCCGCGCGCCTCCGAGTTTATGCCCGTAGAGCCTGACCTCAGTCTCAAGAAGGGCAAAAAGCACCTCGTGTGCTACCTGGGCGTGATGGGACCACAGGATGGCATAGACATCTTTGTGAAGGCAGCCCATCACATCGTGCACCAGCGCGGCTATACCGATGTGCACTTTGTGGCGATCGGTTCGGGCGACTGTTTGGAGGAAGCCAAGCAACTCGCTCGTCAGTTAGGGCTTGAGGAGTACATCACTTTCACAGGCTTTGTGCGCGAGCGCGAGTTGCTGTTGCGCTACCTCAGCACGGCTGATGTGGGCGTTGCCACTGACCCCGATAACACCTATACCGCTCGCTCCACGATGAACAAGATTATTGAGTTTATGGCGGTGGGGCTGCCGATTGTTGCCACGCGCAGCATTGAAAACAAATGGTCAGCACAAGATGCACTCATCTCGCCCGCCGACGACCGCCCTGAGTCGTTTGGCGACACGATTTTGGAACTGCTCCACGACGAGGCGCGGCGCCGTTATATGAGCGCGTATGGGCGCAAGCGATTCTTGGAATGCCTCAGCTGGGAACATAGCGAGCAAGCGTTGCTGACTGCCTATGACCGCCTCTTTTGTGGGCTACCACCCGCCCCCCCATGCAGTAAGTAGCCCCTCACGCTACTCCAACCGCCGCAGCAACACCAACCCGCCCGTTGCAAACAACAGGTTAGGCGACCACGCCGCCACTGCAGGTGGTAAGAATCCGTAGTTGCCCAGGATTTGAAACAGCAACAGCGTGTTCCAAAACACAAACACCAGCACGATGGAGAGCAGCACGCCCACGAAACCGCCTGCTCGTGCCAAGAGAAAGCTCAGCACGGGTGCGCAGAGGGCAAGCACCAAACACGCCATCGGCACCGCCGCCTTGAGATGATAACTCACTTCCAGCTGGCGCGTATCTAACCCAAGTTCGCGATTGCGTTGGATTTGCGCTCGCAGCTGCGCCATCGTCTGCTCTTCGGGCGTCGGCGCCACAAAAAAATCTTGCAGCGTGACCTGCAGGTTCACGACCAGTTTGTTGGCGCGCTGCATATCTGC
This sequence comes from Armatimonadota bacterium, assembly GCA_030550775.1. Taxonomy (GTDB): domain Bacteria; phylum Armatimonadota; class Fimbriimonadia; order Fimbriimonadales; family GBS-DC; genus GBS-DC. The sequence goes on from JAUQOS010000020.1 coordinate 20,786, forward strand.
CACCACCCCATCGGCTTGATAATAGTGCAGGCGTGGCTCGTAGAGCGTCCATACACCATTGCGATAGTCGCCACGCGGCGCAGTGACCACCAGCCAGCTCCCTTGCTCGCGTCGCTCAATCATAAGCACATCTTCCAGCAGCACCGTGTCGCCCTGCTGTTGTGCCAAGCCGATAGTTACCACATAGTTTTGCGTTTTGATCACCGCATTGCTGGTAAGGTTGGGCACGGGCGCTAGCAAAAAAATGCGGTTGCGCAACTTGTTGAATGCCTGCATCGTCGGGGGCACAAGGTATTCATTGAGCGCAAAGTTTGCCCCCGATAGAACAACTCCAATCAGCCACATCGGGGCGAAGATGCGGCGTAGGCTCACCCCCGCCATGCGCAGCACGGTGATTTCACTGTCGCGCGTCAGGCGGTTCACTGTGAGCGCAGTACCCACTGCCGCGCCCACAGGCAAGCTTAGCACCAACAGGTAGGGGGTGTAATACAGCACCATCTGCAACACCGCCACCAGCGGCACGCCGTAGCTGAAAAACCAGGGCGCGTAGTTGAACAACAAGTTGCCAATGAGCATCAGCAGAATTGCGAAAATGCCGATGCCCAGCGGGGTGAGCATCTCGCGCGTGATATACCAATCGAGCCGCGTGAACGGTGGCAGTGTGCGCAGGTTCATCGCTTGCGTAAAATCCAGACGATTAGCCCCAGCCCAGTGCTTACTGTGCCAACGGTTGCCACAAGGGCGCTCAGCCCCGTGAGGTGTTCGTGCCAGAACAGGCTCAGCCCCGCAGCGACGGTGGCAACTGCCCATACTCCAATCGCCTTATGCGCCAGTTGGGCGGGCACCCACCGCCCCTGCACCAACATCGGCAACACCAACCGCCCGCAGCGGGGGCAGCGGATGGTGCCCACCGGCAAGCGCGCCCCGCAATGCATGCACGGCATGTAGCCCCACTTCGGGTGTGTTGCCAGTTCATCTTGCCAAAACCGCAAGCGTCGCTTCTCGTGCGATGCCATCACTGGCGCCTGCTGAATGGCGCGTTCCAGAAAGTAGACCGCTGGCTCCAACAACCCGTTTTTGTAGCACACTTCGGCTAAGTTAATCAGTGCGCCGTAGTTATTCGGGTCAGCTTCATAGGCGAGGCAGGCGCGTTCCACAAGTTCGGCATCCATGCGGGCGTGGGCAGCACGATTGAGGTACGCGCGCAGGATGGGTAAACCGATTGCCCCGCCCCCCAAGGTAAGCAGCGCAAGCGTGCCCGCGTGAGGAAATGCTTGGCGCGCCGTCGCCACCGCCAGCAATAACGCCACCGTGGAGCCAACAATCGCCTCCCCCGCTGACACCTCGCCTGTAATCGCCCAGCTAATCAGCACGAAAATCCAAACCGCTGCCAGCAACGACGCCATCAGCGATACGAACAGCGACTCCATCGCGTGAGATTCTACCTGCACGCGCTTCTGTGCCATAATATACGCTCGTATGCCTGAGATTCGCTGGGACCTGATTACGGAAGAGCGGGTAATTGTAGCGACGGAGCGCAGCCGTCGCCCGCACGATTTCAAAAAAGCCGATTCGGAACCTGCGCCAAAGCCCGAGTTTGTGCCCAACTGCCCCTTCTGCGTGGGCAACGAGGCGATGACTCCACCCGAAGTAGATGCGTTTCGCGAGGCGGGCACCGCACCCAATACGCCTGGCTGGTGGGTACGCGTAGTGCCTAATAAATATCCCGCCCTCGCACCCGAAGGCGAGCTACAACCGCGTGCTAACGGTATCTACACCTGGGCTGATGGCGTTGGAGTGCACGAAGTCATTATCGAAACACCTAAGCACAGCGAGACGCCCGTTGTCACCTCGCTGAGCCAGTGGACGGAAGTGATGCGAATGTATCAGCGACGGCTCACTACGCTCGCCCAAGATCATCGGCTCAAAACCATTCTCATTTTTCGCAACGAGGGCAAGGCAGCGGGCGCGTCGCTGGAACACCCCCATGCGCAACTGGTTGGGTTGACTTTCGTACCCCCCGTGCTGCAACGGCATATTGAGGGGGTCAGCCGCTATCGCTCGCGGCACGGTAAGCATCCGTTTGAGGCAATCATTGAGCAAGAGGTTCGCGAGGGTGTGCGCGTGGTCAATCTCACCGAGCAGTTTTTGGTGTACGCACCGTTTGCCTCGCGCGTGCCGTATGAGGTCGCCATTGTGCCGTTGGAGCCGATGGCGCGCTTTGAGGCGATGCCTGAGGAGATGACACAGGCATTCGCAGCGGTGCTTCAAGACACCCTACAACGCCTCTATCGAGTTTTGAATGACCCACCCTATAACTATATGTTGTTTACTGCCCCCAGTGGCTACGAGGGCGAGTTTTGGTGGCATCTACGAATTGCCCCACGCCTAAGTATCGACGCGGGCTTCGAGTTAGGCTCGGGCGTAGGGATCAACATCACCGCGCCTGAAGACGCGGCGGCGTACCTGCGCCAAGCCGAGACACCTGTAAGCCCCAACTAACGACCGCCGCCGGGACCGCCGTAGCCCGCCGGTGGGCGATAGGGCGAAGGATTTTCGCCCATAGGAGCAGGTGCGTGGGGCGGCGGGGCAGCAGGAGGGGCGCCCGCAGGCGGAGCCCCTACATTCGGAATCGTGTCCACCGTCGGTGGAGGGGCGAACAAGCTCCGCACCGCCAAAAAGCCAACCACCAACAAAATCGCAACGATGATGCCAATCGCTATAGGCGTCGGAATCTCAGTTTTGAGCATCGTCAGCCCTCCCTGCGGGGAGAGGCGTGCCCGCCTCCCCCGCCACCGCTATTTTACCGCACCCATTCATCCTCACGGGTGGCGGTAATCGACCAGTGCCATGGCACTTTTACCGCGCCACGGCGGAATGCCTTCGCGTGCCCATCAGCGAAGGTAAACACCGCCATGCGCTGATGGCGATAACGCACTTGTCCATACCCCAAGTTGGGGTTCCAGCTTCGGTTAGGATCCCATACAGAGCGCGGCACATCACGGTCTAAGCGATCCCACAGCGGATCGTTGTCGCCCGCGGGGAAGCGCCCGCCGTCCCAACAAGTTTCTTGGGAGGGCCACCAGCAGAAGTTCGCCGAAGAAGCCCAGTCCCACCCCTCAATCTGAACCGCATCGCCGTAGATAATCGTCTCGGCGGGGTGCGTAAAGATGGCTTCGGTGTCAACCACATAGCAAGTGCCGGGTCCCTGCGGGCAGCTGTTGTCCCAAATCAGTGGGCAGATGTGTACATTCATGCTGTAGTTGAAGGCGCGTGCAATCCCCGATGGACAAATGCGGATCTCGGTTGCGCGAGCCTGCTCGGTATAGGTATCCCAAGTAGCACCAGTGCCTGCCTTGATGTATGGCGAAATCTTGAAGAACCAGTGTCCATTCTCAGCTCCAGGGACCTGCACCCACGCAGGAAACCAAGTTTGGTCATAGTCGGAGAGATACATCATCGTGGCTAAGCCCATCTGCTTGTGGTTGCTCACGCAGGTGGTTTGGCGCGCTTTCTCCCGCGCCTGCGCAAACACGGGGAATAAGATCGCCGCCAAGATGGCGATAATCGCGATGACTACCAATAGCTCAATCAGCGTAAACCCACGCTTCATCGCACACCTCCTTCACGCCCCAAGCAAGCCATTGCTTGAAGCGTTTCAAAATGCGCGACTGTATTATACACTAAGCGGTTCCCGATTCCTGCTACTTCCATCCCCAAGCAAGTTCGACAAGGGTCCATCGCTTGTGTGCCGCCGCGCGCTTCTCGCAGTGGTTTTTGCTGATTCTGCCCCCCTCCTGTAGGTTCCCCCCACTTCGTGAGGGGAACCGAAAATCGGCTCGGTTCCCCCTACTGGTAGGGGGAACCTCACGGAGGGGGTTTATAGAAAAAAATCCGGCAATCGCTCTGACAGTTGAGGCTGAAACCTGTACCCTTGTCAGACCGCGCGGATGGGTTCCAGAAAAACCAAGCAACGGTGTTGACGGTTGAGGCTCGCCCCTGTACCTTTATCGAGGGCAAGGGATGGGAATATGCGCTCTTCAGCTGAGCACATGTTTACCGCACAATCTCCTGCACCAGTTGGTCATCCACATAGACCCGAATCTTTACGGAGCGACCCTGGGCTTCTACAGGGATTATGTATACCTGCCCGCCTGTGCGCAGTTCGTCCAGCACAGCGTGCTTGCCGAGTGCGTCCTCAACCTCAATGCGGATGCGACGGTCAGGCTGGTTGGTGAGGTCAATTTTGACCTCGAAGGTGCGTTTGGGTGCAGAGGGCGTCGGGGGTTCAGGTTCGGGGGTAGGGGGCAGCGTTGCCTCATAACCGGAGCCGACACTGACGATGAGTTTGATGGGGCGTGAGCGTTCGATGCGCGTGCCTGCAGGGGGCACGGTGTCAATCACATAACCCAGCGGTACATTCGGGTCGTTGCGTTCCTCTACTGCGTCCATCACTGCCAGCCCGAGGGTTTCCAGTTCGCGCCGCGCTTTTGACTCGGGCATGTTGCGCACATCGGGCACCTGTACAAAGCGCGAGCCTTTGCTAACCCACAAGTACACGGTGCTGCCCTTGCGCACCACGCGCCCCTCGGGCGGGCTAACGGAGTAGACCACGCCTGGTGGGTATTGCTCGCTGTAGCCTTCCATGCGCACCTCGGGTTCCAGCCCCACCTCGCGCAGGAGGCGGTTCGCCTCTTCCAGCCGCTTGCCAACCACAGGTGGCACGGGGCGGTCTTCGGGCACAAAGCGCAGTGCCAGCCACGCCGCGATGCCCACCACCAAGCCAATCAGCACCAACGCGCCAGTCAGGCGCAGCATCGTGCGCAGCCACTTTGGGATGTCTTCTTCCTCTTCCTCGTCTTCGGCAGGGGGCGGTGGCGGTGTGGGCTTGCGAGCAAATAAGTCGCTGCTTGTAGCAGGGCGGGGGGTATCAGACAGTTCAATCGGCGACCAGCCAAGCGATTTGCCGAAACGCAAGGCGTCGCGCACCGCCTTGAGGTCGTTCAGTAGCTGCTGGGCTGTGGTGTAGCGCATGGCGGGATCTTTCTGCAGGCATTTGGTCACGATGCCTTCCACAGTGCGGGGCGTGGCAGCGTTGCGCTGGCGCAACGACGGAATCGGTTCGTGCAGGTGCGCTTCAGCAGTCAACACAGGCGTCTCGCCGCTAAAAGGCACACTGGCGGCAATCATTTCAAACAAAATCACTCCACAGGCATAGATGTCGCTGGCGACGCTGGGGGCACCACCTCGAAACAGTTCTGGCGCAGTATAAGCCGCTGCACGCGCTTCGTGCGCCGCTGCCAAACTTGGCTCCGCCCGATAAACCCCGCGCATGCCCATCCCATTAAGCCACACCCGCCACTCGGAACCCACCAACACATTCGCGGGGCGCAAATCGCCATGCACAACCCCCGCGCTATGTATGGCGTGCAACCCCTCCACAATGCCAATCATAATCTCAATCGCAATCGGCACAGTAAACGGCGCCGTGCGCCGTATGCGCGTGACTAAGTCCAACCCCCGCACAAACTCCTCCACATAAAACGGAGGCTGTGCCTGCAAATCAACTTCATAGAGCTCCAACAGGTTCGGATGGCGCAGCCGTTGGCGGTTTTCTAACACTAGCTTGAGTGCATCTAACAGCGGGGCATTTTGCGCGTAGGGAGCACGTACCAGCTTGATGGTTACCACACGCGAGCGCACCAAATCGCGTGCCCGATAGACATGGAACAGCAACCCTTCGGCAATCTGTTCCAACAGCTCGTAGCGCGCTGCCAGTACATTACCTGTCATTGCTAAGCGCCGCTATAAAAGATACCAGATTCACAAGTGCCAAATGCAGAGCCCCACAACAGGTACAATTTCAAGCGATGCTGCACGCGCTACACATCGAAAACCTGGCAATCATTGACCGCTTGGAAGTCAACTTTGCCGAGGGGCTAAACGCGCTTACGGGCGAAACAGGCGCGGGCAAGTCGATTCTGTTGGACGCCCTCAACTTGGCGCTGGGGGAACGCGCGGATCCTACCTTGATTCGGGCGGGCAGTGACAAGTTGCGCGTAAGCGCCATGTTTGAACTGCCGAACGACCCCGAACTTCAGACTCTTCTTGCCGAGCTGGGCGTGGAACCCGAAGATGGCATGCTTTACCTCAGTCGCGAGGTGCAATTAGGGGGGCGTTCGATTGCGCGTGTGAATGGGCAGCCCGTGCCCCTTGCTACCCTCAAAACCATCGGCGAGCGACTGGTAGACCTCCACGGGCAACATGAGCATCAATCACTGCTCAAGCCCAGCAGCCATTTGGAGTTTCTAGACCGCTGGTTGGGCGAGCCTGCACTGAGCCTCCGTGAGCAGGTGCGCCAGACCGTGCACGCGCTGCGGGCAGCCGAACGCGAACTGCACGAACTCACCGAGCGCGAGCGCGAACGCGAACAAATGATGGATTTGTACCGCTTTCAAGTGGACGAAATCCGCAGGGCGAACCTGCAAATCGGCGAGGATGAGCAGTTGGAAACGGAAGAGCGTCGCCTCACACACGCTGAAAAACTAATCGCGTTGGCGGGGAGCGCGTATGACGCGCTGATGGGCGACAACGGCGCGTATGATCTTGCCGCGCTCGCCAGCCGCAACCTCAGCGAAATCGCGCGGATCGACCTCTCTGTTGCCGAGTGGGGCGAGCAACTGGAGAGCGCCATCGTGCAGATGGAGGAAGTCGCCCGCCACTTGCGCGCCTACGCCGACAGCATTGAGTATGACCCCGCGCGACTGGAAAGCGTCATCGCCCGACTTGAGCTTATCAAACGGCTCAAGCGCAAGTATGGCGACACAATTGAGGCGATTCTGCAGTATGCGGACGAGGCAGAAGCCAAATTGTACGCATTGGAAACCCAAACTGAACGGCGCGAAGCGTTAGAAGCGCAAATTGCAGCATTGCAAAGCCAAGCAACCGCCCTATGCGAGCAGCTATCGGTGCTGCGTCGGGCGGGGGCAGCACGGTTCGCGGAAGCAGTGCAAGCTTGTTTGCGCGACTTGGCGATGGAGCGCGCCACTTTCGTGGTGGAGGTACGTCCTAAGCCGATGGATGCCATGGGGGCAGACAGCGTGGAATTTCTGTTCAGCGCCAATCCAGGCGAGCCGCCGCGCCCGCTGAACAAAATCGCCTCAGGCGGCGAGATGTCGCGCATGATGCTCGCGCTCAAGACGGTGTTAGCCGACGCCTCGCCCGTGCCCACGCTGGTATTTGATGAGATTGACGCGGGCTTGGGCGGGCGCACCGCCTACGCCGTTGGCGAGAAGCTGGCGGAACTGGCGCATCATTTTCAAATAGTGTGTATCACTCACTTGCCCCAGATTGCCAGCCGCGCCACGCACCACTTGCTAATCGAAAAATTGGCCGATGCCGAGAGCACGCGCGTACGCATTCAAGCCCTAAGCGATGAGGCACGGGTGTACGAAATCGCTCGGATGCTGGCGGGCGAGCCGACTGAAACCGCCTTGCAGCACGCCCGCGAACTGCTAAGCCGCCAACAAAGCAAGGACTGAGGCAGCGGTTACCCCACCAACCCCTCATTTGGGGAGATGGAACCCCTGATAAGGGTACAACACATAGGTTCAACCTGGCTGTGCCAACAACCAACTTGGCTCCCTCAACTCCCTTACCCCCTCCGTAACGTTCCCCTCGCGGAGCGGGGGGAAACCGACCCCGGCACGGTTCCCCCTACGACGTAGGGGGAACCAACAGGAGGGGGATCGAGACAAATCCGTCTCTGCCCTCTGCTGAGGGGCTGCAAGTGAGGAAATGCGCCCCGGCGCCCGAATTTGGGGTGGAACCGTGTACCCTTATCGGAGAGATACAACCCTCCCTTTACACCCCTAGATGCCTTCAGAACGCTTAACACTTCCTTAAAAGCTCGGTTGGTATGCTTGAAGCCGCACAGGAGGCGGTTTGGATGCGCAAAGGTTTCACACTCATTGAGCTGCTGGTGGTAATTGCCATCATCGCAATTTTGGCGGCGATTTTGTTCCCCGTGTTTGCGCAAGCGCGCGAGAAGGCACGCCAGACAGTATGCGCCTCGAATCTGAAGCAGCTTGGGATCGCTCAGCAGATGTACTTGCAAGATTATGATGAGCAGTTTTTCACGCGCCCTCGCGATTCTTCGGTACCGAACCGCTATTGGCAGGAAGATTGGTGGCCCTTTTTGCTGATTCCGTACATCAAGATGAAGCCGAGCGATATACAGGGACCACGCGACAACTTTTTTAGCTGCCCTAGCAACCCGATTGTAATGTCGCCTAATCCGCGCACACGCCCGCTGCCTGAGTGGGGGCTGCGCCTTACCCCCCGACGCACCTACGAGTTCCATATGAGCTATGCACTCAGTGAGCATGTGCTGGATTACCCAGCGATTGCGCAATGGGAGCGTCCAGCCGAGTCGCTGTTCTTGCTGGAGGTGCGGGGGCGCGGTGCAAGCAATTTGCCAGGCAACAGCGCGGACACCGATATCGACTGCGGGCAGCCCAACGAGATTTGGTTTGGGCATGCACAAGGCAGCAACTACCTATGGATGGACGGACATGTGAAATGGATGCGCCCTACGCTGCGCCCAGGCACCGATGGTAGGGAAGCACGCCACTGGCTCAACCCACCATGCTGTGGTGATGGCGATAACTACCCGTTTGGAATTTGGGCGCCGTGGGGGATGAACGCACCGTTCCCGATTCGGTACTGCCAGTAAACGCAGTAGGGGTGGGTTTAGAACTCGCCCCTACGCTTAAAAGTTCAACCGCACGGTGTCGCTCCACAGCACACGCCGAATGGCTTCTCGCGTAGCAAGTGCAAGCTCCTCCGCTGATTTCCCCGCTAATATTGCGTCGTGGGGTGTAATGCGCACCACCTCGCGCCCCCTGAGCAGCACTGCGTGTTTATCTGCACTCAGCTGCACCTCGTATAGCTGGATGCCGTCGTCCAGCAGTTCGTTGAGCAGATGGGCGATGCGCTCTGCGCGCTCACGGGAGGTGCCTTGCTCTGGGTCGTCAGCAGGGGTAAAGATTTCGATGTGCTCGTAGCGCACAGTGTAAACGCCCTCTGTTGCCTCTTTTTGGTCAACGCGCACCTGTAATGCGGGGCTAACCTCGCGGCGGCGGATAGGGATGCCGTATTCCTGGAGGGCGCGGCGCAGCGTTTCCACGCGCTCGCGTGTGACGGGGTGCGTGCGGAAAATGCCCCAATCAATTTGGGGGCGTTTGCGCTCCTCCGCTGCCAGCCGCTCCATGAACACCAGAAGCGCCACTGGATTGTAGGGCGAGTGGCGAAGGTATTCCAATGCAGTGAGGTCGGCGTCGGTTTCCGCCTCTTGGCTGAAGCGGTTCACGCGAGCAATCCGATACAGGTGCGCTCCTGTCATCAGCCCCGCAAAATCGTCGGAACGCATTCTGCCCAGCACGCCCACCAGCAACGCGGGCAGCAGCACGCTGCGCTGTACCTTCTCGTCCTCACGAATAAGCTGCATCACATGGCGGTGCGACGCATGGGCAATCTCATGCGCCAGTACGGCGGCCAACTCGTCATCGCTGGACACGAAATCCAGCAATCCCTTGTTCACAAAAATGAACCCGCCCGGCACCGAGAAGGCGTTCACATCCTTTTCATCGATAACATAGAAGGTGTACTCAAAGGGGGCGGGTCCCGACTCGCCGTAGCGGGCTTCGGTCCGCAGGCGGCGGGCGATTTCCGCCAAGGTTTGCCCGATGCGGTTCACGCGCTCTACAATGGCGGGTTCGGTGATGAACTTGTAGTGTTTCTCGATTTCAGCGACCACCTTTCTGCCCAATTCAACCTCTTGACGGTCGCGTGGCGACAGTTCAGGCTGGGCTGGTGGCTCTTGCTCTTGGGCAATCGCGTACTCCGCCAGCACCACCCCTAACGCAAATACCAATAATCGTTTCCATAGCTTATGCATAGTCATCTCCCCAAGGCGCGCCTTGTAATAAGACGCGGCAT
>JAUQOS010000110.1 GCA_030550775.1 Armatimonadota bacterium
GCCTTCGAGGGCTATGTGCAAATCTCGTTGCTGGGCGGCAACGACCCGTTGGATGACCTACTGGCACGCCTGCGCGGCACGTTGCGCATGCTGATTGACGCCGAACGCGAGGCACGCGCCCGCATCCAGCGCGACGCCATAGAAGAAGAATGGCAAGAACTACAAGCAACCGTGCACCATGCGGAAAGCCTCTCGTTGGGCACCACCTTGCGCGCTTTAGCCGTGTATCGCATGCGCGCGATGCTCGACTACGACGACGCCCAGCGCGACTACGCCGACTTGCTGCTGTTTGAAGCGGCCGTCTACCCACCCCCAGAGCCAGACTACGCTGCAGCCGAGCGCGCCGAGTGGCTACGGGCACGCCTTGTGCCCACAACCGGCCCCACTACCACCTAACATTCACGACGCGCTCCTTGCCGTCTGCCACGAGGAGACGCACTTGTACTTGCTCGGGCTGACGCGAAGCGTCTGTTTTGTAGAGACGCACATGCACATAGTAGCAGGGCGCGTACTCCAGCGTATCCAGCACCTCGCCGAACGCCTCGCGCAGGTCTTGCGCCTGTTCCACCGCCACCACCGCCCCGCCCGTGGCGTTTGCCAAATATTCCAGCGTTTGACGCACCTCGTGATAGCGCGAAATCGTCTGCTCGTTGCCCAACAGCACAAACACAAGGCGCACCTTATGTTGCTGTGCTGCCTGAAGGGCGTCAGTCTCGCTCAAAGTGGGCACGCCAATCTCGTTTTGTCCATCCGTAAATAACACCACCCAGCGCTCGCGGTCGGGCGGCTCGTTGGCGAGCATCTGCGGGATGGCTCGCGTCAGCGTGTTCCACAACGGCGTGCCGTGCACCGAGAACGGGCTACCACTGAGCCGCTCCAGTTCGCTGAGTACGCGGGCTTTACTGCTGCCCATCGGCGCGCACACATCATAATCGGCGTAGCTAGCGCCCAGCGAGGCGAAGTTCACCAATCCCAAACGTGCCGTGTCGGGCAGGTTGCGCACCAACTGTTCTACAGCAGGGAACCGCTTGCGCTCAGGATCAGTCTCGCTGAGCGATGAGGACTGATCCCAGGCAATCATTAGGCTGAGATTCCGTTGTCGGTGCGGGCGGCGTGCCTTGCCTGGCTTGTAGCCAACCACTTCCGCTCGAACGGTGGGCACATCGGTTGATACCACAAACGCGCTCAGGTCGGGATTGCTCACGCGCGGCGCATCCGACCTGAAGTATACAATATTCACGGCACGGTAGTTGCTGGAGGCAGTGCCCAGTGGAACCGCACGATACTCAGGCGCGCACCCCGTTAGCCCCAACGCAAGCGCCATCCAGAACCATCCGAGCTGACGCATCTCCCGTCCCCTCCAATAGGTACAATTCCCCCGATGGCAAAGCAATCCAACGGCGGTATCAAGGTAATCGCGACCAACCGCAAAGCCTATCACGATTACCATATTGAGGATACCCTCGAGGCGGGGATTGTGTTGCAAGGCTCGGAGGTCAAAAGCGTGGCAGCGGGCAAAGTGAGCCTTGCAGAGGCATATTGCCGCGTGGAAAACGGCGAGATGTGGGTGCAAAACATGTACATTGCGCCCTACGAAAACGCGGGCTACGCCCAGCACGAGCCACGCCGCAAACGCAAACTGCTCCTGCACAAGTGGGAGATCGAACGGCTGCGTTCCAAAGCGGAGCAGAAAGGCTACACGCTCATTCCGCTCAAGATATACTTCCGCAACGGCAAGGCGAAGCTAGAGATTGGTTTAGTACGCGGTAAGCGCAAGTACGACAAGCGCGAAGCCATCAAGCGCAAAGACATAGAACGCGAACTGCAGCGCGAACTGCGCGGCGGATAACCCTCGCTGCCCCACCCATTGGGTACAATTGCCCGCACTGTAGGGAGACGCCTATGGCGATTTTGGTCAATGCTGATTCGCGTGTACTGGTGCAAGGGATAACTGGGCGCGAAGGAGAGTTCCACACGCGCCAAATGTTAGAGTATGGCACGAAAGTAGTGGCGGGTGTGACACCGGGCAAAGGCGGGCAGGAGGTCGCAGGTGTGCCCGTGTTCGACACGGTCAAGCAAGCGGTGCGCGAAACAGGCGCCAATGTTTCGTGTATCTTCGTGCCCGCGCCGTTCGCGCCCGACGCCATCTTGGAAGCTGCTGACGCAGGCATTGAACTCATCGTGTGCATCACTGAGGGCATCCCCGTGCAAGACATGGTGCGCGTGATGAGCTATGTCAAGCGCTGCACCAACAGCCGCGTGATTGGTCCCAACTGCCCGGGCATCACCACCGCTGAGGAGTGCAAGGTAGGCATCATGCCGGGCATGCTGTTTCGCAAAGGGAATGTGGGTTTAGTGTCGCGCAGTGGCACGCTGACTTATGAAATCGTGTACGGGTTAACCCAAGCAGGCTTTGGACAGTCCACCTGCATCGGCATCGGTGGCGACCCGATTATCGGCACCACCTTTATTGATGTGCTGCCGCTGTTCGAGGCAGACCCCCAGACCGAGGTGGTGGTGCTGGTAGGCGAAATTGGCGGCTCTGATGAGGAAATCGCAGCGGAGTACATCAAAAACCACATGACCAAGCCTGTGGTGGGCTTTATCTCGGGGCGCACGGCGCCGCCGGGCAAGCGCATGGGGCACGCGGGCGCGATTATTTCAGGTGGCACGGGCAGCCCGCAATCCAAAGTGGCCGCGCTCACCGCTGCGGGCGTGCCAATCGCCGACACGCCCAGCGAAATTCCAGAGTTAGTGCGTCAGGCACTGGCGCAACGCCACGCGCACTCGTCATAATCCGTCGCGTCGGCGCCCTCGCCGACGACAGGTATGACAATCCGAGTTGCTACCCATCGGTTTTGGGCGCGTGAGATTCCTCGCTGCGCTCGGAATGACAGTGCGTTTTGGACTTGTCATTCCAAGCCGAAGGCGAGGAAGCGCGCAGTAAATAGCGGCATTGCTCGTGCCGTCGTTGCAAACCGGCGACACAACCTTGTGGTATGTCGAAGGAGTGTAGGACGCACCTAATCGGACAGGAGGTTGTCAAATGTTGCTTACTGGAAAACGGGGCATCATTTTTGGGGTTGCTAATCAGCACAGTTTAGCGTGGAAAATCGCGCAGCGGTGCGCTGCGCACGGCGCTAGTCTCGCAATTACCTACCAAAACGAACGCTTTGCCGACAAAGTGAACGCGCTTGCTAGCGAGCTGCCCGACGCTTTCACCCTGCAGTGCGACTTGAACAACGACGCCGAAATCCAGCAGGTGGTGCAGACGCTGCGCGAGCGGTGGGGGCAGGTGGACTTCATGGCACACTGCGTCGCTTATGCCTTGCGCGAGGAGTTGGGCGGGCGTTATTTAGACACTTCGCGCGAGGGCTTCAAAATCGCGATGGAAACGAGTGTGTACACCTTCGTGGCGGCAGCGCGCGCTTTGGAGCCAATCTTGCGCGATGGTGCCTCGCTGCTGACGCTGACCTACTTGGGTAGTGAGCGCGTGGTGCCGGGCTACAATGTGATGGGCGTGGCTAAAGCCGCACTGGAAGCCAGTGTGCGCTACATCGCCTATGAACTGGGCGAGCGTCAGATCCGTGTGAACGCGCTGTCGCCTGGACCTGTGAGCACTTTGGCGGCGCGTGGCATCCGTGGCTTTACCTCGATGATGGAGTTTGTGCGCCACCACGCGCCCTTCAAACGCGACACCGACCCCTACGAAGTGGGCGACGCGGCAGTGTTCCTGTTTAGCGATATGGGACGCGGCATCACTGGCGAAGTGATTTATGTGGATGTGGGCTACCATGTGTTGGGGATGTAAGCAATGGCAACTTTGAGACCGCAAAAGGTTCAGCCGCTGCCGCCGCTACCGATTGAGCGTCTGGTGCGCCCGTTTGCGACCTTTGCCAAACAGGCAAGCGCAGGCGGGATTGTGCTATTGGCGTGCGCGCTGTTGGCGATGGCATGGGCAAACTCGCCGCTGGGCGAGTACTACTTCAACCTGTGGCAGACCCCTGTTGAGGTGCGCTTTGGCAAATTAGTGGACATAGACAAGCCGCTTTTGTTATGGATCAACGACGGCTTGATGGCAGTCTTTTTCTTCTTGGTGGGGATGGAGATAAAGCGCGAGCTGCTGGTGGGTGAGTTGCGTTCGCCGCGCAAAGCCGCGCTCTCAATGGCAGCCGCGTTGGGCGGCATGGTGGTGCCTGCGCTGATTTACACCACGCTCAACTGGGACACGCCTGAAATTCGCGGCTGGGGCATTCCGATGGCAACCGATATCGCCTTCGCGTTGGGCGCATTAGCGCTGCTAGGCACACGCGCCCCACTGGCACTCAAAGTGTTCCTTACCGCGCTGGCGATTGTAGACGACCTCGGCGCTGTATTGGTTATCGCGATCTTTTATACCGAGAACTTGAAAGTAAACTACTTGCTTTACTCGCTGGTGGTGTGGGGTGCAATGCTGTTTGCGAACTGGTTGGGCGTGCGCAGGGGCTTAGCGTACTTCCTCATCGGTACGGTGATGTGGTTTTTCATGCTCAAGTCGGGCGTGCACGCGACGGTGGCGGGCGTGTTGGGCGCGTTTGCGATTCCCGTGCGCTCGCGAATTGATCCCGAGCTGTTTATTGTGCGCGTGCGTGAGTATCTCAACGAGTTCGACCAGCCCGTCGCGGAACGCACGATTATCCTCAGCCCCGAACAGCAGTCGGCAATTGAAGCGATTGAGCGTGAGGCGCTGCGCGTGCAATCGCCCCTCCAACGGCTGGAGCATCTGCTGCACAACTTCGTGGCATTTTTCGTGATGCCTGTGTTTGCCTTAGCCAACGCGGGCGTTTCGCTCAGCGGGGCGGATTTGGAGTTGACCAACCGCGTGGTGTGGGGCGTCGCGCTGGGGCTGCTCATCGGCAAACCGGTGGGGATTACGCTGTTTTCGTGGTTGGCGGTTCGCCTGAAAATCGCCCAGTTGCCCCAAGGGATTACCTTTACGCATATTCTTGGGGTAGGCTTTCTGGCGGGGATTGGCTTCACGATGGCGCTGTTTATCGCAGGGCTTGCCTTCAGCGGCGAGCAGCTGGACTATGCCAAAATCGGCATCTTAGGGGGCTCAGCAGTTGCGGGCGGCGTCGGGTTCACCCTGTTGCGCCTGATGACCAAGCCGCAGCCCGAACTGGAGTATGCGTAGCAGAGGCTCTTGGGGCGCACTCCGCTATGGGTTGCTCAGCCATGCGCGCAGCTTGGGGTAAGGGTTTTCGGTGCCCTGAAGCACTGCCTGCAGCGTTGTAGGGTTGAACAGTTGCTGGGCGACCGCGCGCGCTTGCTGCTCTAAAGCGTCGTGGATGAGCGAGCGCAGCTCCCACTCCAGTTGCTGCAGGCGGCGTGCCTCCCAGCCGCCTGACTCGTGCTGGTACTGCTTGTGTTCCTCGATGAACTCCGCCAACTCATCTACGCCTTTGCCGTGGATGGCTTCGGTAAGCAGGATAGGTGGGTTCCAACCTTTAGGCTTGCCCCCCAGCTCCAGTGCGTTGCGCAACTCAAGACGCATCCGTGCTGCCCCTTCGCGGTCGGCTTTGTTGACCACATAAATATCGGCGATTTCGATGATGCCTGCTTTCATCGCTTGAATCACATCGCCCGCTTCGGGCACCAACGCCAGCACCACTGTGTCGGCGACGAAGCGCACATCCACCTGCAGCTGCCCCGCGCCGACGGTTTCAATAAGTACCAAGTCGAAGCCCGCCGCCTCCAGCACCCGAATGGCAGGGGGCACGCCCCGCGACAAGCCTCCGATGCTGCCGCGACTGGCGAGGCTGCGGATGTAGACACCGTCAAATGCTTCATCGAAGCGAATGCGGTCGCCTAAAATCGCACCACCGCTGAAGGGGCTGGTGGGGTCAACTGCCAGTACGCTCACGCGGTAGCCCCGCGCTTTCAGGCGTGGCACCAGCTGATAGGTCAGCGTGCTTTTGCCTGCGCCAGGCGCGCCCGTAATGCCCACCTTGAATGCACGCCCCGTGTGGGGAAACAGCCGTTCCAACAGTTCCAAGCGCGCCTCCGAGCGCGACTCAACAAGTGTGATGGCGCGTGCAATCGCGCGCACCTCGCCACGCAGCACACCTTCTGCTAACGCTTCTGGAGTCAAGCGCGCCTCTGCGGAAGGCATCTCGGGGCGATTATACCCGCTAAGGTTCGACTTCGCTCAGAACCTACTTGGGAGGAGCGCACCCCCCTGACAAGGGCAGAGGACTTCGCATCCGCTTGCGGTGCGGTTGCCGACGAACCTCTCCAGTAGGCTCCCCGAATTTGTGCCAAAGTTGCCCTGTATGTTGGGGGCTGCTCTGGGAGTGAATGGTCTCGGTCGGCTGCGGTCAAGTACTTGTTCAACTCCCGTCAGCCATCAAGGGGCTTACGCCATCGGTTCAGGAGTTAGGAAAATTTCAAGCAACGCTTCTTATACACGCTCCGGGATTCTTCGCCTTCGGCTCGGAATGATAGAACGGTGTTGACAATATCAGCTTTGTCACCCCGAGCGCGGCGAGGGATCTCGATGATTCCCCAGTCTGTCACCCTGACGAGGGTACAGGGTTCTGCCTCGATTGCCGAAGCCAGTGCCTAAGTTTTCTGGTACCCCCTCCTTTAGGTTCCCCC
>JAUQOS010000111.1 GCA_030550775.1 Armatimonadota bacterium
ACGGAGCAATGCTCTGGCGCGTGTCGGTAGACCACGCAGCACACAGTGCAGTCGCCACGCCTGTAGACAATTTGGCGCTGAAGGGCTATCCGCAGGGGTTGATGCCCACAGCGCTGGGCTTCGTGCCCGCACGCATGGGCGACGCCACCGACGACGGCTGCGTTAACGACGCCGACCTACTGACGGTGCTGTTCGCGTTTGGCACGAGCGATCCCCAAGCCGATCTCAACCGCGATGGTGCCGTCAATGACGCCGATTTGCTGGCCGTGCTGTTTGCGTTCGGCGACGGTTGCTGAGCAGTTGGCGGCTTACCGCCTGAATTGCTCGGCAACCTGTTGGAGAATCGCCTCAATCTTGGCGACTTGGGTTTGTACGCTGAACGATTCGAGCACGCGCTGATGGGCGTTTTGGGCGCGGCGGGTACGCTCATCGGGGTTTTCAATAATCTCAATCATCGCGCGTGCCAGGGCGTCGGGATCTCTGGGGCGTACCAGCCAGCCCTCCACCCCGTCGGTAATCGCCTCGGGGATGCCGCCTGCATAGGTGGCTAAGATGGGCCGCTGCGCCCACATCGCCTCCAACAGCGCCATTGGCAGCATGTCGTTGAGTGTGGGCAGCGCGTAAAGGTCAATCGCCTGCAGCAGGCGCGGTACATCCTTGCGTTCGCCCAGCCATAGCAAGTGCCGTGACACACCCAGCCGCTCTGCCTCGCGCCGAATCTGTTCGCCGTAGCGCAACGGGTGTGTCACACCCACCAACAGCACGTGCACCTGCGGATAACGCGCTACTACCTGCGGCAGCGCACGCACCAAATAAATCTGCCCTTTGCGTGGCAAAATGTTGCCGATAACCCCCACGACAAAATCCGAAGGCGATAGCCCCAGCTCGGCACGCACGGCATGGCGCACTCCCTTATCGGGCACCACCAGGCGTGCAGGGTCTACGAACCCGTGTACGGTGCTAATGCGCGAAGGCGGTACGAGGTTGTGCGTGATATGGTAGCGGCGCGTCTGCTCGGAGACTGCGATAATATGATGCGCCATCCGCCAGTGAAAGTGGATTGTGTGGGCGTGGGCGCGCAACACAGCGGGCACTTTGGCAAGGCGGCTCAGCCACACCGCAAAGTTGTTTGCCCCCGACATGTGGGCAAGCAGCACCTCAATCTCCTGCTCGCGCACAAAGCGCGCGGCGCCCAGCAAGTCGCGTAGGGGCAGGCGTTTCATGCGCGATTCGAGTGTGGGCACACCTCGTGCCCGCGCCTGCTTCAGCACCCACGCGCCTGGCTTGCCCATCAGCGTAATCGCGTTGCCCCGACGATGCAACTCGGCAGCAATCTGTAAGGTGTGCACCGTTGCGCCACACGCCGTCACGCCCGATACAATCTCCAGAATGCGCATCGGTTATAGGGTACCTGAGGCAGTTGTCAACGCGATTGATTGATTTCCTTCAGCCCCCCATTCTGCAGGTTCCTCCTGCAAGCGAGGGGAACCGAAAAAAAACATAGCGTAATGAGAGGCGTAAGATTGACCCCGGCTGCTATTTCTATGAGATTCCTCGCCTTCGGCTCGGAATGACGATTAGTTGCCCTCAGGTAAGCCTGTCGCCTCGAGCGCAGCGAGGGGGCTCAACAACGGTATGCGGCGATGTACTGCCTCGCTCAGGTATAATCGCCCCCAGCAAGGGAGGGCAACGATTCGAGCATCGGCACGGCGCGCCGAGTGGGAGGTTCTGATAGTCGGAACGCTGGTGGTAGCGTTCCTGTTTGCCTACTACACGCAGCCCTACACGGTGGACTCGCTGCGCTGGCTAAGATTGCCCCGCGAAACGCCCCTGCTGCGCGACTACAACGAGTATATCTTAGTTAGTTCGGTGGCACTATTGTGGCTGCCTGTGCTGACGCTAGCGCTGTTTGGCAAAGGCGAGCTGAGTGAATACGGTCTGGCACGCGGCGACTTCAAAACAGGTGCGCTTTATGCCTTGAGCATGTATGTGCTGATGCTGCCCCTGATCTACTGGGCTGCCCAACGCCCCGAGTTCCGTCAGTATTATCCACTGGATAAGCGCACCCTCACCGACCCCGTCTATGCTGTTTATTTCCAAATCGCTTACGGCTACTACTTGTTTTGTTGGGAGTTTTTCTTTCGGGGGTTTTTGACTTTTGGGTTGTACCGCTGGATGGGTTGGTGGGGCGTCGGTTTGCAAGCGGGCGCGTTTGCGCTATTGCACTACGGCAAGCCCACGCTGGAAGTGGTGGGTTCGCTGATTGCGGCGTTTGTGCTTAGCTGGGTGGCGTTGCGCGTGAAGTCGTTTCTGCCATGTTTTTGGGTGCACTGGGCAGTACACGCCACACTGGAGATTTTCTTGATTGTGCAACATCGCACTTGAGGTGCGGGTATACTTATGCCTGAGATGGAACCTGCCACCTCACAACCGCGTTGGCAGCGCGTGCTTATCAAGCTCAGCGGGGAGGCGTTTGCGGGCGAGCAAGGCGTCGGGCTGAACCCCGAAGCGATTGACTACTTAGCGCGCGAGGTTATCGCAGTGCACCAGCTGGGCGTGCAAACTGCCGTTGTGGTGGGCGGTGGGAACCTCGTGCGCGGGGCTGCCCTTGCGACGACGGGCATTGAACACGCCACTGCCGACTACATGGGCATGCTGGCAACAGTCATCAACGCGCTGGCACTGCAGGCAGCCATCGAACGCTACGGTGTGGATACGCGCGTGCAGTCAGCCATTACCATGCAGGCGGTTGCTGAACCGTTCATCCGTCGTCGTGCCATCCGCCACTTGGAAAAAGGGCGGATTGTGATTTTAGCGGCGGGTACGGGCAATCCGTTTTTCACCACCGATACCGCAGCCTCGCTGCGCGCGGTGGAACTCAACGCCGACGCCCTGCTCAAAGCGACCAATGTAGACGGCGTATATGACCGCGACCCCCGCAAACACCCCGATGCCATCCGATTCGAAACCCTCTCCTTCGAGGAAGCCCTGCAACGCCAACTGCGCATTATGGATTTGACTGCCTTTACGCTATGCATGGAGCGCACCTTAGAGGTGGTGGTGTTCAACATCTGGGAGCCGGGCAACATGCGCCGCATCATCTTAGGTGAGCGAATCGGCACTACCATTCGCGCTGAACACTGATTTTGGAAGGAGGTATCGCTATGGCAAAACATGAAACAGGCACACCTGCCACACCCGATGCGTTATTCAAAGACGCTGAAGAGCGCATGAAGCATACGATTGATCACCTCAAGCAAGACCTTGCGGGCTACCGCACGGGACGCGCCAACCCCGCGATGGTCGAGCGACTGATAGTGGACTATCACGGCACACCAATGCAACTGCAACATCTGGCATCCATCACCGTGCCCGAACCGCGCCAGCTGCTTATCCAGCCCTGGGATCAGACCGCGCTGAGCGCCATCGAAAAAGCCATCCGCAACTCAGACTTGGGCGTGAACCCCGTCAACGATGGGCGCAGCCTGCGCATCACACTGCCTCCGCTCACCGAAGAGCGGCGGCGCGAACTGGTCAAGCAGGTGCACAAACGCACGGAGGAAGCTCGCATCGCTATCCGCAACATCCGACGCGACCTCCACGAGCACCTGCGCCAGCTCCACAAAAACAAACAACTTTCCGAAGACGAGTTGCGCCGCCACGAACAACAGATGGAGAAACTCACCCACAAGTACATCGAGGAAGTGGACCGCATCCAAAAAGCGAAAGACGAGGAGTTGATGGAGGTCTGAGGCGCGTCGATGCAAGTGGTTGACTGGCGTGAGGAGGCGCGGCGGCGCGGCGTGGATTTCGCGCGCCTGCCTCGCCACATCGCGATGATTATGGACGGCAACGGGCGCTGGGCACGGGCGCGTGGCTTGCACCGCCTGATTGGGCACGCCAACGGGCACGGCACCGTGCGCCGACTGGTGCTGGGCTGCGCCGAGCTGGGCGTGGAAGTGCTTTCGCTCTACACCTTCAGCACTGAAAACTGGCGCCGCCCCCAAGAAGAAGTGGAAGGGCTAATGCGCCTGTTGGAGCGTTCTGCCCGCGAAGAGCTGCCCGTGATGGTGCGCAACGGCGTGCAAATCCGCTTCAGCGGACGGCTCCACGAACTCTCGCCCTCGCTGCAGGAAACCCTGCGCCGCGCCGAGCAACTCACTGCCCATAACCACCGCATCATCCTGCACTTAGCAATCAACTACGGCGGACGCGCTGAACTGGTGGACGCCATGCGCGCCATCGCCCGCGAAGTGCAAGCAGGACGCCTCGACCCCGACGCCATCGACGAAGTGACCATCCAAACATTCCTCTATCAGCCTGACTTGCCCGACCCCGACTTGCTGATACGCACCGCAGGCGAACAGCGCACCAGCAACTTTCTGCTGTGGCAGACCGCCTACACCGAGCTGTATATCACGCCCGTGCTGTGGCCCGACTTCACAATGGAACACCTCATCGAGGCGATTCTGGACTATCAGAAGCGACAGCGTAAGTTCGGGGGCGTGCTGGAGCCTGTTGCCAGCCCCGAGCGGCGGTGAATCAGTGGCGGCTCAGTAGCCGTAGTAAGACGCCCCCTGCGCCATGTAGGCAGCATAGCTGAGCCACACTGCTGCACCGCCGACCGCGACCAATACCCCAATCGGCAACGCGACTTGCCACACCGGCGAGAGCCGTTGTAAAGCCGGCAGACGCGGCAAAGCAAGCGTGAACCCCAGTAAATAGAGTAATATCAGCTGCCCCATCGTGAGGTAGGCAAAGCCCAGCGCCAGCGTCCACAAAGTCGCGTAAAGCAACATCGCAAGCGCGAGGGCGCTTCTGCCAAGCGTAAAGCCGCGTAGCAGCAACGCCAGCGGTACGCCAACGCCCACTGCTGCCCCCAAGGTGCCCGCCAGCTGCGCCAACGACGCACTCTTCGCCCCGTAAAACAGCACACCCGCGCTTATACCCCCCAGCAACGAGAGCGCGAGGGGCACAACAACACCGCGTTCCTCGCCTGCCGAAGCCGTTAGCAGCATCAACAGCCAAGTGGCAAGCGCGAACCCCACGATATATGCCACCCCCACGCGATAGTCCCAAAACCCGCCTAACAGCGGATAGAACGGCAACACGAACAGCCAGAGCACCCCCAACAGCGCGCCCCACGCCCACACCCAACGGTACGCTACAGGCACCGACGCCAGCCAGCCCAACGGCAAGCCTAGCAGCGCAAACCAAAACACCCACTGCGTAGCATCCGAAGGCGGAAAATCAGGGCGCCCCAACACGCGCCAATACGCCATTACAAAGCCCGTCGCCACACCCAGCGCGCTCAACCATAAGTGAGCGCGGCGGAGCCGCCAGCCCAGCAGCCATACCACACCCGCCACCAACGCCGCCAGCCCCGCCGTAATCGCACTATCAATCACCACACTCACTGGCGAATACCCTCCACCGAGAAGGTGACGCGCACCTCATCCGCCAAGCCCCGATCGATACCATAGTTAATGTTGAACTCGCTGCGGCGGATGGTGAAGGTCGTCTCAAACCCGATGATCTCCTGCCCGCGCTGGTTGCGTCCCTTACCCGTGAAGGTCACGCGCGCGGTCAACGGGCGCGTCACGCCCCGAATTGTAAGGTCGCCTTGCACCTCCACGGTGGTGGCGTTGATTTTGCGCACGCGCTTGCTCTTGAAAGTTATTTTCGGGAACTGGCGCGCGTTGAAAAAGTCGGGACTGCGCAAGTGGTCATCGCGCTGGCTGTTGCCTGTGTCTACGCTGTTGGCGTCGATCTCAATCTCAACCGAGCTATTGGCAGGGTTTTTCTCGTCCACCACAATCGTGCCTGAAATCGTGTTGAACCGCCCGTAGGCAAAGCCCGTGTTCAGGTGCTTCACCCGAAAGATGACGAAGGTGTGAACAGGGTCTACCCTGTAAGTCACAGCTTGTGCCTGCACCGATTGAATCGAACCGCTGAGCGTTGCAATCACTGCTAACGGTGCCAACCACCGTGTTTTGAACGATTGTCGCATGGTTTCAACCTCCCAAAATGGTTATGAGGCATCGGCGAAACGCCGCTGCTCCAAGCTTAGCGCAACAACACGAATGTCGCCGAAGACGGCAAGAATGCAGTCGCACACGCAGTGTCCGTGCGACCAACCGAACACGCCTCCGATTATACCACCCGCCCACACGAACGAGCTCCTACTTGTAGGCCGCGCAGACACGCATAGGTATCGGTTCTGCCCAGAGCGGGAAGCTGCACACTACCGTCGCATTGGCAGCAGCCTGAGACGCGCAGCTTGTCCGCCTCCCTCGTCGTAAGGTTTCAACCGCAGCTGCCAAAGCCGTTGCCTATTTTTTCGGAACCCCCTCCCTTAGGTTCCCCTACCCGTAGGGAGAACCGAGCATTTTTTCGGTTCCCCTCGCTTGCAGGGGGAACCTACAGGAGGGGAGCGGTTTCCCGAACCCCCTCCTTCAGGTTTCCCCTACCCGTAGGGGGAACCGAGCATTCTCGGGGCGAACCTCGCTGAAAACTCAAACGAGGAGAAAACGCGATGCACAAAGTACAAATCGAAACCGCCACGGTGCAGGGCAGACAAGCGCCCGCTTTAGTAGTTCGGAGAAGCCGCCTCAAGATACTT
>JAUQOS010000021.1 GCA_030550775.1 Armatimonadota bacterium
CAAAAGTGGTACCGATGATATCGTTCTGAGCCAAAATACGCCCTGTTGGGGCGCTCATAAAGTTGTTGTTGCCAACGTCGCTTCCATTCCACGGTGAACGAAACTCAGTCGTAACGCCAAGAAAGTTGTCGTCTTGCTCATAAACAACTCGAGCACCTTGTGCCCACACGCTTACGACAGTAAAGGTGCCCAACAGCAGCCATAAACCCCGAAACAAACTCATCGCCTGCACTCTCCACCTCCAAACATAGAGTGAAGGGCTTTGTTGCCCCTTCCGCTTGTAGTAGACTCGTTGTCACAGTGAAAGCGGACAGATGAACTGCTTCTTCTGGCGTTCCAAAACACGCGGCGCCCGTTGGTAAGGGCACAAATCAGGTACACTTTACATGGCTATGGCACGCAAGCGCGGCACAGTACTACTCGCAATGAGTGGGGGAGTGGACAGTTCGGTGGCGGCGGCGATTCTACAGAAGCGCGGCTTTGAGGTCGTCGGCGTCACGATGCAAATCTGGCAGGAGTCGCATCCCGACCCGCGCCATGGGGGCTGCTGCTCGTTGGGCGCGGTTGAGGATGCGCGTCGCGTCGCGCGACGGCTAGGCATTCCGCACTATGTGCTCAACTTCCGCCGCGTGTTCGCCGACACAGTCATTCGCGACTTTATCCATGAGTATCGACGCGGGCGTACCCCCAACCCGTGCGTGCAGTGCAACCGCTTCGTGAAGTTCGACGCTCTGCTGCGCAAGGCAGATGAGCTGGGCTGCGACTACATCGCCACAGGGCACTACGCCCGCACCCGCTACAACCCCCACACCGGACGCTACAACCTGCTGCGTGCCGTCAACAAGGATAAGGATCAATCGTATGTGCTTTACATGCTCAGCCAAGAGCAGTTGCGGCGGGTGATTTTCCCGCTGGGCACAATGCCCAGCAAAGACGAGGTGCGCCGCCTCGCCGCTGAACTGGGGTTGTGGACTGCCAACAAGCCCGACAGCCAAGAGATTTGCTTTGTGGCGCACGCGGGGGGCTATCATCAGTTTCTGCGCGAGGTAACGCCCGACGCCTTTACGCCTGGCGAAATCCGCGACAAGCATGGGCGCGTGCTGGGCACGCATCAGGGCATCGCGATGTACACCATCGGGCAGCGCAGGCGCCTGGGCATCAACACAGGCGGCAAGCCGTTGTTCGTGCTGCGCATCATCCCTGAGGAGAACGCCATCATCGTGGGCGATGAGGCAGACCTCTACGAGCGCGAAATGATCGTGGGCGATGTAGAGTGGAGCAGCATCCCCTACTTGGAGAAGCCGCTGCGCGTGATGGCAAAAATTCGGTATAATGCGCCTATGGCGCGGGCAACGCTATACCCGTTGGACGACCCGCGTCGCGTGCGCGTGGTGTTCGACGAACCCGTGCGCGCCATCACACCAGGGCAGTTCGGCGTGTTCTATCGGGGCGAGACGGTGGTCGGGGGAGGCGTAATCGAGGCGCCACACGCTGCAAACCCCGATGCGGAGACCACCGACCGTGCCGTCAGGCGTGCACTGCAGATTGTGCAGCCGTTCCTGCTGGAGGGGGCAGAGGTATGACCGAGACTTTGTTGATAGTACTGATTGTGCTGATGAGCCTTACGCTGCTGGGGCTGGCGTGGGGCACTATTGGCTTGCTGGTAGTTGCCAAGCACATCCTGCCCGCCATCCAGCGCGAGGTGAACGAGGTCAAGGCACAGATAAACGCCCTCAACCAACGCGCGGCGCAAGTGCTGGACGAGATGGTGCCTACCTTGCAAGGCGCAACCGCGACCCTCAAAGAAGCCGAGCGCGCCATGCGCGAAGCCGCCGAGACCATCGAGAACCTCCACATCGTCAGCGATAACATTCGCCACAAGCTGGAGGTTGCGGATGAAATCGGCGCGAAGGTGCGCCGGCTGCCCGAGCGTGCTGCACGCCTGTTGGGCAAACTGATGCACGAGGGCTTCAAGCTGGGCGGGCGCGCACTCAGCCGTCAGATCGAGAAACGGCTAACGTCCAAACGCCCTACGGTGTACGACAACCCCCACGCGAGCGCACCTGACCGCGCCGCGCTCCCCATCAGCGAGGATATCACCACGCCGCAAGGCGTGGCTACTGTACGCGAGGACACCCATGCCCCGCCCAACGGTGCCGACAGCCTTGCAGGGGCGACAGGCGAAGCAACCCTAAGCACGGCTGCCCACACACCAAGCGAGGATTCCGCCCCTGAGGCGGAGCGCATCCCATCTGGGGAGGCAACACACACCACACACAAGGAGGGATAAACAATGCAAAACCACGATGAACGCAGCGGTCTGCTCTATCTGCTGGCAGGGATCGGACTGGGCGTGCTGATCGGCGCCGTGATTGGCTTGCTCTTTGCGCCTAAGTCTGGCGAGGAGATTCGGGGCGACCTCGGGCGCCGCTTGCACGACCTCACCGAGAAGATGAGCGAACTGAGCCATCAGCTCTCGGAGCGCGTAAGTGAAGCAGGACGCAACCTGCGCGAGCGCATCAGCCGAAAAGCCACTGAGGTTGCCGAGGAAATCGCGCCCGAAGAAGCCTAACAGCGATGTGGCGTTTCTTGGGCTGGGCAGCGGTCGTCGCCGCTGCCCTCTACTTCTTGTACTTAGTGCGCGCCTCGCTGGTGCCCTTCGCAATCGGGGGCATCATCGCGCTACTGCTGAACCCCTTTGTGGAGGCACTGGTACGGCGCGGCTATTCGCGCGGGCGTGCGATTTTGAATGTGTTTCTGGCGTTCCTATTGCTCACGCTGGGGCTGGGGCTGATGCTGGCGCCTGCCTTCTATGCCCAAGCCCAAGAGATTATCCAAACTTTTAGCCAATCCAAAAACGGTACGATTACCGATGTCGTCAATCGTTGGACGCGCGACGCCCAAATCGTGCTGCAAGAGGAAATTCCCAAGCGCCGCGCGTGGATTGAGCGCAACGCCGAGCTGCTCCAACGCTTGGGGCTGCCCACGGACCCCACCGCCCTCGCCAAAGAACTCACGGGCAACCTGCAAAAGCGTGTGAACGATTTTCTGCTCGACAACGCCGCGCGCTACATCAACTCGTTCCTCAACACACTACTGGGGCTGCTCTCTAAAGCCATCTGGCTAATCCTCATCCCCCTAAGTACCTTCTTTTTCCTGCTGGATATGCCCGCCATTCATCGCGGTTTTATGTTTATGATTCCGCCCGCACAACGCCCTGCTGTTGGGCGACTGATGAGCGAGATTGGCACACTTTTTTTCCGCTACATTCGGGGCATCGTCACGGCATCGCTAACCTACGGCGCCGCGAGTATGCTGTTTTACTGGCTGGTGGGTGCCCCGAGCCCCGTGTTGTTGGGCGTACTGGCTGCCATCCTCTATCCGATCCCATATCTGGGGGCATTTTTGATCGCGCTTAGCTCGTTTGTGTTGACTTTAGTGTTTGGAGCAGCGCACCCCCTGTTTTTCCTGATTTCGCTGCCGACTGTATGGCATGCAGTGGCGGTAGTGGCAGGCGCGATGCTGCTAAACACTTTGTTTGACCTGATGATAACGCCCCGCTTGCTTGGGGGGGCTGTGGGTTTGCGCCCGCTGGGCGCGCTAGTTGCGATTGTGGTTGGCTCCAACTGGGGCATCTGGGGCATGCTGTTGGCGGTACCAGTTGCCACGACGCTGAAAATCATCATTGAACGGCTGCTCCACTTTTTCTATGGAGAAGCGGAGTTCCTCGCAGTTCCCGAACCGCTTCCTCAACCTGAGGAACCCGCACCTCAGCAAACGCAGGAACCTGCCCCCCCTACCACGGATTAGCGCTTCGCCTCTCGTCAATCTTTGGAACCCCCTCCTTTAGGTTCCCCCTACGCAGTAGGGGGAACCAGCCTACTTTGGGTCCCCTCGCGAAGCGGGGGGACCTTACGGAGGAGGACCAGAACATCCAAACAATCACGAGAGGCGAGCATTAGCGCTTCAGCAAGGGCGAGTGCTGCCCCTGACAAGGGTGCAGGGTTCCACCTCAACTGCCCAAGCCATTGCCTGATTTCTCCGAACCCCTTCCTTTAGGTTCCCCCTACCAATAGGGGGAACCGAGCCGATTGCGGTTCCTCTCGCTTGCGGGGGGAACCTAAAGGAGGGGGGGCAGAATTCGAAAAACCCACCGCGAGATATCCCCGACTTCATCTCCTGCCTCTAAAGAATCGGGAGTGAAATGCCGACAATAAAAAGTGGGCGTCGCCTTGCGGTGTGATTTGAGGGCTTGACTTTAGTGGCTCTAATCGGGTATTATTGGAAACGGAGAAGAGGCGTCGATTCCCCGCACCGCAGGCATGGTAGCCAGCAGTGCAATTGTGTGTGAGATAGTGGTGCATCGCGCGACGAGGCGAGGAAGTCTGTACTAACCTGCTGGCTGCACAGATGTACCCACGACTGGCAATGTCTGGTCTTTTGTCACATGCGTCCGCTTGGCGCTTTCTGCAAGAAAGCGTAACTTCACTTTGGGAGGTGAAAGTACCCTATGGTACGAGAGGGCTTGGCACGAAACCGTCCGCAGGTGGCGTTTGTAAGCACCTACCCACCCACGGAGTGTGGGCTTGCCACCTTTACATATGATGTGTTGCAGGCTGTTGAAAGGCATGGCTGGGATGGAGTGGTCATCTCGGCTGACCATGAGGCGCGAATTGCGCATCCCGATCCCCGCGTGATTTATCAACTGCGTCGTGAGGAAGTAGACGACTATATTGAAGCGGCACGCTTGCTCAACCGCTCGTCTGTGCGCGTGGTGAGCTTACAGCACGAGTACGGTATTTTCGGCGGCGAGATGGGTGAGTTGGTTCTCACCTTTCTAGAGCACCTGCGTGTACCTGTTGTCACAACGCTGCACACAGTGGTCCCTGAGCCGACTGAGCCGATGCGTCGCATCTTGAAAGCGATTGTGCGCACTTCCGACGCGGTAGTCGTGATGGCGGGCACTGCCGTGCGCCTGCTAGATAGCGTTTACGGCGCACCTACTCACCACGTGTACGTGATTCCGCACGGGGCACCCGAACCGTTGCCCATCAGCCCGCAGGAGGCGAAAGCCAAAATCGGCATGAGCGGGCGCATCGTGCTAAGCACCTTCGGTTTGGTCAGCCGCGGCAAGGGCATTGAAGATGTGATTCGTGCCCTGCCGGCGGTCGTGGAGCAGTTCCCGAATGTCGTATACCTGGTACTGGGCGAAACCCATCCCAAAGTGCGTGCCCGCGAGGGTGAAGCGTACCGCGAGTTTCTGATGAGCGAGGTGGAGCGGCTCGGGCTCCAGCAGCATGTGGTGCTCGAGAACCGCTACCTGTCGCTGGAAGATATCCGCCTGTACCTGCGTGCCACTGACATCTACATCACGCCCTACCTGAACCCCGACCAAATCACCAGTGGCACGCTGGCATATGCGATTGCTGCGGGCTGTGTAGTGCTTTCCACGCCTTACCTGTACGCGCGCGAAGTGCTGGCAGACGGCGGCGGTATGTTGGTGCAGTTCAACAACCCCGCATCCATCGCTGACGCGTTGCTGCAGCTGCTGTCTGACCCCGTGCTGATGCGCTATCATCGGCTGGTGGCACAGCGCAAAGCACTCGGTCTCAGCTGGAACAAGGTCGGGCACGCCTACGCGCGTCTGTTTGAGCGCGTCGGGCGCGAACGCGAACTGCCACTGGGCGTGGTGCAACCCGCCATAGCGGGCTATTTGGAAAGCCAACGCGCTGGGTAGCGCTGCATAATACCAAGGCGGTTCAGAGGGGCGACGCAGTCGTGTCGCCCCGTGCGTCTTAGAGTGCTAAGGCTTACGTAGAATACAGTACAAGTTACTCACAAAATATTCGCCCACAAGCGGTAGATGACGCAGCAGGCTAAATAGTTGTACCACCGGATGCCGACTGCAGTTTGGTTTGAAAAACTCCACGACAAAACCTGATTCGTGAATAATCTGCTTGTACTCGCGGAAGGAGAGCATGTTCATCCCAAGGTCGCGATACGAGTGCACAGGGCGCCCGATGCGCTTGGCAGTGGCGCTAAGCACGAAGTGGTCGGGCACGATTAGGTGTGCCCACGGCAGGTTGATGCCAATGAGTCGCTTGATTGTGTCATGGTCGCCGAAAGGGCTGTTCCACAGCGGTCCGATTGCGGCGTACAGGCGTCCGCCTGATTTGAGCCGTTTATGCATCTCTGCCAACACACCGCGCAAATCCATCACATGCTCAAAAGTGTCCTTGCTGGTCATCAGGTCGAAGTCGCCCTCGTCCAGTTGGGCGATGTCGAGGCAATAGAAACTGACACGGTCGGCTAGTTCTGGGTAGTTGTGCTGGAGGTTAGCGTTGGCGAAGCGGATGAGCCGTTCGTTGATGTCTACGCCCACCACGCGCGCGGCGCCCGCTTTTGCCATGTCGATGCAGAGGCTACCGTGCCCACAGCCCAAGTCTAGTACCTTCTTGCCGCGGAGGTCAGGCTGCCCGCCCAAGCGGTTCCAGAAGCGTGGATTTTCCCACGCCCCGCGCTGGAAGTAGGCGACATCGGCAGGGTTCAGGATTTCGGCAGTCGGCTCCGAAGCCATTCTGGTAGCTCCGTTTGGCTCACGAGGGTTTGCTCGTGGGTATGCAGGTCTTTGACAGTGGCGGCGTGTTGGGCAAGTTCGGTCTCGCCCAGCAAAACCGCGAAGCGTGCGCCGCTGCGGTTGGCAAGGCGCATTTGCGCTTTGGGACTGCGCCCTTCCAAATCCAAGTCAGTGGCAATACCCACGTGGCGCAGCTGTTGGGCAACTTGCAACGCTGTTGGGCGCGCGATGTCGCCAAATGCCACTACGTAAACCTCCAGCGTGGGTGGTTCTGGCAGCGGTATGCCCAGTGCATGAAGCACCAACAGCGTGCGCTCCACGCCAATGCCCACGCCTAATGCGGGGGTAGGCGCGCCGCCCAACTCCTCCACTAAGCCGTCGTACCGCCCGCCGCCACAGAGGGCGTTTTGCGCCCCCAAGCCCTGCTCCGCCACTACCTCGAAGGTGGTGCGGGTGTAGTAATCCAAGCCGCGCACCAGCCGAAAATCGCGCCGATAGGGCACATCAAGAGTTTTGAGCAGCTGTTGGAGCGTCTCAAAATGTGCACGGCATTCATCGCATAGGTAGGGGTCAATCGGTGGGGCTTCGGCGGTGACTTCCACACACTCTTTGCAGTCCAAAATGCGCAGGGGGTTGCGTTCTAAGCGGGCTTGGCAGTTTTTGCACAGACGCGCAAAGTTTTCGCGTCCAAAGGTGCGCACTGCTTCTCGATATGCAGGGCGGCATTCAGGGCAGCCGATGGTGTTGAGGCGCAGCTCCAGCGCATCGGCTGGAATGCCCAGCGATTGGAAAAAGTGCATCACCATCGCCAGCAGCTCGGCGTCGGCATATGGCAGGGCGGTACCGATAATCTCTGCGCCGAACTGGTGCGCTTGACGATACCGCCCCTTTTGGGGGCGCTCGCCCCTGAAAAAGGGCGTGATGTAATACAGTTTCTGAACGCCTCCGGCACTGTGCAGCGCGTGCTCGATGTAGGCGCGCACTACGGGTGCAGTGCCTTCAGGCTTGAGCGCATAGCGCTCCTCGCCACGCTGCAGCACATACATCTCTTTGGAGACGATGTCGCTGGTCTCGCCCACACTGCGCTCGAACAGCTCGGCATATTCCATAATCGGTGTGCGGATTTCACGGTAGCCGTAGGCGTGGCAGTGTTCGCGCCAGCGTGCCTCCAACTGCTGCCAGAGATGGCTGGTCTCGGGCAGCACATCATTCATCCCCTCAGGAGCACGATACCTAAGTTCCATCGCTATCGTGGGGTGGCGACAACGGGCTTGCCCAGATACGCTCGAATCTCAGGCGTGTTGTTGAGCGTATTGAGCAATGCTTGCATCCCAGGACTGAAGTACATCTTGCCTTCGTAGACAACAATAAAGGTCGGTGTTGATTTGACGCCCAGTTTGGAGCCTTCTTCAAAGTCGCGATAGATTTTCTTGAAATGAATCTCTTGATTGTCCATCGCTTCGCGGATCTTCTTTGCATCCAAGCCCAACTTGCGGGCGATATCCTCAATCACATCGGGCGACAAGCCCTCTTGGCTCTCGAAAAGCGCGCTATACATTTCCCAGAACTTGCCGTTTTTGCCTGCTTCTTCTGAGGCCGCCGCTGCAATCCACGCCATCGGGTGGATGTTTATCAGTGGGTAGTGGCGAAATACAAATAGCGTCTTATCTTCTATTTGTGGCAGGATTTGTCCTTCAAGGATTTCGTAGGCTTGTCGGCAGGCGGGGCACTGGAAGTCAGAGAACTCAACGATGACCAGCGGGGCATCCTCTTTACCTTTGCGCCAGCCTTGACCATCTAAGTAGAGCAGCTGGAGTTTTTCGGTATCAGTTTCCATCACTTGGGCAGTAGTTGCTTGGCGCCACTGCCAACCGCCATATGCCAATCCGGCCACGACCAACACCAGCGAGAGCGCGACGGACTGCAGCAGTTCGCGCGTGAGCGTGCCCGAAATCGTCGGTGCACCGCGCAGCCCCACCAGCGCCGACAGCCACAAAAGCGTATTGGTGCCCGCCGCGGCTAAGCACCACCAGCAGGGGGTGCCTTTTTCGTAGAGGTTCAGCACAAAAAGTTGAATATAAGTGAGGTAGCCAAAGGTGAGCATGCCAAGGGTGCTGAGCGCGGCGATCATTTTGCCGTAGGTGCGCCACTGCTCGGGGTATTGTAGGCGCGAGAGCGCCAGCACCAGCAGTAATCCGAAATAGCCAAAGCCGAGGGCAGGCAGCGGTATCCCTGCTACGCGCGAGTAGGGCGAACGCGCGACCTCGTCGCACCCACCCCCAGTGCAGGGCAACGAAAATTCCGCAGTGTATGAAATCCATAACAACGCGGAGATGACCATGCCTATTGACGCCAGCAAGATAAGAATGCGGTTTAGGATGACTGCGCCCATGCGAGTACACACCTCCAAGCCAAGATTATACCTGTTGCTTAGTGGGCGATTCCGTTGCCTGCGTGTAGGTAGCCCCACTCCTTGCTCCCCACCAAGTACTCCAACACGAACATTAGGCAAAGTGCGAGAATCACAATCGCGGCAATTGCCTTGCCTACAAGCAGTGCGCCCCCGATGGCAAGCCCACAGCCCACCAACGCGCGGCTCAGAAAATATGCTTGTGTCCACAATCGGCTCAGGGTGCGCCGCAGCAGGTAGCACAGCCCACCCGTCAGTGCAGCCACTCCAAGCAGTTTCAGGGGCAGGGCGTGCCAGTTGCTAACACTTAGCCAAGTGCGTGCCCAGCCTGCTTGGCGTTGCCATGGCTGCAAGGCATCCAGTGCGATAGCAGCTGCAGAGAGCGCAACGCCCGCTAATACCAGCCCTGCGAGGGGGGCAATCAAACGACGCGGCTCCACGCGTTCGGGCAGCAGCCCTGTGAATAGCCCGATGCCCCAGCCGAACGCGAGGGTCATTGGCAGCCAAGCGTCCAACGCTGCGCCCAACATTGGCATCCCTATTAGCAGCAGCGTCGTGCCATACAGCATGCCGATGGCTGCTTGCTCGGCACCTGTAAGGTGGGTGCGCCCGCGGCTCTCGAGCCAGCTGGCAGGTGCCATAAGACATGTTGCCACCGCGAAGCCCCAAAACCATTCGTTTGCGCCAAACATCTGTTGAGCGGAGGCGGTGCCCAAGCTCAGCAGCGAGCGGTTCACCCCGTAACCTCCTGCCAGCAGCAAATCCAAACAAACGATACTTAGCGCCGCCACGCTGGCAACCGCCAGAGGGGGCAGCAGTTTCCATCGGGCAATGCCCCCAGCAACGAGGCTTAGCGCCAGCCATCCAAGCATTAGCCAGCTGGCAATTGCCGCCAAATCGCGCGCGAACGCCCCTGTCCAGAAAGCGAACGGGTAGTAAGCATACAAAACAGCTACCGCAGGTAGCAAGCCCAGCACCGCAAGCCCGCTAATGAGCACCCGCCGCACACGCCCATGCAGTTTGTGAAAGAACCAAAGCAGGAGCGATGTGCCAAGCCATCCGACGCTGATGCCCAATGCGCTGCCCCGAAGGATAGGAGCAAGTTGGGCGTTGGCTTGTGTCCATTCGGCACTGCGTTTGAGCGCGTTGCCGTGCCACGCAATCCCTACCGACTCCGTCGCTTCGCGGATAGCAAGGCGCACGAGCCGACCGTTCCAAAATCGGTGCCAGTCGGATTGGCGTGTTTCTAAAGCGGATGCCCCAGCCACCGAACAGATGTTTTGTCCTGTGAGCGCACGGTAAACGGATGGAACGATATCAACTTCGCGGATTACGCCGCTCCACCGTGTGCTTGGCGAAGTAAGCAGCCCCCGCGGTTCACGCGCGGCGTAGCGGATTAGCCCGGTGAGACGCGTCGAGGGCAAAGCGAAGTCGCGAGGGGCTGCCACGCTAAGCACCCAGACTTCCACACCTTCTGCCAACAGCAACTCCAGCGATTTGTAGTTCCAGCGTTTGAGTTCCAACACTGCCCAATCCGCCGGCAGCTGAAAGAAATTGAGGCGTAGCGATTCTAGACTGGGGTAAAAGCGCGCCTCTACCTTGCCTTTTTCTGGAATAGCGACTAAGGCATAGGGGCTGGGTGAAGGCGAGTCGGGCGTGGCAAGATATATGGCACGGTACCCTACCTGCGCCAAGCGTGAGGCAAGCGTCTGCTGGAGGATGGTCTGGGGTTGGGGGCGGGTGGGTACCCATAACTGGTGCTGGTTCCGCGCAGCGTTGGCGGGCGACAAGAGTTTTGGAGTGAGGCGGTGCTGGGAGGGCACTTCGGCCCAACGCCCTGTTGCCAAAGCAAGGGGGGCGTTGGCATCGCGCCGCCACACTACCCATGCTGCCTGCGACGGTACAACGCCCGTTGTTTGGTCAAGTTGGAGCGGTTCGTGCACCAAGATAAGAAGCAGCTTGGGTTGTGCTAGGGCTGTTGCTATCAGAAAGCAGAGAACGGCTGCGACAACTACTCGGTTCATCGCCGAATTGTAAACCCTTCAAACTCCCCCGTTGCGGCGTCCCAGACAGTGTCAATTGAATGCACACGCGCCCCCAGCGGTCCCTGCCAGAGGCGTTCCAAAAAGGCTTGGAGCTGTTCTTCCATGCCTTCTGCTACCACCTCAACCGAGCCGTCGCTGCAGTTGCGCACATAGCCTCGCAGCCCAAGGCGTATCGCCTCTCCTTGAGCAAACATACGATAACCAACACCTTGCACCACCCCGTATACTTGCGCGTGCAGCCGTTTCATCGCGTGAATTATACCGATACCGTCCGATTCTGCTCTAACCGCCCGCATACCTACACCTGCATGGTATAATCCCTGCGGAGGCTGGTCGCCTATGAAACGCAAAAGCATGCCTATTGCTTGGATTGGTTTGATTGTGGTGTCTATGGCATTTATCGCTTGGTATGGATGGCAGACGAACATCGCGCCCCTACAGGATAGGCATCGACTCGACCGTCAGGAATCGCAATCCTCACAACAGCTTGCGGAGCCGGTACCCGTGCCCTCGGAGGCTGAAATCAAAGCGCAGTTAGAGCAGAATCGCCAAGCAGTTTCCAAACAGTCGAACTCGAATGAGCAAAAGCCTCAGACACCGCCCCAGATGCCTAAGCCCGACCCGAAACGCGAAGTGATGGAGTATTGGTGGGAGCAAGCTCCCCCCAAGACCAAGCAGTGACACCTGACCGACACAGTGAGGTAAAGCGACGATGCTTACCCGAGCACTGGTGCTAAAAGTGGCGCAGATGCCCGCATTCAAGAACTGGATCAAGCACAGCCGCTGGACTCAAGGCTTGGTGCAGCGGTTTATTGCAGGTGAGGATTTAGAAACGGCGCTCTCGGTCGCCTGTCGCCTCAATAACGAAGGCTTTCTCGTCGCGCTGGATTATCTTGGTGAGGATACCACGCGCGCAGAAGACGCCCAGCAAGCCGCTAACCAATATATCCAATTGCTGGAGCGCATCGCTCAGCGAGGGGTCAACGCTTGTATTTCCATCAAGCTAACTCAGCTTGGGTTGGACTTGGGTTACGAAGTTGCGCGTGAGAATCTGGAGCGCGTGCTGGCTGCCGCCAAAGACCTGAAAAACTTCGTTTGGGTGGATATGGAGAGCAGCAAGCACACGCAGGCGATTTTAGACCTGTTTTGCGAGATGTTCCCGAAGTATCCCAACTCAGGTACTGTGCTGCAAAGCTATCTATACCGCACGCCTCAAGACTTGGAACGGTTGCTGGAGTTAGGGGCGCGTGTGCGCTTGGTGAAAGGGGCGTACGCCGAGCCTCGTGAAGTCGCCTACCCTGACAAGAAATCGGTCGATCGCCAGTTCAGGATACAGATGGAGCGTCTACTTGAGCGTGGTAATGAGCCTGCGATTGCGACGCACGATACCCGCCTGATTGAGCATGCCAAGCGCTACGCTGCTCGACTGGGGCTGGATAAGTCCAAGTTTGAATTCCAGTTGCTGTACGGCATTCGGCGCGATGTTCAGAAGCAGTTGGTGGCGGAGGGGTACCGCACACTGATTTATGTGCCCTATGGAGAGCAATGGTACCCCTATTTCTCGCGCCGAATCGCCGAGCGACCGGCGAACCTGTACTTTATTCTTCGGAATCTGTTTCGTCGGTAGTTTCTTCTTCTGTTTCCTCGTCGTCCTCCGCGTCTTCTGGCTCCTCTGTTTCAGAGGGGGTTTCTTCCTCTTCTTCTTGCAGGCGGGCTTGTTCGCGTGCTTTCAGCAGGGGGAGCACTTGTCGGAACTCGTCCGTGCCTGCTTCGTAGAGCCATTCGTAGATAACCGATTCGATGCTTGTGATGGTTGCCCCCGCGTGCGCTAAGCGCAGTAGTGCGTATTTCCAATCGCGTTTCTCGCGGCTGGCAACCGCGTCGTGGGGCACGTGCACACTGTAGCCCGCCTTAAGCAGGTCAAGCGCTGTCTGCATGACGCAGATATGTGTTTCTATGCCCACCAGCACCACTTGTGTGCGCCCTGTGGCTTGTAGGTGTCGCACAAACTCCTCATTACCTAAGCCGCTAAAGGTGAGTTTGTTGAGTACAGGGATATCGCCAAGTTTGCTGGCGAGCTGCGGGGTCATCCCGCCGAGTTTTTCAGCGTTGTGCGTGGTGGCGAGGCAAGGCACCCCCAGTTGGCGGCTCACTTGCAGCAGTAGGCGCACATTTGCTACGATTTGCGAGGCAACTTTGATGGGGTTCAGGAAGGTATCCTGCAAGTCAACCAGCACCAACACCGAGTGTTCCCGTGAAAGTAGTTTCTCCGAGCGTTCCATAGGGCACCTCCGAGCCTGTTGCAGGCGGGGTTTTCATGTGAAAACCTCCGCGGCGCGTCGTGCGTCCGCCTAAGCATACCTCATCCCCACAAGCTGACGAGGGGATAGTGCCGCGCCTCGTATAGCGATGCAGTCGCCAGATTTCTCGAACCCCTCCGTTAGGTTCTCCCTGCAAGTAGGGGACACGGTTGACAGTCGGTTTCCCTCACGTAACGGGGGGGAGAAACCTACAAGAGGAAGCAAACGTGCAAAAGGGGGCTCGGCTGCAGCTCGCTGGAGATACCTCGCTTCGCTCGGATTGACAAGGGTTGGTGGCTTTGTCACCCCGAGCGCAGCGAGGGGTCTCAACAGTGCATTGCTGGAGATTCCTCGCCTGCAGCTCGGAATGAAAATATTGCTTTCGTAAAGATTCCTCGCCTTCGGCTGGTACGACAGGTTCATTCTTTGCGAAAACCGCTCTATCATTCCGAGCGCGGCGAGGAACCTAAACCGCTAAGAACGGGCAAGCGGTTATGGCATGGTGCGACGACATTCCTGTCGTCGCACACATGGCGATAGCACAAACACCGTCGCACGCTGGGCGACGGCACGAATGCCGTCGCACCTGCGCGTATCGGTGCAACGCCTTTCGTGGCGTTGCATACTTGGCAACGGCACGAATGCTGGCGCACCTGTGGGGCGTTGCACGCGGGCGACGGCACGAATGCTGGCGCGTCTGTTTTCGTTGGTGCGACGCCATTCCTGGCGTCGCACACTAAGCAACGGCACGAATGCTGGCGCACCTGCGCCGACGCGCCACATTAGCCCGCGTGGGCGGGCTTTGCTTGCACAAAAGCGGCTTCAGCCGATTAAGGTTATAGTGGTCAGTTTATTATCCAAACCTCGTCAGCCGTCTCTATCCTGGCTGCATCGGCTTGCATTCATCAGCGGGGACGCTGGCGCTACGGTAGTGCACGCCGCGTCAACGCCCCCGCGTATCGCGCTAAATCACCACCTCTGCTCGCTCGGCATCTTTGAGGCGGTCTTCCAATCGCTCTCCATGCACCAGTGCCAGCGGCAGCACCTCGTCCATGTGGCGCACGAGGTGGAAGGTCATTTGCTCACGCACATGTTCAGGGATGTCGTCCAAGTCGGGTTCGTTCTCGGCGGGCAGAATGACCTCGTAGATGCCTGCACGGTGTGCCGCGATGACTTTTTCTTTGATTCCGCCCACGGGCAGCACGCGCCCTCGCAGAGTGATTTCGCCCGTCATCGCGATATCGCGGCGCACGGGACGCCCAGTAAGTGCGGAAGCCAGTGCGGTCGCCATCGTGATGCCCGCCGAAGGACCATCTTTTGGAATGGCGCCCTCGGGCACATGGATGTGAATATCGCGGTTGCGGTAGAACTCAGGGTCAATGCCCAGATGGTGCGCTCGCGAGCGGATATAGGTCATGGCGGCTTGCGCCGATTCTTTCATCACCTCGCCCAGGCGTCCAGTTAGCAGCAAACGTCCCTCGTGGCTGGGCACGACGGCAACCTCCACCGCCATCACATCGCCGCCGAACTCGGTGTAGGCAAGCCCCATTGCCACGCCCACCTCGTCTTTCTCCTCTTTGGTGCCGAAGCGAAAGCGTGGCTTGCCTAGGAACTCGGGTACTTGCGCAGCGTCTACCACCACATGCACTTCCTCGCCGCTGGCAACCTGCTTGGCGACCTTGCGGCAGATGGTAGAGAGCTCGCGCTCTAAGTTGCGCACGCCTGCCTCGCGCGTGTACTCGCGAATGATGCGGATAATCGCATCGTCGGTGATCTGTAAGTGTTCTTTGGTTAGCCCGTGGCGCTCCAACACGCGCGGGATCAGGTAGTCGCGCGCGATATGCAACTTCTCGTCCTCGGTGTAGCCCGAGAACTGGATAACCTCCATGCGGTCGCGCAGAGGCGCGGGAATGGTCTCCAGCGTGTTCGCTGTCGTGATGAACATCACGTCCGACAGGTCGAACGGTACCTCCAGATAGTGGTCGGAGAATTTGTCGTTCTGTTCAGGGTCTAACGCTTCCAGTAAGGCGGAGGTGGGGTCGCCGCGGAAGTCGTAGCCAAGTTTGTCGATTTCGTCGAGCATGAACACGGGGTTGCGGGTGCCTGCCTGACGCAGCCCCTGAATAATGCGCCCGGGCATCGCGCCGATATAAGTGCGGCGGTGTCCGCGAATTTCAGCCTCGTCGCGCACGCCGCCCAGCGACACGCGGATGAACTTGCGTCCTAGTGCCCGCGCGATAGACCGCCCCAGCGAGGTCTTGCCCACGCCCGGCGGACCGACAAAGCACAAAATCGGACCTTTGAGCGAGCCAGAGAGCTTGCGCACCGCCAAGAACTCCAGCACGCGCTCCTTGACTTTTTTCAGCCCATAATGGTCTTCATCGAGGATACGCGCGGCTTCGTTGATGTCTACGCGGTCCTCGGTGCGCTCCTTCCACGGCAGCGAGAGCAATACGTCGAGGTAGGTGCGAATGACCGATGCTTCGGGTGAGCCGAAGGGCATCTTCTCGAGGCGATCCACCTCTTTGAGGGCGCGCTCGGCGATGTCTTCGGGCATGCCCGATTCAGCGATTCGGGCGCGGTACTCTTCTACTTCGGAGAACTTGTCGTCGCGTTCGCCCAGCTCGCGCTGAATGGCTTTGAGCTGTTCACGCAGATAGTATTCGCGTTGAGTATCGCCCAGCTCCTGCTCCACGCGGTCTTGGATACGCTGCTTGAGGTGTACGATTTCCACTTCGTGCCCCAGCAAGCGCACCAGCACCTCCAAGCGGTCTTTGATGGGGATAGTCTCCAGCACTTTTTGCTTGTCAGTGGCGCGGATGTGCACGAAGTGGGCGATGGTATCCGCCAGCCGCCCTGGCTCTTGCAGATAGGAGACGGTGGCGACCACTTCGGGCGGGATGTCGCGGTCGTGTGAAGCTATCTCCTCGAACATCTCCACCGCTGAGCGCATAAGCGCCTCAATATCGGTGGTGAGTTTCACCTCGCGCTCGTGGATGGGTTCAATCTGCGCGAGCATGTAGGGTTCATCGTGCTCCAAGCCGAGCAGGCGCGCCCGCTGGATGCCGCGAAACACCACGCGCAGCGTGCCGTTGGGCGCTTGGATTACCTGCATAATCTCGGCGACCACGCCTACCTCAAACAAGTCTTCCAAAGTTGGGTTTTCGATCGAAATATCCCGCTGCGTAACCAAAATCATCATGCGGTGGGGAGTGGTCATAGCGGCTTCTACTGCACGCAGCGACTTTTCGCGCCCCACCAGCACTGGCGCAAGGGTGTTCGGGAAGTAAACATTGTCGCGCACGGGCAGCACAGGCAGCGTGCGCGGGATTTCAATGCGTCGTCGGGTCGTGCGACGGCGTTTGCGCTCCGTAGTGGTCGTTTCCGGTTGCTCCGTTGTGGCTGTGGTTTTCTTCCTTGGCATAGCGTCTCTTCCTCACAAAAGTCTCTTCCTCAACAAATTTACGCAGCCGACGCAATTCGGTTCCTTGCTTCGACGCGCGACCGCGGATTCCTGCAGGAGGTGGGCTAACGCGGGCAGTCGGAAGCGTTTTCGCGTGGGTGTTGCTTGCCAGCACGCGCTGGAGGTATGTGATGTTGGTGCCCCGCTGGCAGTTGTCAGCGCGGGTAATCGGAAGCACGCGGTGATTTATTGCCCGTTTTGCCCGCCCAGCGGCACGGTGTAAGTATCAGGAGCACCAGGGGGCTGAACGCCGTACTGGCGCGTTTCGGGGTTATAGCGTGCTTCACCCAGCGTGGCAGGTGCGCTTGGTGCAGGCGTGCTGCTGCCTGCAGGGGGTGTGCTGGAGGTAGGAGGCGGCGGCACCGCGATGCTCGTGTCGCTTGCAGGGGGTGCGTTCACGCCACTGCCAGAGGTTGCACCAGTGCTCTCCGAAGGGGTTTCCACGCTCACGGGTGGCGCCGCACGCACGCCACGCTCAATCTCCGTTTGGAACTGTTGCTGACGCTCGGCAATCGCTTGGCGGGCGTCCTCTTCAGTGTACGCGCGCCGCTCGCAGCCACCTGCCCCGACCAATATCACAGTCGCTACTACTAACCATCCGAACACTCGCATAGGAGTCTCCTGCCTCTATTATGGCACATCGGTAGTGCCGTTCCAGTCGCCCACGCGCAGCACCTCGCGCTCCAGGCGCACACCGAAGGTTTCAAACACTACGCGTTCGATATGTTGCGCCAGATGCTCGAAGTCGCGCGCGGTTGCCCAGCCCCGATTGATGAGGAAGTTTGCGTGTTTTCGGGATACGCATGCCCCACCGACAGTGTAGCCCTTGAGACCGCACGCCTCTATGAGGTAGCCCGCGGGCACCACACCTGCCTCGCGCATCGGTTCGGGTAGGTTCGACAGTTGCTCTGCCAGCGCGCGGTCATATACATTCTTGAAAAAGCTGCCTGCTGAGAATTCAGGAGGTTGTTTGAGGATGCGCTGGCGTTGAAATTCGCGGGCGCGCGCCAAAATTGCGCGCCGCTGGTCGGGCTTGAGGCGAAGGCGTACTGCCAGTAAACTGGTAGGTGGCGCGTTCGGACGGCGTAATCGGCTATCGCGATAGGAAAACTGCATCCATTCAGGCGAAACGCGCTGGCGCACACCTTCCGAAACCAAGTCAATCTCTATCAACAAATCGGCGATGTTGCTGCGGTACGCCCCTGCGTTGGAGACCAGCGCACCGCCCAGCGTGCCCGGAATGCCCACCGCAAACTCCAGCCCGCTTAGACCCGCTTGAGCGGTTTTCAGGAACAATTCGCGAAACGGCACGCCCGTTTCGGCGTAGGTCATCTCGCCAATCTGCATGCGCTGGCAGGCGTTATAAATCACCAGCGCGGGAATGCCTTTATCACTCACCAAAATGTTGCTGCCGTGCCCCATTACAAACACGGGTACGGCGTGCTCGTGTGCCCAGATGGAGATGCGGGCAAACTCCTCGAGGTCGTGGGTTTTGTAAAACAGCGCGGCGGGACCGCCCACGCGCAAGGTGGTATGGCGACGCAGCGGCTCTGCTCGGCGTGGAGTGCCGATGCAGAGCCGCGACAGCGATTCCAGCAAAGCGTCCCAATTCATCCGACGGCGCGCAGCACCTTCCCCGCTTTCAAGCAGCGAGTGCACACGCGCATGCGGCGGACCGTCTTGCCCCCGTTCACATACACGCGCACGCGCTGCAGGTTGGGCGACCACTGGCGCCCTGTTTTGGGGGCACGGTAGCGCCACTGCCCCGAGTGGCGGTGCTGGATACTGTGCCCAAACATCGGACCTTTGCCGCACACTTCACATACTTGTGCCATAATTGCCTCCTCTATTGTTGGCGCAGTACTATTCGTGGAGATTCCTCGCCTGCGGCTCGGAATGACAAACATACTTCGCGTAAAAGCCTTGTCATTCCTCGCACAGCGAGAAATCTCGCCCGCCCACGAAGGACAGGTAGCGACCTAGGCTATTATACCCCAAGCGCCTCAGGGCGTTGAGGAGGCGCGTTCTTGTGCCCGCGCCCGAAGTTCTGATAGATCTAGCTCATCCGGCGTCCCGCGCCACACGACTCTGCCCTCGGGGTCAACCACCAATACGGTGGGTATAGATTGTATCCCGAACGCAGTGGCGGCTGCGCCGCCCTCGCCTGCCCATAGGTGAACCCCTGCCTCTAACAAGCCCATTCTTTCCAAGAACCTCTTTGCAGGTTCGGGCGTTCTGTCAACGCTTACCGTGACAATCAGCAGCTCATCTGGCCACTGCTGGCGTATCATAGGGAACTTCTCTTTGAGCTGCTGTAGGGCCGCTCGGCACGGAGCGCACCATGTCGCCTAGAAGTAGACATAAAGCCATTTGCCGCGATAGGCGTTCAGCGACTGAGGAACTCGGTCAGCCAGCGTGTAGAGCGGCGCATTGAGGACAAGGAATGATGGACTGGCGTATCGGGCAGAAGGTCTAGCTGTACTGCCTCGCGAAAGTAGCCTGAGAGTGCGTGCAACGAAGCCTCTTGCCTTTCCTGCAGGGGGAAGCCTACAAGTCTCAGATAGTGGCACCCTGGCGCAAGATCGTCTGCGATGAGTTGTTCTCGTACGCCGCTGGCAGTTTGCGGATAACTTCCGTGTAGAGCGGTCGCCACCGACGCCCGTTAGGGGCACCTTCACTTTGCAAGAATGTCGATAAAAGGAGCTCGAAGTGCGGTATCCAGTCGACGGGTGCCTGCGAGGTGTCTACTGGAACATGCAGGGTGCAAGTGGGTGGCAGGCGCACTTCAACCTGTTAGGGTTGACAATCCCGGGTAGCCCAACCATCGCCCCCGCAAGGGGTTCATTCTGCGCGCCGACCACCTGTACGGTCAACAAAACACGTTCTCCATCGCCATGATTGCCTCTGAGCCATCGTGATGGGCGGTGCTACGCTCAGCGGAACCTGTTGCGCTACACCAGGGGTGTCTTACCGGGAATTGCGACCTCGTCCACAGGCATCGGGCCAAACTCCAGATTTTCTGCGCGCTCCAGCAGGTTCAGCTGTGATTTGTTCATTACAAAATCCCATGTCACTATCTTGCCCGTGTAGGCAGACATCCGCCCCATGATCGCTGCCACCGTGCT
The DNA here is from genome assembly GCA_030550775.1 of Armatimonadota bacterium. Lineage (GTDB taxonomy): Bacteria > Armatimonadota > Fimbriimonadia > Fimbriimonadales > GBS-DC > GBS-DC. The sequence continues at coordinate 19,921 of JAUQOS010000021.1, forward strand.
TTCGGTGACGGCGCGCGTTTCGTTGATGGGTTTGCCTTCACGAATGGCACGCACGAGGGCGCGCTGCTCCTCTTTGTAGCCGCTGAGTTTGGGTCCTTCGTACCGCCAGGTGGTACCGCGCGCAGTGATTGTGCCCGACGGGTCGGCAGTACCCTCGCTGCCGTAGATGCGCTCGCCTACGAGGATCGCACAGTTGTCAATCTGGCGGCACATGCTCAGCACGCGAATGCCGTTGGGGTACTCGAACTCTACGGCAAAGTGGTCGTAGATGTGCCCGTAGCGTGGCTCAGTGCGGGCTTGGCGACCGCCCATGCCCATCGCGCGGATGGGATGCGCCCCTAATACCCAGTTGATCACATCAAGGTTGTGGATGTGCTGCTCCACGATGTGGTCGCCCGAAAGCCAAGTGAAGTAGAGCCAGTTGCGCAATTGCCATTCCACATCGCTCCAGCCGGGTTGGCGCTCCACATGCCACAGCCCGCCTTGGTTCCAGTAGCACGACGCGCCTACGATTGTGCCAATTGCGCCCTCGCGAATGCGCTGGATGGTCTCAATATAGTTTGGTTCGTGGCGGCGTTGTGTGCCCGCGACCACGCACAGCCCCTTTTGCGTAGCTAACTCGCCCAGTTGGAACATCAGGCGCGCTCCAGCAGGGCATACCGCGACGGGCTTTTCCATAAACACATGCTTGCCCGCCTGCACCGCCTCGCGGAAATGAATGGGGCGGAAAGCAGGGGGCGTGCATAGTAGCACCACATCCACACCGCTGCTAATCACGCCCTTGTAAGCATCAAGCCCCACAAACTTGCGGTTGCCGACATTGATGCGGTCGCCACGCTCCTCCTGAAGGGTTTTGAGCGAGGCGTTGAGGCGGTCTTCAAAGACATCGCCCATTGCGTACAGCTCCACGCTAGGGTCGGCATCAAGGATGTCAATCGCAGCGCCAGTGCCACGCCCTCCGCAGCCAATAAGCCCTACTCGCAGCCGATCGGAGCCGTGAGCGTGAGCAAACATCTCAACAGGCAAGCTCGCCAACGCGCTTCCAATCGCCACGCCTGCGGAGGCTTTCAAAAACTCACGCCGTGTTATCTCCATCTGCGCCATCGCACTCACCGTTGCAAAAAATTCGCCACTTGTACGGCGAATCCTGCACCGCGTGGGCGACCCTCTGTGTGGGACGCGACGATAAACCCAAGTTGCTATCTAGTGATAGTTATCGGGCGAGATTCCTTGCTGCGCCCGGAATGACGAGGCGGCTTTTGCGAAAATAGGCTTGTTATTCCGAGCCGCAGGCAAGGAAACTCACACCCCCACTGTCCTTCCGAGCCGAAGGCAAGAATCTCCAGCAAACCATCGTCGAGACTCCTCGCCGCGCTCGGGGTGACGTGGTGTTTTGACGCTGTGTTTTTTAGTCAAAAGCCCTTGTCCTTCTGAGCCGAAGGCGAGGAAACTCCGGCGAACTATAGCCGAGCCCCTTCGCTGCGCTCGGGGTGACGCTATTTTTAGTCAAAAGCCTCCTGTCATTCCGAGCCGAAGGCGAGGAAGCTCGGCGTGGGTCGCAAGTTGGTCTGTTGGAACTGTTCGCGTCGCGTGGGCGAGCCGTCGGTAAGCACACCAACTGCGGGCTGCGCGGGCGAACCTGATTGGCTCGGCGGTTATTCGCGCAGCTTCGCCAATTCCTGCATGCGCTCGCGCGCCTTGCGCTCAATATTGCGCCAGATGCCCCGCAAGCCCATCGCCTGTTTCATCGCTTCCAGGGTCTCGTCAGCAATTTCGCGCACTTTCAGCGTGCCCGTGTAGATAATCTCCTCCACCAGCCCGCGCTCTTTGGCGAACTGCTCGCGTCGCTCGCGGATGGGATCCAAAAAGGCATTCAGGGCGCGCGCCAGCTTCTCTTTGACCTCCACATCGCCCACACGCCCCTGCCGATACCGCTCTTTGAGGTCTTCTACCTCCTCGCGGTTGGGATTGAAGATATCATGGTAGATGAACACTGGGTTGCCCTCCACCGTGCCCGGAATGTCGGCGCGGATGCGTTTGGGGTCGGTATACATGCTGCGCACTTTTTTCTCGACCGTTTTCGGGTCGTCGGAGAGGAAAATCGCGTTGCCCAAGCTTTTGCTCATCTTAGCTTTGCCGTCAATACCGACCAGCGTGGGCACATCGCTGAGCATCACTTCAGGAAGGGGGAACACCTCGCCGTAGAGGTAGTTGAAGCGACGGGCAATCTCGCGCGTGATTTCCACATGCGCCTCGTTATCTTTGCCGACGGGCACCAGGTGAGCACGCGGCATTAGAATATCCGCCGCTTGCAGCACGGGATAGCCAATCAAGCCAAAGGGGATGGACTCCTCGTCAATGTTGGCGGCGCGCGCCATATCCTTAATGCTTGGCAAGCGCGTGAGGCGCGGCAGCGACACCAGCATCTCAAAAAAGAGGTTCATCTCATACACCGCGTGCACCGCCGACTGCAGGTAGATAGTGGATTTGTTAGGGTCGATGCCCACAGCGAGGTAATCGAGCACCATCTCGCGGATGTTGGTGCGCATCTCTTCGATATCCTCGCGCGTGGGGCGGGTGGTAAGCATATGCAGGTCGGCAATTAGGAAGTAACAATCGTACTCATCTTGGAGTTTCACGCGGTTTTGCAGGGAGCCGACATAGTGCCCCAGATGGAGTTTGCCTGTTGGTCGGTCGCCCGTTAGCACTCGTTTGCGCTCGCTCATCGATTCTGATTATACCAGCACAAGCGCCCTCACGCCACGCGGCTATGCGAGGCTCGCTAAGTCTATCAATCACTCCACGCAGCGTCGCCGATCGTTCACCAGCAGTGCGCCAATCGCAAACAAGCCGAGCAGGCTCAGCCCACTGCCCAGTAGGAAGCTGCGCGGTAAGAAGCGCATCTCCACAATCGCCTCACCTGCAGGAACGGGCACCGCACGGAACGCGCCGTTCGCTCGCAACAGGGGCACAGGCTTACCGTTCACCATCGCGTTCCAGCCCGGATACCAAGTGTCGGTAATCAGCAACCAACCAGTCTGTGCTGCGGGGTTTACCACCCGTAGGCGCACGTAAGTGGCGCGGCACACTTGCCACTCTAAGGTGATATTCTCGATGAGAGTGCCTACTCCGTACTCATTGGCGGCGCGTTGTGCCAGTTCGCCAAATACGGGAATGGCTTCGGGAAAGGGGTTGGCTTGCAGGCGCGCCCACATCGTCTCCTCGTCGGGCACCACCTCTATCGGTTGGAGGCGAGGCGCAGGTTTAGGCAGAGGCAGCCACCCCTCAGGCGAGAGAACGGTGCGCACACGCAGGTACGCCAGCGCGGGATTGAGTGTCTTGACAAACAACATATTGCCGTTTTCAGGAGGCGCGCTGTCTTGCCCGTTCAGCAGGTCTAAGAAGCGCTTGGAGTGGCGGGGCAGCAGCGAGTCGTAGCCACCCACATCATTCAGCTGATAGACAGCAGGGGTGTTGGGTGGCATGCGCGCCGGCGGCGGCTCGTAGAGGCTCCAGTACGTGTTCAGCACGGCGACGCGCTCGCCCGCTTCCAAACGGGGCAGTTGGCTAAGCGGTGGAAATGCAGCTTCGCGTGGGGCGCGGTAAGCTGTGAACAACTGCCACGCATACAGCCCAAGCGGAGCCAACGCCAGCGCGGTCAGCCCCAGTTGGATGCTGAGCCGTCGCCGTTCGGTAGCGGGGCGTTTGGTAGCGGTGGCAAACAAGAACCCGCCTCCCAGCGCAACGACCCCCGCCCCCAGATAGCCGAACGACGCTTGCAACAGGTGTTGCCACAGGGGCGTGCGTGAAACGGCTTGGGGCAGCGTCAGCTCGGTCAGTAGCGCTGCCAGCCCCAGCAACACCGTCCACGCCGCCAAAGCGGTTTGCCAACCGCGCCACTCGTGCACCCCATGCGCCGCTAAAACTGCCACACCAAGCACCCACAGGCACAGTATTCGCGCGGGCGAGCCAGTGGCGCTGAAGCCCGGCAGGTAAAAGTAAAGCAGTTTGGTCAGCGGCGTGCCCAGCGCGATCAACAGTGCCAGCAGCCCCACCACCAGCCAAAACGCCCCCTGCCCCCGACGCCGAACCCCCATCAGCGCCAACAGAAACCCGAACGCCCCCACCGAAAGCGCAAGCTCGGCATAGTGCACTGCTCCCCAGTAGCTGCCGTCGCGCGGGTGGCCATAGGCGTTCGGGAACCAAAGCGTAATCAAGTGGAATAAGGGCAGCGCGTTGCGCACATAGGCTTGATAGCCCGCTTCCGTCGGCGGTGCTTGTCGGTGGCTGTAGCTTGCCAGTTCCAGCACGGGCAGCAGCTGCACCGCCGCCAACATGCCCCCAAGCAGATAGGCTGTTCCCAACGCCAACCCATAGTGCCCCAGCTTGCCTTGTGCCCGCGTCTCGAAGCCCCAAAACACCGCGTAGAGTATGCTCAGAAGCACCCCGTAGAATGCAAACTGCAAGTGCCCCGCCAGCAGCATCATTCCGAGCGGCAGGGCGAACGCCCAAGCCGCACGCATCCCGCGTGCCCGCACCGCCTCAATCCCCAGCAAGAGCCAGCCATACCAACTGAGCGTGGCGGGCACCGAGCTGAGGGGCAACCACGCTGCCCAAAACAGGCTGAATACCCACAATGCAACCCCTACAACGATTGCGATATGGTTCAACCCGCGCTGACGCAGCCATAAGCCCAGCCCCAGCGCGCCCCAAAACAGGTGAAACGCCGCCAGCACGCTCACCGCTAACCAAGTGGGCAATATCCACACCACCAGATGCGGCGGATAGAACGGCGCCGACTGGCTATTTGCCAACAGGGGCGTGCCGCATAGGGCATAGGGGTTCCAAAGAGGCAACTCACCACTGAGCCATAGGTGGCGCACCACCTCGCGCCATACATAAAACTGCGCGACGCCGTCCCATATCAGCACATCCCACGCGGGCTTGTCGAGGGCGTGGGGCAGCATGCGCCACGGCTCAAAGTAATACAGCAAACGCAGCGGAGCTAATACGGGCATCCCAGGGAGCCAACCGCTCAGGAGCAGAACAAGCGCCGCCCATGCTGCAACTCCCAAAACCCACCGCGACGAAACAGGATGCCCCATCAGGCAGGATTGTACCGCATTCGCCCGTCAGGGGGTTTAGGCGATAGCTTCACAAAATGCAAAAAACCATAAGCAACCCTTCCCACGCATGCGCTAGAAGGAGGGTAGAGTTGGAAAATCAACAGCCACTGGCGCACGGCGGGGCTCAGGCGGTGTGCCTTTGATAGCCTAAACCCGCTCCTGACATTTTCCAATAATTCCCCTCGTGAACCGATTGCGAGCGTGGCTGCAACGTCTCTGCGAATGCGAAGCTTCCTTAGAACAAGAGTTGCTGGCGCGCGTGCTGGAAGTGCTCGGCAAGCACGCCTTTGAGACCCACCGGCGTCGGCGCGAGGAAAATCGGCAACTCTACCTTCAGCTAAGCCACCACGCACGGGCAGGCAAATATGCGTCCATTCTGCCCGCGCTGACCCAACAACGCACCGACGAACAGCAGCTGGTAGAAGAACACCTCAATGACCTGCGCGACATGGCGTGGCACTTGCTCAACGCGCTGGCGCAAATCACGCAAACCGAAGCCCAAGACGACACAACGCTGCGCCAGCACCTCCAACAACTAAGCCAGCAAGCTCAGCGTCCCGACCAGCTGGATGTGCAGACGCTGCGGCTCGCCCTGCGCTCTATGACCGAAGTCATCGCCCGCCGCGAGCAACGCCATCAGCAAACCCTACGCGAACTGCAAGGGCAAATCCATCACCTGATGCGCGAGCTGGAACAAGCACGCCGCGAAAGCACCACCGACGCACTCACGGGCGTGTACAACCGCCGCGCCTTCGAAACTTGCCTGCAGAGCACAGTCGCCGTTCACCGCCTCTTTCACTATCCAGCCACGATGTTGCTGATTGACATTGACCACTTCAAACAAGTAAACGACACTTACGGACACGCTACAGGCGATGCCGTGCTCAAAGCGGTGGCAGAACAGATCGTGCGCGTGTGCAAACGGCGCAGTGACTTTGTGGCGCGCTACGGTGGCGAGGAGTTTGCGGTGATTCTGCGCGAAACCACCCTGCGCGACGCCCACAAACTCGCCGTGCAAATCGCCCAGCAGGTGCAGCAACACCCATTTACACTGCCCACAGGCGAGCGCATCCAGATAACCGTGTCTATTGGCATAAGCGAGTTGCGCCCCGACGAGGAAGCGGAACAGTGGTTCAGGCGCACCGACGCGCTGCTTTACCAAGCCAAGCAGGCAGGGCGCAATCGCATTGAAGCCGCCTAAAGGATGCGCCCTGCACCAAACTACTCGGCAGTAGCAGCGGCTTCCTCTTCGCCTTCTGCTATACCCTTCGGTGCCTCTACCGAAGCAATGGTGGTCTCAGGATCATCTAACACCTGCACACCCTCAGGCAGCCGAATGTCGCGCAGGTGAATCGTGTCGCCAAACTCTTTCAGCGGCGATAGGTCCACATGAATCGCCTCTGGAATCTGTGTAGGCAGGCACTTGATGCGCAACTTCTCCACTGGGTGAATCAACACCCCGCCCGCTTTCAACGCTTCCGACTCGCCCTCCAATACGATGGGCACTTCGGTTTCAATGGGCTCATCCAGCGCCATCGCCCATAGGCTCACATGCCGAATGCGCGTGGTAATCGGCTCGCGGTCAACCTCGCGCAGCAGGGTGGTGAGACGTTCGCCGTTCAACTCAACCTCAATCAAGTGCGTGGTACCCGCTTGGTGCAGCACGCGCCCCAACACACGCTCCTCAAACTGCACGGGCGTCGATTCACCGCTGGCGCGGTAGACTACGCCCGGCACATAGCCCTGCTTGAGCAATCGCTTCGCCTTTTTACCTACTAAAGTGCGTGGTTCAGCTTTGAGGTGAAAAGTTTTTGTCATCGCTACACTCCTCCGTGCGGGTATGGATTATACCTTCTCCGCAGGCAAGCGGCGTTGCCACCGCCCAATAGCCGTGCTGCGTAAGGGTGTCGGCAATGCGCTGGGCGTCGCTTTGTGAGGCGCATAGCCCGGCCTGAGCCGCGCCACTACCACACAAAATCACGCGCAGAGCACCCGCATCCAGCATCTGCTGACGCACTGCTGCCAGCATGGGCACCGCCTCCAGAATCGGGCGGTCGAAATCGTTATGCAGCAGGGGGGCAAGGTCTTCAGGCATACGGATGGCGTTTTGGGCGAGCGCCGCCAAGAGGCGCTCTGCATAGGGCGCGCGAGCTGGTTGATCCACAGCTTCGCGCTTGAGTTGCGCATAGGCCCACGCCGTAGAAACGCCCACCGTGCGCGGCTTGGCAAGAACCCACCAGAAAAGGGGCAGAGCTGGCAAAGGCTCTATCTGCTCGCCTCTGCCACGAGCAAGCGCACATGCCCCGTTGAGAAAAAACGCCACATCCGCACCTAACTCCGAGGCGAGAGCGTGTAAGTGAGGCGTTGGCAAGCCCATACGGCTGACCCATTCGCCAAGCAAGCGCAAGGTTGCAGCCGCGTCGCTGCTACCGCCCCCCAGCCCCGCTTGGGCAGGAATGGCTTTTTGAACATAAGCCCGCCACGGCGCATGGCGTTCCACACTCAGCGCAGGTACCGCCGCCACGAATAAGCCGACCGCGCGCCAAATCAAATTGCGCGAGTCGGTGGGAATTTCGGCAGTTTCACCCGTGAGGGCGAGAGTGCCCTGCGTTGCGCTAAGGGCAGGCACATCGGGCAACTCTAAAATCAGATGATCGCTGAGGCGCACGGCGTGCATCACGCTGGCGATTTCGTGGTAGCCGTCAGGGCGACGCCCTAACACCTCCAGCGTGAGGTTGATCTTCGCAGGCGCACGCGCTTCAAGCCTCATCATCCAGCACGATCTTTAGATGCAACTCGCGCAGTTGCGCTTCACTGACAGGGGCAGGCGCGCCAAACATCACATCCACCATCGCGGTGTTCTTAGGAAAGGCGATTACATTGCGGATGGTGTCGTCGCCTGTCAGCAGCATCACCAAGCGGTCAATCCCGGGCGCGATGCCACCGTGTGGGGGCGCACCGTACTCGAACGCCTCCAGCAGGTGTCCAAACCGCTCTTGAATCTCGGCGTCGGTGTAGCCCAAGAGTTTGAAAATTTTGTCTTGCAGGTCGCGCCGATGGATACGGATGCTGCCGCTGGCAAGCTCGTTGCCGTTGCACACTAAATCGTAACAGTTGGCGCGCACTTTGCCCGGATCGGTATCTAACAATGGGATGTCCTCGTCACGCGGTGCGGTAAACGGGTGATGCGAGGGAGCCCAACGCCCTTCTTGCTCGTCCCACTCCAGCAGCGGGAAGTCCACGACCCACGCGAACGCCATCAGGTTGGGATCTGCCAAACCGAGTTCGTGCCCCATGCGATGGCGCAGGCGGCTCAGGCACTCGTTGACGATCTTGGGCGTATCCGCCACAATCGCCACTAGGTCGCCCGTTTGCGCCCCGGTGCGCTCGCGGATGGCGTGCAGCTCCGCCTCGCTGAGGAACTTGGCAATTGGGGAACGAACGCCCTCTTCCGTAAAGGCGATGGTCGCCAGCCCCTTCGCCCCGAAACGCTTCACGAACTCGGTCAGCTCGTCAATCTGCTTGCGCGAATAGTGGGCGCAGTTCGGCAGGCAAATTGCTTTCACGATACCCCCTGCAGCTATCACGCCTCTGAACGCTTGGAACTCTGTATCGCGCAGTAGGTCGGTGAGGTCGTGTAGCTCCAACCCGAAGCGTAGGTCGGGCTTGTCGGTACCGTAGCGTGCCATCGCCTCATCGTAAGTTAGGCGCGGGAAGGGCTTCAACACACGCTTGTCCGTGCAACTTTCCACCATGCTGGTGAATAGCTCTTCAATGAGGTTGAGAATGTCCTCCTGCGTGACGAACGACATCTCCAAGTCAAGCTGCGTAAATTCAGGCTGACGATCGGCGCGGGGATCTTCGTCGCGAAAACAGCGCGCAATCTGGAAGTAGCGTTCTACACCTGCCACCATCAACAGCTGCTTGAGCTGTTGGGGCGATTGGGGCAGCGCATAAAACTTGCCTGGATAAAGACGGCTGGGCACCAGATAGTCGCGTGCCCCTTCGGGCGTGCTTTTGATGAGAATCGGCGTTTCCACCTCCAAAAAACCCCGCTCAGAGAGGAAATCACGGATGTATTTGACGATTCGATGGCGTAGCTCCAACCGCTGGTACATCGCTGGGCGACGCAGGTCAAGATAGCGATATTTCAGGCGCACCATTTCGTCCACCTGCAGGTTCTCCTCATTGAGGGGGAAGGGCGGGGTCTTGGAGGGGCTGAACACATGCAGTTGGTGGGCAAACACTTCGATTTCGCCTGTGGCGAGCTTCGGGTTTTCAGCGCCGGGGCGTCGGCGGCGCACTTCGCCCTCGATGGCTATGCAATACTCTACGCGCAGGGCGCCGGCTTGCTCCACCAACTCTGGGCTGATAGCTGGGTCAAACACCACTTGCACCAGCCCGGTGCGATCGCGCATGTCAATAAACACTAGCCCGCCTAAGTCGCGAATGCGATGTACCCAACCGTTGAGGCGCACAACTTGCCCAATATGCTCGGGGCGCAGCACGCCACAAGGGTGCGTTCGTTGCCATTCTGCTTTCATACGCGGGCGAAATTGTACCTGAGTGGTTCAGGTGACCTGCGAGGGCATCCGCCCCCTCCATCGACGCCGAAGCAAGATCTGGATCGGGCGACAAGAGCACGCCATTATTTAGCCATGCTAAACACTGCGCGACCCCCCACCCCCTTTGAACTCAACACAAATGTCTACCACCCCCTCGCGCACTCCTTAGCTACACTAAATAAATGAACTCAACACCCACCCCA
>JAUQOS010000022.1:0-19206 GCA_030550775.1 Armatimonadota bacterium
CTGCCGGAGCGGATTGTAAAAGCTATTGGCGCGCATCACGCCCCTGTCTTGCCCGACGATGAGAGCCAGCTGCTGACGGCTGCGGTGATGGCAGCAGAGCGTTGGCAATCGGTGCGCGGCTTCTCGATTCCGCAAGGGTTGCCTGCGGGCAGGCAACTGGATGCGCTGGTACGCCTTGACCACCAGCAGAGAGCGCATCTGAAGGCGGAGGGCGCGGCGCGCGTGGAGGCGATGGCGCGTTTGCTGTTGAGCTAAGGCAGCGCGAGTTTGCCTGCCAAAGTGGGCGTGCGTGTGCCCGTAGTGTTCGGATAAGTGGCGGGCAAGCCCTGCAGGAAACGGTCTGCCAACACGGCGAACGCGATCGCCTCCTTGAAGTCGGGGTCAACGCCAAACTCGGCGCAGGAGTGAAGCGCGATTGTGGGCAGTCGCTGTTGCAGGCGGCGCAAAAGGGAGAGGTTGTGCACGCCCCCGCCTGAGATGATGAGGCGCGTTACGGGATATTGGGGCAGAATCCATCGCTGTAGGGCGTCGGCAATTGAGGCGGCGGTGAACTCGGTGAGGGTGGCGATTATGTCCAGCCAGCTCAGCTTGGGTTCGCGCGCGCGAATCTCCTCCAGCAACGGCTCGCCAAACACCTCGCGCCCTGTGGATTTCGGCGGAGGCAGTTGCAGATAGGGGTGGCGCATTAGCCACTCCAGCAACTCGGTGTGCACCTGACCTCGCTCAGCAAGTGCGCCATCGCGGTCGTAGGTTTGCCCGCCTTGCGTGGCGTGGAATGCCGCCAAATCTATCAGCGCGTTGGCAGGTCCTGTGTCAAACGCCAGAATCTGGTATGGGGTGCTGGCGGCAGGCAGCAGGGTCAGATTCGCCATGCCGCCAAGGTTCAGCGCGACACGATGTTCGGTGTCGCTGCGCAGCAGGAGCCAGTCCACGATCGGCACCAGGGGCGCGCCTTGCCCGCCGTGTGCCATATCGCGCGTGCGGAAGTCGGCGACAACAGGGATGCCCAGCCGCGCCGCGATGATGTCGGGCTGCCCAATCTGCAGGGTGTTAGCAACAGGGGTGTCTAGCACGCGTGTGTGGGGGGCGTGCCACACGGTTTGCCCGTGCGAGCCGACGAAATCCACGCGTGGCGGGCGGGCGTGGTGCAAGAGCTCCTGCGCGGTTTGGGCGAAGCGCTCGCCCAAGTAGGCGTCCCACGCGCATAGGTCGGCAACCGTTCCTTCACGGATGAGGCGCATTAGCCCTGCGCGTTCCTGAGGGGTGTAGGGACTGTGGTGTGTGGCGAGCGTCTCCACTTGGATTGTGTCGCCCACGCCCGTGATGCGCACCAATGCAGCGTCAACGCCATCCATTGAGGTGCCCGCCATCAAGCCGATGGCGTGGCGTACTTCGGGGTTAAGCTGCAGGGTCGCCAACAGGTTGGGGGAGTGCATTCGCATTGCTGGGTTAGGCAAGCACGCGGTAGTAGATGGGGACAGTTTGCTCCACGGTGTGGCGGATGTGGAATCGTTCGGCGGTCAGCAACGCGTTGTGAGCGAGCCGCTGCGCCAGCGACTTATCCTGCAGAATGCGCAACGCTGCTTGTGCCAGTGCCTCGGGATTTTCGGGAGGTACCAGCAAGCCCGTATGTTCGTGCGTGATGAGGCGACGCATCGGGGAAATATCGGTGGCAACTACGGGCAACCCGCAAGCGATCGCTTCCATCGTGGAGAGCCCTAAGCCCGCGTCGCGTGCTGGAGCCAGCAGCACATCAGCTGCCGCGTACAACTCCTCCACCGCGCTCCAATAGCCAAAGAAGCGCACATGGTGGGGCTGTCGGCAGCGGAGCACCATCTTCACAAGGCGCACATTTTCTGGTCCGTCGCCCGCTAGCCACAGGTCGGCGTCGGGCAAAGCGTTCCACACGTGTTCCATGGCACGGATGGCGATGTCGAAGCCTTTGTGGGGCACGAATCGCCCTACGCACAGCAAGATTGGGCGGTTTTCAGGCACGAAAAACTGTTCACGCATCGCCTCGCGACGGGGCAGCTTCTCAAACCGCTCCAAGTCTACGCCGCCTTGCACCACCTCGATGTGCTCGGAGGGAACGCCCCCCGCCACAAGTCCGTGCTTTACCTGTTCGGAAACGGCGGTGATGGCGCGGGGATACTTGGCAATCCACCGCCACAGAGTGCGCACCAGCGCGCTTTTGCTGCGCAGCAAGTGATGCACCGTCCACACCCACGGGTAGTCGCGCTTGAAGGCTAAGGCACAGATCCAGCCTGCGCGCACGCCATGGCAGTGCACGAGCGGGAAGTCGGTGGCGCGTTCGCGCAGGAGGCGCACTGCCCGTGAATCGGCAATCGGTCCCGCGCGGTCCGTGATGAAGTCGGGTCCTGTGAGGGTGGGGGCAAAGCCGAATTCGGGCAAGTACTTGAGCAATCCTTGCACATGGCGCAGCATGCCGCTGCTGCTGGGGCGCACCACCACCAGCACGGGGATGCGTTCGCGCCCTTCGTCGCGCTGAGGACGCGGCTCGGGTTTCAAGGTTGGGCGTTCCAGCAACAGGCTGCTCATCGCGGTACGGGCGTTGCTTCCAAAATGCTACTTAGGATTCGGTCTGCAGTGAGCCCTTCTACCTCCGCCTCGGGTTTGAGAATCAGGCGGTGGCGCAGCACGGGCAGTGCCATCTGCTTTACATCGTCGGGAGTCACGAAGCTGCGTCCGCGCAGCACTGCCAACGCTTTGCTCACTAGCAGTAGTGCGATGCCTGCACGCGGGCTTGCGCCCACCAGCAGATATTCATTTTGGCGCGTGCGGCGCACAATCTGCAGGATGTAGTCGCGCACGGCGTCGGAGACCTGCACTTCGCGAGCGACGGCACGAACGCGCTCCAGCTCTTCCGCGCCCATCACGGGGGTTAGCCCCACCTGCTCCAGCTGGTGGGCGCGGAAGCCCTCGTCGTGCAGCTTCAAAATTGCGCGTTCCTCCTCTTCGGTGGGGTAATCCATCACCACTTTTAGCAGGAAGCGGTCTAACTGCGCTTCAGGCAGGGGGTAGGTGCCTTCGTATTCAATAGGGTTTTGCGTGGCGAACACCATAAACGGCTTGGGCAGGGCGTGCGACACGCCGTCAATAGTGACCCTGCGTTCCTCCATCGCCTCCAGCAGGGCGGATTGGGTTTTAGGTGGGGTGCGGTTCACCTCGTCGGCGAGGATGATGTTGGCGAAGATGGGTCCGTAGCGCACGCGGAACTCGCCTGTTTGGGCGTCGAAGATGGTGGTGCCAATGAGGTCGGAGGGCATCAGGTCGGGGGTGAACTGCACGCGGCGGAACTGTAGCCCCAAGGTTTGGGCGATTACGCGCACGAGCAGCGTTTTAGCGATGCCGGGCACGCCCTCGATGAGGATATGTCCATCGGCAAGTAGGGCGCAGAGCGCCTGTTCCACGACGCTCCGCTGCCCGATAATGACGCGCCCGATTTGATCTTCCACGCGCCGTAGCGCGTCGCCCACCGCTTCGATGGTAATCACGCTTTAGTACCTCGGGTCGTGGTGGAAGTGGTGGTGGGTTTCCAGCCAACGGATGGTGCCGCTGCGCGAGCGCATCACCACCGAGTGGGTGATCGCGCCCCACCCCGTGTAGCGCACGCCGCCCAGCAAATTGCCGCCCGTGATGCCCGTGGCAGCGAACACCACATTGCCCCACGCGAGGTCTTCCAAGGTCAGCACGCGATCCACATCGTCGGTGCCCAGCAGCTCTTTGGTGCGTTCGCGCTCCTGTTCGTTGCGGAACACGAAGCGGGCTTGAATTTCGCCGCCCATGCAGAGGGCTGCGGCTGCAGTCAGCACCCCCTCAGGAGCGCCGCCAATACCCATCAGTACATCAATCTCGCCCTGGGGGTCTAATGCTTCCAAGCCCAGCGACAGGTCGCCGTCGGATACCAAGCGGATGCGCGCGCCTGCCTGCCGAATCTCGCGAATGAGTTGCTCGTGGCGCGGGCGATCCAGCATGCCAACTGTGAGGTCTTGCACCTCCTTACCCAAGCTTTTGGCAATCACCTTGAGGTTCATGCGCGGGGGCAGGGTGATGTCTACGGCGCCTTTGGCAGCGGGTCCTACCACCAGTTTGTCCATGTAGATGTCGGGGGCGCGGAGTAGTTTGCCTTCACCTTCGATGGCGGCAGCGACCACGCTAATCGCGCCCGGTTGCCCATTTGCCACCAAGTTGGTACCCTCCACGGGGTCTACGGCGATTTGTACGGCGTAGCCGCTGCCCGTGCCCAGCTCCTCGCCAATATAGAGCATCGGCGCTTCGTCGCGCTCGCCCTCGCCAATCACAACAACGCCTTTCATGTCGATGTCGGCAAGGGCGCGGCGCATCGCCTCGCAAGCGGCTTTATCCACAGCATGACGGTCGCCCTTGCCCACCCAACGACCAGCACTCAGCGCAGCAGCTTCGGTTGCCCGAACAAAATCCATGCCTAAGTTGCGATCCATAGGGTCTCACCTCGTGCGCGGTGTCTACCTCGACATGAGTGTACCTTCGGCGTGTGCGCCAAGCTTCCTGCCGAGTAGGGTATACTGCATGGTGTTATGGCAGCGCGTGTTGCGCCTTCGCAATCCACTCAGCGCACTCGGCATGCCCCCGAACCGAACTCCCATTTGGGCAGCGTACTTGACACCTTGCGCGAGCCCGAATCGTTAGGCTTACCCTCGGGGGATGGCAAGCTGAAGCAACCTGTGCGCGCCGTCGGCTTTGATCTGGACGACACGCTCTGCGTGTATATGCCCGTCGCGCACCAAGCCCGTCAGCAGATTCTAAAACAATATGTAGTGCCCCGTGTGAACCTGCCACTGGAAACTGTGGAGCAACATTACCGCACCGCCTTCAAAAGCATCTTGGAGGAGTTGCACGACGAACGCTGGTACCCACTTTACCTGCGGGAGGGGCACCCCACTCGCACCGAGACTTTCCGTCGAATGTTGCATAGCCTCAACCTGCCCGACGAGGCATTAGCTGAGCAGATTAGCCGCGAGTATGCCGCGCTGCGCGAGCAGATGCTCCACCTCCACGAGGAGGCACTGGAAGTGCTGCACGCCCTGCGCGGACGCTACCCCCTGTTTGTGATTACCAACGGACCCGCTTACGAGCAGCGACGCGAACTGCAAACGCTGGGGATTGAAGATCTATTCGACATCATCGCCATAGAGGGTGAGGTGGGCATCGGCAAGCCGCACAAACCGATTTTTGAGTTCGTGCAACGGCAATTAGGCGTGCCGCCCGAGCAGATTCTGTTCGTGGGCAACTCGTGGGAGCACGATGTGCGGGGCGCGCTAGGGGTGGGCTGGCAAGCTGCGTGGATCAACCGCGACAACCTGCCCCACCCGCATCCTGATAGCCCCGTGCCCGTGTTGACAAACCTAAGACAGTTACTGGAGCGCCTATGAAAGGCGCGGTGGTGTTGGTTGGCGGCGGAGGCACACCGCCTGAGGTGCCGCAGACGATGTTGCGACTGGCTGGAGGTGCCGACGCGCGTGTGGTGGTGCTGGCGCACACGCAAGCCGATGTGGGGCGTGGCGCCCAACGCTCCGCCGAGCTGTTCACCGAAAACGGCGCGAAACATGTGCTTGCCCCCGACACGCTCGACGCAGAGGAGTTGGTTGCGCTGGTGAACACCGCGCGCGTCGTGTGGATTCCGGGCGGCGACCAAAACCGCTTTATGGAGCGGTTGGGCAGCTCGGCGTCGCTGCTGAAGGCGATTCGGGGCGTGGTGGAGCGCGGTGGCTGCGTGGGGGGCACCAGCGCGGGCGCGTCGCTGATGGGCGTGCGCATGCCCACAGGTGACCACTCGCCCGAAGGCGAACTCAAGGTGGGCGCAAGCCCCGTTGCCCCCGCACTCGGGGTGCTGCCCAACGCCATCGTGGACCAGCATTTTCTCAAACGGCAACGCTTGCCGCGCCTGCTCTGCGCCGTTCTGGAAAACCCCCACCTTGTCGGAATCGGCGTGGACGAGGATGCATGGGCGCTGGTGAACGGCGGTAAAATCACGGTGCATCGGGCACAGGTGATTGTGATCCGTGTGCAACGCGCCTCGCGCCAGTACAAGCAACTGCTTGGCAACCACACGGTGCAGCTGCAGGTGGTCTTGCCAGAAGAGACAGTCTCATTATGAGTGCGGAGCGTTCCAACGCATCGGGCGTCGCGATCGAGCTGCGCGACTTGTGGAAATCGTTTGACAAAGGACGCACCTATGCAGTGCGGGGGGTCGCTCACGGTCTACGAAGGCGAGACGCTCGCCCTGCTGGGCGCATCGGGCTGTGGCAAAACCACCACCCTCAAGATGCTCAACCGCCTGATTGAACCCACACGGGGCGAGATTTGGATTTATGGGCGCAACGCGCTCGACATGCCACCCACCGAGTTGCGGCGGCAGAAGGGCTATGTGTTTCAGGGCATTGGATTGATGCTGCACATGACTGTACTGGAGAATGGGGGGCTAACCTTGCGTGTGCAAGGTGTGTCGCGGGCGCACTGGCAGACGCGTGCGCGAACTCTCTGCCCAAAAGTTCAGCCTTGTTTGGGTAGAGCCACTTGGCTTCAACAACACCTACACGATGACAGTGCGCCGTGCGGATGCCGAGCGCTTCGGCTGGCGCAAGATTTCTGACCTCAAGCCTGTGGCGGGCAACCTGAGGGCGGGCTTCAGTCCAGAGTTTCTGGAACCCCCTCCTTCAGGTTCCCCCTACGCAGTAGGGGGAACCTGCCTACTTTGGTTCTCCTCGCGAAGCGGTGGGGAACCTTACGGAGTGGGAACAGAACAGCCAAACAATCACGAGAGGCGAAGCACTCTCCTGGCTTTCAGAAACACTACGGTATTCGCTACGAAGCCGTGTACGATATGCATCGCGGGCTGATGTACAAAGTGTTGGCGCAGGGCGAGGTGGATGTGATTTGCGCCTACAGCACTGACGGGCGCATTCCTGCCTACAATCTGCTGGTGCTGGAGGACGACCTACGGTTCTTTCCACCCTACCAGGCGGCGGTGGTCATCCGCGCCGAAACTTTGCAGCGCTATCCGCAGTTGCGCGAAGTGCTCCGCCAAATTGAGGGGCGTCTGGACGACGCCACGATGCAGCGCCTCAACTACGCTGGCGATGAACAGAAACGCCCCTACCCTGAAGTCGCTCGCGAGTGGCTGGAGCAGCAGGGGCTGCAGGCGAACCCAAGTTGCGCCCGCCGAGTGCGTTTCCGCTCGGAATAACAATCCTGTTAGCACTCCGACCCGCTTGTCATCCCGAGCCAAAGTCAAGAAATCTCCCCAGAGATGACAGCAGTGAGCCGAAGCCAAAAGGCGACAGGTACAATACATGCTGGAGGTAAACGATGAACACCCCTGCCGAACTGCGCTACACCAAGAGCGATGAATGGGTGCGTGTCGAGGGCGATATTGCCACCGTAGGCATCACCGACTACGCTCAGTCGGAACTTGGCGATATCGTGTTCTTGGAGCTGCCCGAGCCTGGACGCTACCTGCAGACCGACGAGACCTTCGGCGTGATCGAATCGGTCAAAGCTGCTGCCGACCTGTACGCGCCCGTGGAGGGCGAAGTGGTGG
Source organism: Armatimonadota bacterium (assembly GCA_030550775.1). Lineage (GTDB taxonomy): Bacteria > Armatimonadota > Fimbriimonadia > Fimbriimonadales > GBS-DC > GBS-DC. The sequence goes on from JAUQOS010000022.1 coordinate 7,601, forward strand.
AGGTCAACGAAAGCCTGCACGCCGCGCTGGAGACCATCAACCAAGACCCCTACGGCAAGGGCTGGATGATCAAAATCCGCATGAAAGACCCCAGTCAGGCCGAGCAACTAATGACCGCAGAACAGTACAAAGCCTATCGCCAGATCTGAAGGTGAGCCGATATGCGCTACATTCCGCACACCGAGCAAGACATTCAGCAGATGTTGGAGGTGATTGGCGTCGCCTCCATCCGCGAGCTGTTCCGCGACATTCCTGAGGATTTATATCTTGAAGGCGGGCTGCCAGTGCCCCCCGCGCTGGACGAGCACGCGCTGTTCAAACGCCTGAGCCAGCTGGCAGCCAAAAACGCCGACACCACGCGCTACATCAGTTTCTTGGGCGCGGGCGCGTACGACCATTTCATCCCAGCGGTTGTGGGCACCATTATCAGCCGCGGCGAGTTCCTCAGCGCATACACCCCCTACCAGCCCGAAGCCAGTCAGGGCTTGCTGCAAAGCATTTTCGAGTTCCAAACGATGGTGTGCGAGCTGACTGGAATGGATGTGGCGAACGCCTCGATGTACGACGCCTCCACCGCGCTGGCAGAATCGGCGCTAATGGCGTGCCACCTTACGGGGCGTTCGAAGGTGGTGGTGTCGGAGGGTATCCACCCGCATTATCGGCAGGTGCTGCGCACCTACTTGTGGACGAACAGCCGCCAGCTGGTGGAAGTACCCACACGCGAAGGCATCACTGACATTGACGCCCTTGCTGCTGCCGTTGATGAGCAGACTGCCTGCGCGATTGTGCAATACCCGAACTTTTTCGGTTTGATTGAACCGCTCTCGCCGGTAGCAGAGACGGCGCATCAGGTGGGCGCATTGGCGATTGCCTGCGTCGACCCGATTGCGCTGGGCGTGCTGAAACCGCCCGGCGAGTACGGCTACGACATCGTGGTGGGCGAAGGACAAGGGCTGGGTAATGCGATGGGCTTCGGCGGACCGATGCTGGGGCTGTTCGCCTGCAAAAAGGAGCACCTGCGCCGCATTCCCGGACGCATTGTGGGGCAGACTACCGATGTGGAGGGCAGGCGCGGCTTTGTGATGACCCTGCGCACACGCGAACAAGACATCCGCCGCGAGAAAGCCACCTCCAATATTTGCACCAACGAGGCACTGTGCGCCTTAGCCAGCACGGTGTTTATGGCGTCGCTGGGCAAGCAAGGCTTTCGCGAACTCTCGGAAACCTGCACGCAGAAGGCGCATTACGCAGCCCGCATACTATCCCAAATTCCCGGCGTGCAACTCAAGTACCCCAACACGCCGTTTTACAAAGAGTTCGTGCTAACGCTACCGCGCCCCGCGGACGAGGTTTGCGACACGCTGCTGCAGCACAACATCATCGCGGGGCTACCGCTGGGCAGCTACGACGCCCAGATGCAACACGACCTGCTGGTGTGCGTCACAGAAACTCGCACGCGCGAGGAGATTGACACCTTCGCGGAGGCGATGCGCGCCGTGCTGGCGTCTTAGGGGCGTTGGGCGGGGCTGAGCGATAAGCAAGCGTCGCGAACGGCGTCCAACGCCCGTTGCACGCCCACCGTAGGCAACACCCCACACCCCAGCGCGGGACGAATGCGCCACTCGTTGCCCTCGCGTGCGATATCAATCCAAAAATGCTGCACTAAATCGTCTTCGGAGACCACCACGCGCACCATCGCCACTTGGTGCACAGGGTCGTAGCGCGTCTCCTTGAACACTACATGCACAGCCTCATGGATATCCGCAGGCTGAAAACGCGAGGGGTCAAACACTGGCACGCGATAGGTTTCCATCGGCACATCCTCCGTCAGTGGCACTTCGCAGTGGACAGTTTTGGTCAGCGTGAGTTCGTAGAAGCGTGTTTTGCCCTCTGCCAGCCACTTTTGTTCGTATTTGGTGTGCACTTGTGGAGGCACTGTGCGAGCAAACGCCGAGAACCCTGTGTCGGTGAGGTTGCTCAGCACCCACTGGAAATACTCCTCGTGGTCGGTCAGCAGGTAGAACTCGCCCCCGTCGTGCAGGCGGCTGTTGACCAGTTGCAGCTGGCGTTGGTCGAACAGGCGATGTTTATGATGGTGTTTTTTGGGCCACGGGCATGGAAACAGGGCGTAGAGGCGGTGGAGGCTGCGCGGAGCGATCGCGCGCGCCAAAATCGGGCGGGCGTCGCCCAGCAGCAGGCGCACATTGGTTAGCCCAGCCCCCGCCACGCGCCGCAGCGCCCGCTGGACACCCTCCCACTCCAGCTCAATGCCCACAAAGTCGCGTTCAGGATGTTGTTGAGCGCGCGCCACCAAGTAATCACCGTTGCCGAAGCCAATCTCCAGTTCCACAGGTGCCTCGCGCCCAAACAACTGGCGCCAGTCCAGTGGGCGCGCAGTCTCGCGCCACAAAACCAGTGGTCTCAGTGAGCGGTAGTAGGCACGCACAGGCTAAATTAAACCCCGCTTGACGGCAAGCAGCGCTGCTTCCGTGCGCGAGTTCACTTGCAGTTTGAACAGGATGCTGGAAATGTAGTTGCGCACGGTTTTCTCGCTCACATAGAGGCGTGCGGCGATGTCGCGGTTGCGTAGCCCCTCTGCCAGCAGGCGGAGCACCTCCGTTTCGCGCGGGGTGAGTTCACATAGCAGGTCACTTGCTTGCGTAGCCGCGTGGATGCGCTGGAACTCCTGGATCACGCGCTTGGCGATTGCTGGGTGCAGCAGCGACTCGCCGCGCGCGGCAGCGTGGATGCCTTCTACGATCTCGTGTGCGGGGCAATCCTTGAGCAGGTAGCCGATTGCCCCTGCCTTGAGCGCCTCGAACACATGCGCGTCGTCAGCAAAAATCGTCCAAATCACTACCTGCACTTGGGGCACGAGGCGTTTGATGCGTCGCGTGGCTTCAATGCCGTCCATTCTGGGCATTTGGATATCCATCAGCACCACTTGTGGCTCAAACTGTAGGGCGTGTTGCACAGCTTGCTCGCCGTTGCATGCAGTTGCGACAAGGTCAATAGTCGGCTCGTCTGCCACTGCCTCTTGGAACGCCTGCTGCAGGCGCAGGTCGTCTTCTGCCAGCACCACGCGGATTACTTCCACAGTTCGCCCCCCAGCGGCACGCGCGCCAGCACTTCGGTGCCCTGTCCCGGCGCGCTGCGGATCGTTAGTTCGCCTCCGAGCGTGTGAATCCTGTCGCGCATGTTGTGAAGCCCCATACCCTCCAGCACGGTGTCGGGGCTGAAGCCCGTGCCGTCGTCAGCGATGCGCACCTCCAGCCAACTGCCGTTGGCTTGGAACTCCACCCACAGGTTTTGGGGGTTGCCTGCATGTTTCATCACATTGCACAGCGCCTCTTGCACTACGCGCATTAGCATCAGCGTGTGCAGAGGCGGCAGCTGAGGCAGCGGTTCGGAGCAGTTGCAGTGGAGGTGCGCGCCTAAACGTTGGGCAACCCGTTCGGCAGTGCGGTGCACAAACGTGCGCAGGTCGGTCGTTTCAGGCGCGCGCAGCTGCTGGATGGTGGTGCGGGTTTCGTCCAGTGCAGCGCGCAGAATGTCTATCTGTTCTTGGAGGTTGGCAAGCTCTGAATCGTGCGCTGTGGAGCGTAGGCGGCGCAACAGTGATTCCAGCCCCCGAATCGCGCTTACCAAGTGGTGCCCCAGACCATCGTGGAACTCTTGGGCGATGCGTTCGCGTTCCTGCGCCAAGTCGTACTGCTCGCGCAGTTCCGCCAGCTCCGTGCGATACTCAATATGGCTACGGTACACCTGGTGAATCAGCCAGCTGGAGAGGCTCAGTGCCGCCATTCGGTACCAGAAGTCGTTCCAAAGGCTCAACGAGTGAGGCGCGCTCGCCCAACCATACCCCAACGCGGTGAAGGCTAAAATCGCAAGGAGCACTGGCAGAGACATCACTGCGGCTTCCGAGACCAACAGCGGAAAGTAGAGCAACCACAGCTGGCTTTCGAAGCCTCCCGTGAGGCGTACCACCAAAGTGATGAGTAGAAGGTCGTATAACACAAGGGGCAGGGTCAGGCGGTACATCACGCGTGGATCTTTCAGCCCCACCCAAGTGCGCGCGACGGCCGACAGCAACGCCAAGCCCCCCAGCAACGCAACTTGCCCCCAGCTAAGGCGCAAGTTGTCCAGAAGCTTGTGTACAACGCCCCACGCAATCGCCGTGCCCACAATGATCCACACGGGCAGGTTCACGCGGGTGAACCGTTGGTACGGCTTGGGCAAAGCTGCCATGCCTGCCTCCTTCAAAATGCGCTAACAGAACACTCAGTCCTTGAGCAGGAAACAGGGGCTTCCTTTGCCTAAAAAGAGCAAAGAGGCTATTCGATGGCGGTGTAGCCCGCCTCTTCGATGGCATTGCGCAAGGTGTCGGCAGTGACCTTCTCAGCGTCGTACACCACGCGCACGCGCTTCTGCTCTAAGTCCACCGCCACTTGGTGAACGCCCGCAATACTGCCGAGTGCGTGCTGGATTGCTCGCGCACAGCCTTCACACTCGACCTCAGGCGTGTGCCAAGTTTTTTCCAAAATTTTCATCGCAATCGCCCCAATTATACCCCACTGACATAGTAAGTAGTGTAGTGTGTGCCATCAGGCAAGCGCAGGCGTAAGCGGAAATCGCTCTCGATGTCCTCAGCGATACCGATAGGCTGGTCGGGCAAGTCTTGAATGCGATAGGGGCGACCGACGCTGGCGTCGCGGGCGTGCCAGTGTTGCAAAACGCTGGTGGGTTCTGCATGCCAGCGTAGCAGCAGTTGCCAGAGGTCGTGATAGATCGCTTGGATGAGCGTGGCACGCTCCTCACGCGAGACGGTTGGTGCGATTGCCGCGCTTGTTGCGGGGCTGCTGATACAGAGCGCTTGCCATACGGAGATGGCTCGCTCGTCCAGTTCGGGCGGAAAGGTGCGCTGCGCAAGGTTGATTCCGATGCCCACAATCGCAGTGCGCCCGACTAACTCGGTAAGGATACCCCCTAACTTGCGTTGCTGCAGCACAAGGTCGTTAGGGTATTTGAGCTGCACAAGGGGCAGTTCGGGGTAGTGGTGGTTGAGGGCGTTGGCAGCGGCAAGCGCGGCTAGCAGGCTGATCAACCCCACAGGTTCAGGTAGCGGTGCCTCGCGCAGAATCAGCGACACCAACAGGCTTTGGCTCGGCTGATCGTACCAAGTGGCGCCTTGTCTGCCGCGCCCAGCGGTTTGGTGGTCGGCGCAAATGGCGTCGTAAAGCGCAACGCCGCGCACCACCAGTTCGTGGGCACGGCGTTGCGTACTATCTAACTCCGCGTGGAACTCGATGCGTAGGCTCATGCACCCTCAATGCGCACGCCCAGCACCTGCAGGAATTTCGCCAACCACTCAGGGTGTGCGGGCCATGCGGGTGCAGTCACCAAGTTGCCGTCTACCACCGCCTTATCGTAGGGCACATGCTCGTACTTGGCGCCCGCAATCGTCAACTCGGGTCCTACAGCGGGGTAGGCAGTTGCGGTGCGCCCTTGCATCACGCCCGCGGCGGTCAGCACTTGCAGCCCGTGACAAATAGCAGCGACGGGCTTGTTGGTTTCGAAGAAGTGGCGCACTATCTCCAGCACGCGTGGGTTGAGGCGGATATACTCAGGAGCGCGCCCGCCTGAAACTACCAGCGCCGCATAATCGGCAGGGTTCACTTCGTCAAACGAATAGTTCAGCGTGAAGTTGTGCCCGGGCTTTTCGGAATAGGTCTGGTCGCCTTCAAAGTCGTGGATAGCGGTGCGCACTTTTTGACCCGCGCGCTTGTCGGGGCAGACCGCATGCACTTCAAAGCCGACCATTTGCAGGGCTTGGAACGGCACCATTACCTCGTAATCCTCGACGTAATCACCCACCAGCATCAAGATTTTGCGCGCCATTGTTATTCCTCCTTGCAAGGCACCCGCGCCTCGCATAGTAAGGATACCTGATAATAGTGCAGGGTTCGGAGCCGCCGGGTGCCCAACTGGTATAATCTTGCCTGATGCAGTTTCTGTTGAAGTGGCTGCTGTTTGCGGTTGCGCTGCACCTAACCTTTTGGAGTGGGGCACGCTTGGGGTTGGATATGCGCCCCAGCCCCCACTGGCAAGATAACTTGTTGATGGCGTTGCTGTTGGGCTTGGTGAATGCGTTGATTCGGCGTGGGGTACAACTGGCGTTGTTGCCATTGAACTGTTTGACGCTGGGTGTCGCGGGCGTGTTGGTGAACGCGCTGCTGTTTTGGGCGGTGTTCGCGTTGGCGCCGTTCAACTTCCGTGTGGGCAACTTCTGGGCGGCGCTGTATGGCAGTATCGTGCTGGGGCTAATCAACGGCTTGCTAAGCGGCGTGCTGCTTAGCAACGACGAGAATAAGAAGCGGAGATGAGCATGCTGGGGCGAGTGTTTCACGGGTTGGCTCTGTGGATTGGGCTATATGTGTTGCTTACAGCCGCTCATTGGGGCGTGCTGCAGGGAATCGATGCACTGCGCACCCGCTACGAAACCGATCTCGAGGCACGCTTGGGCACCGAAGTCGTTGACCGCGAACCGCCCTACAGCACTGCCGAACGGCTCATCGTGGCGTTCGACATCCAGCCCAGCACCTACTGGCAGGAGTCGCTGCTCACCAGTGCCCTAATGAGCCTGGTGGTGGCGATTTTTGTAGGGATTGGGGGGCTTGCATTTCAGCGCAACCGCGCGATTAAGCTCGCACTCGTGGCGATAGTGGTCAACGGTCTGGCGTTTTTCTTTCTGGCGCAACTGAGTGAGCAAATGTTCTTAGGCTACCTACTGGGGCAGCCGGCTTCGGCGATTGCGCCCGCGCTGCTGGTGGGGCTAGCCCACGCCCTTATTAGCGTGCTGGTGCTAGGCAGGGCAAACATGAAGGAGTACGCAAGTGAGCAATAAGGGGCAGCTGGTGGTAGTTTCGGGCGTGTCGGGGGCGGGCAAGACGCTGGCGTTGCAAACGCTAGAGGATATCGGCTATTTTTGCATCGATAACCTGCCCCCTTCAATGCTTGTCGCTTTGCGCGAGCGTATCTTGGCGGGGCAGCGGATTGCAGTGGTAGTGGATACCCGCGCGGGCGAGCCGCTGGAGCACGCCGAGTCGGTACTGCTGGAGCTGCGGCGCGAGGGACTGCCGTTGGAGGTGCTGTTTCTAGAGTGCGCCGACGAGGTGCTAATCCGCCGCTTCAAGGAGACGCGTCGCCCACACCCGTTAGCCGCCACCGAACCGAGCCTGCCTAAAGCCATTCACAAAGAGCGTGCCTTGCTGGCACCCCTCAAAGCAATCGCCGATCAAACGCTGGATACCTCGCTGTTTCGCCCGCAAGACCTGCGCGAGGCGATACGCACCCTCTATGGCGACTCGAGCACGCGCACCCCGATGCGCATCCGCTTGGTGTCGTTCGGCTTCAAATATGGCATGCCCGCCGACGCCGACTTGGTCTTCGATGTGCGCTTCCTACGCAACCCGCATTATGTGCCTGAACTCAAGCCCAAGCCCGGCACGGATGACGCTGTGCGCACCTATGTGTTGCAAGACGCCGAAACGCAGGAGTTTTTGGAACAAATGCGAACTTTTCTGGCGTACCTATTGCCCCGCTACGAGCGTGAGGGCAAAGCTTATTTGACGTTGGGAATCGGTTGCACGGGCGGGAGGCACCGTTCAGTAGTGCTCAGCGAAGTTTTGCGGGATTGGCTGGCGTCGCAGGGCTATGGGGTCGGTGTGGAACATCGGGATCTCGCGCGTGGGGAGGAGAGCTGAGGATGTCGGAAGGTCGCTGGCACTGGTTGATGCCTGGTATGCGTGTGAAGCGCTGGTTGCTGCTTTCCAGCATGGGCGTGCTGGTGGCGCTGCTGGGGCTGTGGATTGGGTTGGGCGGTGCCCCTGCCCACTGGCTTGATACGGTTTATCGCGCTCTCGATACGCAGATTCGCGTTGTGGCGCCGTCGGCACCGGCTGCCCAGGTGATTCGGTGGGGGCTGGGGCTTGCTCTTATGGCAGGCGGGCTGGGCATCTGGTGGTGGGGCTTGCGCCGTGCGTGGCGCACCCTTGTGGGGATCTTGCAGCCGCGCGCCAGCGGGCGCGTGTGGGATGTACTCTCGCGCTACGCGCTAATGCTGCACGGCAGACGCGTAGTGGCAATCGGCGGTGGCACAGGGCTATCCACCATGCTGCGCGGTCTCAAACGCTACACCGCCAACATCGTCGCGATTGTCACGGTCACCGACGACGGAGGTTCTTCGGGCAGGCTGCGCCACGAGTTGGGCATCTTGCCACCGGGCGACATTCGCAACTGCCTCATCGCCTTAGCCGACGCCGAAGGCACCATGACCGCGCTGCTGCAACACCGCTTCAAAGACGGCACCGGCAACCTCAGCGGGCACTCGGTGGGTAACCTGCTCATCGCTGCGATGACCCAAATCAAAGGCGACTTCGAGCAAGCCATCCAAGAAATCAGTAAAGTATTGGCGATTCGCGGGCGCGTGCTGCCCTCTACGCTTACCCATGTGAACCTGCGCGCCGAGATGGAGGATGGCACCTATATAGACGGCGAAACCGCCATCGTGGAGTACCCCGCCCGCATCCGCCGGATGCACCTCAACCCGCCCGATGTGGAACCGCCCCCCGAAGCCATAGAAGCCATCAAGCAAGCCGATGTGGTGGTGTTAGGACCCGGCAGCCTGTTCACCAGCGTGATTCCGAACCTGCTGGTGCCCAAAATCGCCGACGCCCTACGCACGACCGATGCCATCCGCGTCTATGTGTGCAATGTGATGACCCAACCAGGCGAGACCGACCGCTTCACCGCCTCCGACCATGTGCGCGCGATTGAGGCACACGCAGGCGGGCGCGTGTTCGATTACGTGCTGGTCAACACTGCCACCCCTAACCCCGAACTGCTGGAACGCTACCGCGCCCACGGGCAAGACTTGGTGCTGCCCGACATCGACCGCATCCGCCAAATGGGCTACAAGGTCATCACGGGCGACTTCATTAGCCAGACTGACTATGTGCGCCACGATCCCAATCGACTTGCCGAAGCTATCTTGAGGCTGGCGAAGTGAACTGATTGGGTATACTTATTGCGTATCCAGCCACTTGCTGGCAGGGAGGCATACGATATCTATGGCGGTCAAGCGCAAAACCACGAAATCTGCTACGCCAACCGAGGAACCAATTGAAACCAAAGGCGTAGAGGTTATTGGAGAAACCACCAACGGGCTAAGCAGCGTTGTCGAGGGCGAATATACCTCCGAACAGCTGACGGTTCTCAAAGGCTTGGAAGCCGTGCGTCGTCGCCCCGCGATGTACATCGGTGATACAGGCACGCGCGGCTTGCACCACCTGTTTATCGAAGTGTTAGACAACTCCGTTGATGAGGCGCTGGCGGGGCACTGCGACCACATCGATGTGATTTTGCACAAAGACCAAAGCGTGTCGGTGATTGACAACGGGCGCGGCATTCCTGTGGATATCCATCCAGAGGAAGGGCGCCCAGGCGTGGAAGTGGTGATGACCACGCTGCACGCAGGCGGTAAGTTCGGCGGTGGGGGCTACCGCGTTTCGGGCGGTTTGCACGGCGTGGGCGTGTCGGTAGTAAACGCCCTCTCCGAATGGCTGGAGGTCTATGTGGCACGCGATGGTTACCTGCACTACCAAAAGTACGAACGCGGCGTGCCAGTCACCCCCCTCAAGCGGCTCAAGGAAACCAAAAAGCGCGGCACCACCGTGCGTTTCTTAGCCGACCGCGAAATCTTCGGTGATTATCGCTATGACCCCAACTTCTTCATCAAACGCCTACGCGAACTGGCGTACCTCAACCCGAACGTGACCTTCACCTTCACCGACGAACTAAACGACAAGCCCAAGCAAGTGTTCCGCTTCACCAAAGGCATCGCCCAACTGGTGGAGGAACTCAACGAGACGAAAGACCCCATCCACAAGGTGGTCTACTTCCGCAACGCTCGCGAGGATATGGAGGTGGAGGTCGCCCTACAGTACCATTCGGGCTATCAGGAGACGCTGCTGTCGTATGCCAACAACATCCACACGGTGGAGGGCGGCACGCACCTCACGGGCTTCAAGACCGCCCTAACCCGCGTCATCAACCAGTACGCCCGCAAGATGGGGCTGCTGAAAGACAAAGACCCCAACTTCACAGGCGACGATGTGCTGGAAGGCTTGACCGCCGTTATCGCCGTGAAGTTGCTGCATCCGCAGTTTGAAGGGCAAACGAAAACAAAGCTCGGTAACCTCGAGGTGCAAGGCGCCGTGAACTCCATCGTGGGCGAGGCGTTCAGCGAGTATCTGGAACGCAACCCCTCAGTGGCACGCAAGATTGTAGAGAAGGCTCTTACGGCACAGCGCGCCCGCGAAGCAGCCCGACGCGCCGCCGAACTGGTGAAGCGCCAAAGCGCGCTGGAAAGTGGCTCGCTGCCCGGCAAACTCGCCGACTGCACCGAGCGCGACCCCAGCAAGTGCGAACTGTTCTTGGTAGAGGGCGACTCGGCAGGTGGCTCGGCGAAAATGGGGCGCGACCGTCGCTTCCAAGCCGTGCTACCCCTGCGCGGCAAAATCCTCAACGTGGAAAAAGCCCGCCTTGACAAAGCCCTCGAAAACGAGGAAATCCGCGCCCTCATCACCGCGCTGGGCACAGGAATCAGCGTCGACACTAACGGCAACCCCAGCAGCGGCGAGTCAGATAGCCGATTTGACATCTCAAAGCTACGATACCACCGAATAGTCTTGATGACCGATGCCGACGTCGACGGCGAACACATACGCACCTTGCTGCTCACCTTTTTCTTCCGCTACATGCGCCCCCTCATCGAAAACGGGCATATCTACATCGCCCAACCGCCCCTGTTCCGTGTGCGCGTCGGCAAAGACGAGCAATACTACGCCAAAGACGAACAAGAGCTCCAAGAGATCCTCAAGAAAATCAAAAAGAAGAATGTGCAAGTCACGCGCTTCAAGGGGCTGGGCGAAATGAACGCAGAAGACCTCGCCGACACCACGATGAACCCCGAAAAGCGCGTTATCATCCAAGTGCGGCTGGAAGACGCCATGGAAGCCGAACGCATCTTCAGTATCCTCATGGGCGATAAAGTGGAGCCGCGCCGCCAGTTCATCGAGGAACACGCAAAAGAGACAACCGATATCGATTGGCACTGTTGAGGTACAATTCTGCCGTGCCTATCACAATATCTGATGTTGCCGACCTGGTACGCCTGCTGGAAACACATCCTGAATGGCAGGAGGCACTGCAGCGCCGCCTGATTACGAAGCAGCTGCTTCTGCGCATGCTTGCGGAAGATGACGACTTGCGCGCTGAAGTGCGTCGACTCGTACTTGGTGATGACCTTACGCAGCTGTCTGCGCACGCACAACGCACCGAAGAACAGTTAACAGAACTTACCGCTACAGTTAGGTTTCTTGCGGAGGCGCAGCGGCGCACGGAGCAGCAAGTGGCGGAGCTTGCGGAGGCGCAGCGGCGCACGGAGCAGCAAGTGGCGGAGCTTGCGGAGGCGCAGCGGCGCACGGAGCAGCAAGTGGCGGAGCTTGCGGAGGCGCAGCGGCGCACGGAGCAGCAAGTGGCGGAGC
>JAUQOS010000022.1:19306-28853 GCA_030550775.1 Armatimonadota bacterium
TTGCGGAGGCGCAGCGGCGCACGGAGCAGCAAATTGCACAGTTAGTGCACGTTGTACAAGACCTTGTGCAACGCCTGGCACGCCTCGAGCAGTGGCGCGACGGCGAAGCGGGCAGGAGGGAAGGCGAGCGTTACGAGCGTGAAATTCGGCGGCAAGCCATGTCGCTCTTCTACGGAGGCTTCGGCGGGGCGCCTGAAGAGCCCCAGGTGATGGAGCGCGTGCGCGAGTGGATTGCTAAGCTCACCACGCCTGAGCGCCTGCTCACTCGTGAGCACGACCCAATGCTGGCAGACCTGCTCTGGTGGAAGGGCGGGCGCGTGTTCGTGGTGGAGGTCTCGCTCAAAGTGGATCGCACAGATATCCTGAGGGCAAAAGGGCGTGCCGAACTGCTGCGCCGCATTGGCGTGGATGCTACCCCTGTGGTCATCGGCGAAGAGTGGGCAACCCCTGAGGCACGCGATACAGCCATCACGCAAGGCGTGGCATGGTTCGCCGGTGGCGAAATGTCACCTGAATTCGTTGAGATTCGCAAACTCGCAGACGGAATCGCCTAAACCAACACGCAGCTGCGGCTTCGGGTACCATACGAGCGATGAAACCGCCCACAGCTCGGGAGTTGTTGAACGCCCTGCAAGCGCGAACGAAAATCCGCCTTGCGACACCCCCAAAACTGGTGCTGACCTTCTACTACGGCTGGTATGGCAACCCCACCGTGTCGGGCAGATGGCTCCACTGGGAAGGCGTTGACGCCAACCGCCAGCAAATCGCCTCGTCAACGCACTACCCAGTGTTGGGAGCGTACGATTCAAACGACCCCCAAGTGATTGAGCAGCACTGCCGTTGGGCGCGCGCGGCAGGCATTGATGGCTTCATCTACTCGTGGTGGGGCATTGACAGGTACGAGGAAAAGCCCTTGCCCGCGTTGCTGGAGGCAGCCCAGCGCCATCAGCTGAAAGTGTGCCTCTACTACGAGCAAGTGCCGCAGCCGGGCGACCCGCGCTCGGTGCTGCCCGACCTACGCCACATCCTGCGGAAGTTCGCAACACATCGCGCCTTCCTCAAAGTGGAGGGGCGCCCAGTGGTGTTCTTCTACGACCGCGCAATGCACCAGCTGAGCTTGGCGCAGTGGGCGTGGGTGCTGGAAGCTATCCGCAGAGAAGCGCCGCCCGGCATCTGCGCGATTGGCGACTCGCTGGGGCGCACCGCCGCGCGCGTTTTTGACGGCATCCACACCTATAACCCCGTGCTTGCCCTGCTGGATAAGCCCCCTGCGGCGATTCGCCCCGCGCTGGAAGCCTACTACCGTGAGGCGATACGCCTCGCAGACGAGCTCGGGCGCATTGCATGCGCCACCATCATCCCTGCCTACGACGATACCAAAATCCGCAAGCCTGGCATCCGCACCGATCGCTTTGAGGGCGCAGCCTATCGCCAACAGTGGCAAGCTGTGATGCACCTCAACCCCGACTGGGTGCTTATCACCAGCTTCAACGAGTGGCACGAGGGCAGCGAGATTGAGCCGTCGGTGGAGCACGGCGAGCGTGAGTTGCGCACCACCGCCGAGTTCGCTCCGCGCTTCAGACAGCAAGAAGCACGCCCGCGCTTCGCACCGCCACTCTCCGCCCTCCCCGCCGCGGCAATCACTGCCCTGCGCAAGGCGTATCGCGGCAAAACCATCGCGCTGATGCCCGACGCCGCCTCCGAGGCGCTCTTTTGGTTGCTGGATGTGAACCTATCGGTAGAACCGCTTGATTACGCCGATTTGATTGTGCCCGACCGCCTCACGCCGATGCGCTATCCCGTGCTGGTGTACGCCACTGGCGAAGCCTATCGCGCCACAGTGAACGCGCCGGGCGATGTAGACCGCGCCCTGCAGGCATACTTGGCGGCGGGCGGCGTGCTGTTGGCGTTGCCAAATGCCCCGTTCCCATTCTACTATGCCGATGGCAAGGAGGCGAACCGCGCAGCGCAGTTCGGATTGCCAATCGCTGGCAGCGCGTCGCGCCCCGAAGCTGGGAAAACAGGCTTCGAAACGCCTCCCGTGCCCAGCTTGCGCTTCCAGCTCAACCGCTCCTTGCTCGCCGGCGCGGGTGAAACCCTCCCCTTCCCCGAAGGCGGCGACCAACGGTGGCGCCCTGCACTGCGCAGCCTTGCCCCTGCAGGGGCAACTTACATTCCCCTTGCCACGCTTTACGACGCCCAAGGGCGCAACTGGGGCGACGGCGCAGTGCTGCTGCGCTTGCCCAACGGTGGCACGGTCGGCTACATCTGGTTCCGCTTGCTGGAGATGTCCGCCGCGCCCATCCTGCTGGAAGCACTGTTTAGGCTTGCCCTCAGCACATAGATGGGATTGCCGAACCCTTCCCGCAAAGCCCCCTCGGCTGGGTCGTACCCGCGATTATGCCTCGCGCCCGGCGTCCCCGAGATCGTGCTTGAAAGGCACGGCATCGGGCTCGAGAAGCGCGGCATCAAAATCTACAAGCGCAACGCGCCTGATCCCGCGCGTTGCGCCTTTACCAAGAGGTTGCCCTCCCTCCTCAAGGTTCTCCTGCAAGGGGCGGATACCGAGCTGGGCGCTGCAATGGTATACTTACCCGCCGATGCGGTTGGGCACGCAGCGGGTGAATGCGCAGGGGCACTTGGAGGTGGGCGGCTGCGATACGGTGCAGCTGGCAGAGCAATACGGCACGCCCTTGTATGTGCTGGATGAGGAAGCGTTTCGTGCGCGCTGTCGCGAGTACCGCTCAGCGTTTGTTGGCTTCAAGCCCGATGTGGAAGTGGTGTATGCGGGCAAGGCTGCGCTCAACCGCGCCATTTGCCAAATCGTTGCTGAGGAGGGGTTGGGGCTGGATGTGGCGTCGGGGGGCGAGCTGTACACGGCGTTGCAAGCCGGCTTTCCGCCAGCCAAGATCCACCTGCATGGGGTTTACAAAACCGATGCGGAACTCCAAATGGCGCTGGAGGCGGGCGTCGGTGCGATTGTGATTGATAACTTTGAGGAGATCGCCCGCGTGCGGCGGTTGGCTGGGGATATGGGCGTGGGGCGTGCGGTGCCTGTATGGGTGCGCGTGGCGCCTGAAGTGGATGCGGAAACCCATCCGTTGATTCGCACGGGGCAGCGCGACAGCAAATTCGGCTTTCACCTGATTAGTGGCGACGCTTATCGCGCGGTGGAGCAGGTGCTGGGCGCGCCTGAGTTGGACCTGCGTGGCTTCCACTGCCATATCGGCTCGCAGATTAGCGACCTTAGCGCGTTTGCGGCGGCGGCGCGGGCGATGGTGGCTTTTGCAGCGGAGGTGCGCTGTCGGTACCGCTACACAGCGCAGCTGCTCAACATCGGGGGTGGCTTGGCGGTGCGCTACCTCCCCGAGGACCAGCCGCCCTCCGTAAGCGCCTACGCGGAAGCCCTCGTGCGTGCCCTGCGCGCCGCCTGCGCCGAGCATAACTTCCCTGAGCCAGCGCTCGTGGTGGAACCCGGTCGCTCGCTCATCGCCGAAGCGGGCATCACCCTCTACCGCGTGGGCGCCGTGAAACACATTCCCCACGAGCATCCTGAACTGCCCCACGACTACCTGATTGTAGATGGGGGTGTCTCCGACAATCCGCGTCCGCAAATGTATGGCGCGCGCTACACCGCATGGCATGCCCAGCGCGCCGACCAACCCCACACCCACCCCTATCGGATTATGGGCAAACACTGCGAGACCGACCCGATTATCGACCGCGCGCTGCTGCCCGAGACCCACGCAGGCGATTTGATTGCGATTCTGACCACCGGTGCCTACGCTTACTCAATGAGCAGCAACTACAACCGCTACCCCCGCCCCGCGATGGTGGCGGTGCGCAACGGTACAGCGCGCCTGATTGTGGCGCGCGAAACCTACGCCGATGTGATGCGCATGGATAGATGACTCCAGGCGGGTATAATCCCGTCACTATGGGCGACACACGCCTTACGCGGCGGGAGTTTTTACAGCAAGCCGTGGCAACCACAGCGTTGGCGGCGCTGGCTCCCCGCGCACTGGCAATCCCACATCACAGGAGGGCATCCAGTATGGCTGAGATTCAGGTAGTTGAGTATGTGGCAAAACCCCTGCCGGAAAAGGTCTTTGAGACCGAGAAATTCGGCATCTCGCGGAAAACCCACGAAGAGCACTACAAGCTGTATCAGGGGTATGTGAATAAGACCAACGAGATTCGCCGCGCCTTGGCGCAACTAACTTCGGAAGAGTTCAGCAAGGGCAACCAAACCTACAGCCTGATTCGCTCGCTGAAGGTGGATTACACCTTTGCGCTGGGCGGCATCAAGAACCACGAGCTGTACTTTGAGAACATCGGTGGTGGCGGTTCGGAGCCGAGCGCGGAGTTGCGTGCAGCCCTTGAACGCGCGTTCGGCTCGTTCGAGCGCTGGATGGAAGATTTCAAAGCCACTGGCATGGGCGGACGTGGCTGGGTCTGGCTAGCGTACGACCATGATGAAGGTATTCTGTTCAACTACATCGGCGACGCGCAAAACACCTTCCCCGTGTGGCACAACACCGTCATCTTGGCGATGGATGTGTATGAACACGCCTACTACCTAGACTTCCAAACTGCGCGTGCGCGCTACATTGATGCCTTTATGCAGGCGATTGACTGGAATGTGGTCAACGCCCGCTATGAGGCGGCTCTGCGCATTGGCAAGCGCGGCTAAGTGAGTCTCGCACGGCGGCAGCCACGCCGCCGTGCCCCCTGGTAATAACCCAACCTGCCACCTCTGGGAGATCCCCTGCCTGCGGTTCGGCGTGACGAACGCATCTTTGCGAAAACCGCTCTGTCATTCCGACAAAACAAGAAAATATCGTCCGCCCAAAGCCGTAGGTAGCAACTAGGGTTAAACTGTTGCTTCATCTCTCGCTGATTTTCGGCAGCCCCTCCTTTGGGTTCCCCCTACGCAGTGGGAGGAACCCTGATGTTTGTCACTGTTTGAGCCGTTCAACGCTGCGCCGATCAGCTCCAACCCCTCACAACCGATATCGCGCCCCCACACCAACACCGCCTCACGCCCATCTACCCCACCCCACAACCCAAGGCGCACCCAATCCGATAACCACTTGCCCTCAACCAAACCCCAATACTACGCCCCCCCACGACACCCAATATGACCAACGCCCCACACCCCCATACCAACCCCGACGATACCGCTCACCCACACCCCCCCACGCCTGCCAACCACTCCACACACGCCCCAAACAACCACGCTGACCGCTGCACATTCACGCCTCCCGAACGCGAACCCCAACATCCCTTCTCGCCTAAACCAAACCCACTTTTCGTCGCCCGAAAACTTACCTCACATTCCCACCGCTGCTACACCCACTTCGCCACTTCAGCCACCCCCCACGGCAACGCCGACCCAGCCCCATCCCCCAACGCCACCAAAAACGCCCTCGGTGACTGCTCCTTCGCCCGACCAACCCCCCAACGCCCCCAAATCATCAGGCAGCCAAACCCCTGACGCCCCCAGTCCCGACGCCGACACGCCCCAAACCACAATTGACAAACATCAGGCGTCGGCGTCCCACCGGCGATTTGTACTACTTGAACTCTCGATCAGTATTAGCGACACGCAATCCTTCAAACACAAAGCCCCCTCTCCCGGGCTGTGGGAGAGGGGGCCAAGGGATAAGGCAAACCTGCCCCTTACTTCTTGCGGCGGCGCAGCCCCACCAAGCCCGCCAAGCCTGCGCCCAGCGCAAGCATCGAGGCGGGTTCGGGCACGTAGGTCTTAATCGCGAAGTTCGCCACAGGATTGCCGCCGAAGAAGAAGTATTCGTTCTGGTCAATAGAGCCGTTATTGTTCTGGTCCCATGCGAACACATCGGCGCTGGTACCGATGGTTGGGTTCGGGTTGGGCGAGAGCAGCATGCCCGCCTCGATGCGATCCACTGCGATGCCAATCCACAGGTTCTGGATGCCGGCTGCGATATTCGGCGTAGCGAACGAGAGAACCAACAGTTGCCCCACGGGCACGTTCGTAATCGTCGAGGTGTACAGCAGGCTGCCCACGAAACCGTTGTTATCTGCGAACACATAGAGCGTCACATTTCCAGGTCCCGCGGCTGCCGTACTGAAGTACCCAATGTCGATCTGCTTGATGGCGTTTGAAGTTGTGCGCTGAACATCGTCCAGTACAATCTGGTTCGCGCCGCCGGCATAATAGAACTGATAGCCTCCTGCAGGCAGGTTGTCGAAGTCCACTATGGTTGCCTGCGCCACACTCAGCAGTGCGCCTACTAAAGCCAAGAGACCGATGTAGCGTTTCATCTTGTCATGCACCCCCGTTTCGGTCGATATGTATCGCGGAGTATCTTGCGCCGCCACCAGAAGAATGTATGGGCAAGTAACTCCTTTCGATACAATCCCATTATACACCAGTTTTGCCCAAAAAAAACGGCAAGTAAAATTACCAGATTTGGGGGCATTTGGTGGGGGTGTTTGGGCACCGATTATCGGTTCATGTAGGGGCGCGCCCCGGTATGCGCCCTGTGGGCGGGCAATCGGGCGGGGCAGACACGGGGGCTGCCCCTACAGGGTTGGTTCTGAGGCGTCTGTCTCGGCGGCGTTGGCAGGATTTTCAGTATCGGAATTCCAGCGCGAAGGGTTAAGGGCGATGTATTGCCGTATCGCGTGTCGCTCCGGCTCGTTGCGGATAACTCGTTCATAGTGGTTGCGTTGCCAGAGACGCTAGTCGAATGGCTGCCAGCCTTGGGTGTAGACGCCCTCGATGTAGCGGCGCGTGGTAAGCGTTTTAAGGCGTTGAATGAAATCCCCTAATGATAGCGGATTTTCGCTTTCATCAGGCAGCAAAATCAGGAAGCCTCGCAGATGATTTGGCATCAGCACGAACGCCTCGGTTCGCACGCGCGCGTATTGTTGCGAGATTTCCCACCAAGTACGAACAACCATCTGCCCTACGGGACTGAGGTGCATTTCGCCGTTTCGAATTTCTCCGAACAGGCATTCACGGTCCTGCGCTACGAGCGTGACGTAGTAAGCGCCTACTTTTGTGTAATCGTAGCCTTTCAGGCGTGTCGATTGGCGATGGTGCTTCTCAGGGTCATATCGCATGAGCATAGTGGAATGCGGTGCGTTTGGAGAAATTCCTGCACTTGCCCCTAATTTATGAGGGCAGCCACAAAGGGGCTGCCCCATTTACACGATGCGGGGCAGCGCTCCTTACGCGAATCGTCCGGTGCAGGACGTACGGTAGGGAGGGCACACACGGGGTGCGCCTCTACGCGGGGCGGTAGGGGATCTAACGAGGGTACACTGCTTAGGTTCAACAACGCGGCGTGCGCCCTTTATTTTGCCCTTACCCCCTATCCCCCTCTCCCACGCCTTAGGAGAGGGGCTGGGGGTGAGGGCAAACGATAGTCGGCGCGCCTTTTTCACGAAGGTTTTGGAGCACTTGAGCCCTCGATTGTATTAGAAAACAGGCTTCTCGACCGCCCGCACCGCGCTGTGCCCAATCTCGTCTGTGCGCCGATGCCCTGAAAGCGCGAGTGTGAGGTCAAAATCGGCGCGGAAGTTGCGCAGGTAGGTATGCACCCCGTTCTCGCCGTCGATTCCCAGCGCCCACATCACGGGTCTACCTAGTCCGACTATCCGCGCGCCGAGTACGAGGGCTTTTAGCGCGTCCGCGCCTGTGCGAATCCCGCTATCGAACTGTATGGGAACCTGCCCCTTGACCGCCAGCGCAATAGCGTCCAGCGCAGGAACTGCTCCATCTAACTGCCTGCCGCCGTGATTGGGACGATAATTCCATCTACGCTGCGCCGCACTGCCTCCCGCGCGTCGTCAGGATGGAGTAACCCCTTGAGCAGAATCGGCAGCTTCGTCTGGTGGCTCCGTAAATCGAGGTCGTCCCATGTGAGGCTGGGGTTGCCGAAAATCGCCGCGAGCTGCATCGCCTCGCTACCGAGGTCTTCCTCACAGATTGACGCTCTAGCCCCGCAGCGGTACATCGCGCAGGAAGCGGGGGAGAGTCTGCCACCTTTCGAGCACGCGCAGGTTCGAATCCGCTGTGCTTTTTGTACCTGCACTGCCTGCCACATAGTCGAATGCTTCGGGCTTCATCGCCTGTTTTAGCGCGGCGGGCACAGCACGGATGAGGAACGCATCCTACCCGAACGGCTCCAGTTCGAACCCAGTTGCCTGGAGTTCGGGGAGTTTCTCCTGCAACAGCAAGGCGTCTTGGCGGCTTAGTTGAAGGGTTTCGGGCGTGAACAGGTGTTGCTTGGGAATAGGCCTCCTGCCCCGCTCGCGGCAGAGCTGCTCGTACAGCACGCGCTCGTGGGCAACATGCTGGTCAATCAGCACCAGTCCCTGCCTCATGGCGGCGACGATGTAGGTGTTTTGAACCTGTCCGGGGATTTGCAGGTCTTCCAGCAGGTGGGCCAAGGGGAGGTGGGCGGCTTCAATCGGCTCTGTGCCCGGCAGACTCGGTGCGACGGCGTCCGCGTCGTCGTCTGTGGCACGGGCGTCCGCGCTCGTGCTGAGCAGCGCGTCCCGCCGACGAACTCACCTGCCGACCTCCTCAACCGACGGCAGGGACTCCAACGCTACGCCGGGTTCATCAACAGGGACGCCAAGGCTACGCGTCGTCTCCTGAGCTTCAGCACGGACAGGAATGTCCGTGCTACTGAGGCCTGCCCGCTGCGTCAGAATCTGAACGGTCTCCACAATGTGCCCCAGTTCGGTCGGCACGGTTTTGAGTAATTTCAGGTGAGCGGGCACATTATAAAACGGGTCGCGCGCCGAGACTGTCGTGCCGATAGGCGCACTGACCTCCTCACGGTTTACCAGCTGCTCGTCCAGTGCGCGGATGGGACGGCGCTCGGGGCGTGTGCGCATAGTGTCTTAAAGTGTACCTCGCGCTCCCACAGATGAATGAAGTATACTTTTGTTATGCGCACCTACACAGTTCTCGGGCTTGTCGCGACGCTGCTCACTCTCGCATCGGCGCAATCGCTCAAGGTCGGCTACCGCACCGAACGGCTAAGCGAGGGCGACTTCTACAAGATTGATATCCGCGTCCCTCGCTTCCCGGAGAAGCAGTCCCTCAGCGCGCTCGCTAATCGGGAGGTCGCTGCGATTGTCAACCAGTTTAAGCGTGATTTTCTTCAGGCGATGGCAGACAACCGCAAGCGCAAATTCCGTATGGCGGAGCCGTTCGAATTGCAGATTCGCCCCACCATCTCCATCGCCCGCGCCGATTTGATTAGTTTGTATTTGGAAATTTTCTGGTGGACAGGTGGCGCGCACCCGAATACCTACTATCGCGTGGTGAATGTGGGTTTGGTGAACGGCAAGCCGCGGGTGCTGAAGCTGGAGGATGTGCTGGCGAAGGGGGCGTCGGCGGCGGTAATGGAGCGCGTATATCGGCGGCTGGAGGAGGTCAAACGCCAGCGCGACCCCTCGCGCGAGCCGTGGATGCCCGAGGACGGCATCCCGCGCGAATACTGGGACAGTTTCATTCTCACGCCTACTGCGCTCGTGTGGATTT
>JAUQOS010000023.1 GCA_030550775.1 Armatimonadota bacterium
GGGGGGAACCTGCAGGAGGGGGGCGGTTTGTCTTGAGAACCCCCTCCGTAGGTTCCCCCTACCAGTAGGGGGAACCGTTCAGAGTTCGGTTCCCCTCGCGCAGCGGGGGGAACCTGCAGGAGGGGGGCAGAATTGGAAAATCCGCTGGGCGAGGCGGGAAAATCTGGTGTGAAAAGTGCGCAGTGGAACCCAAGTGATGGACCCTTGTCAGTCGGTGCGCTTGGGGTGACAAACGGATGGGCCCCAGCCAACCCCCGCCACTCTGAGTCGAAGGCGAGGAGTCTCAGAAAAAACCCACCTGTCGTTCCGAGCCGAAGGCGAGGAATCTCTGGCAGTGCACGCTTGAGATCCCCTACTCCGCCCGAGGTGATATTGTATTTTTGCAAGCAACAATTCTGTCATTCCGAGCTGAAGGCGGAGAATCTTTGCGAGGATTGTGTTGAGATTCCTCGCTCTGCTTGGAATGACAGCGTGGATTGCGCAACGCGTTGATAGCGCGCCGACTCACCTGTCTTTCCGAGCCGAAAGCAACGAATCTCAGAAAGCTGGCAACTGGAGTAAGTTCTACTGCTTCGCCTCTCGAGATTGTTTGGATGTTCTGGTCCCCCTCCGTAAGGTCCCCCGCTTCGCGAGGGGAACCAAAGTAGGCTGGTTCCTCCTACTGTGTAGGGGTAACCTAAAGGAGGGGGTTCCAAAGATTGACGAGAGGCGAAGCACTACTGTTGTTGCAAGCGGATTTCTTCAACAGGCTCTTCGGGGGGTGTGCGGTAGATTTCGCTAAGGGCTTGTTCATAGGCGCGAATTTGCTGGCGTAGGGGTTCAAGTAGGGCATCGGTAGAAGGCGAAACATCGCGGGGCGCTGCGCTGAGGCGAATGGTCTCCATCAGTAGGTTCTCCACGCTGGCAGTGATGGTTGCGCTCTCGTGCTCCAGCGTGTATAGCGTGCGCTCCAAGTTGCGAAAGCTTGCTAGCTCGCGCGCTTTTTGGCGATAGGCGCGCTGAAGTGCCTGCTCTATGTGGGCATCGCGGTTCTGTTCCAGTTTACGCCCCAGCGTGCTCAGCTCGCGCTCCAGCTTGACGCGGTAGGCACGCCAAATCCACTCCGAACGCTTGAAACTCGCCCAGCCCCCCTCGCGCAGCAAATCCACAGCAGCGACCAGATGGTCTTGCCACGACAAACCGCTGCGGGCTTGGCGTTCGATTTGCAGGCGTAGTTTGGTCGCTTTGTGGCGCAAGTCGGCATCTTTGGCGAGGATTTCGTCCAGTTCAGGATATGCTGCGCGCGTGCCCGTCATTTGTTGAAGGTTCGCGCGGATTTGCTGCATCATCTGGCGTAGGCGTTGATGCTCCTCGCGATAGTGGGGCAACATTGGCGGCAGGCGGCGCGACCACCACCAGCTGCCCACTCCGCCCATCATTGCGCCCCCCACTACCAGCGCCCCTAAAATCTCGGGATCAGTAAGCGGCGCGCCCTTCACCAACACAAGCGCTGCCGTCAATAGCCCGCCAATTGCTGCGCCCGCAAGTGCCCCCAAGCCGACCCGTAGCATCCCGCTACGATTATACCTATGAAAAGGTACAATATCGCCGTGGGGAGCGCGATGTCGACAAACGGTACGGATGGGCGACCGCAGGCAGAGAAGTTGATGCGCGAGGCAATTGCCCTTTACGAGCAGGGTCGTTTGGAGGAGGCACTGTTAGCATGTGAGGGCGCACTTGCGCTGGATGAAAAGTTAGTGCCCGCCCTGTCGCTTAAGGGGCTTATCCATGAGCGGCGCGGGCAAATCCAGGAGGCGATTGAGGCATACCAGCGCGTGCAAGCCCTCAACCCGCTTAGCGTGTCGGAGCGGGCGCGGCTGGAGGCGCTGTTGCGCCAGCAGCGTGCGACTGTGCGCCCTGCAACGCGCCCTCTGTGGCGAGAGACTTTGCCTGTCATCATCGCGTTCCTGGGCGCCGGGCTGGTTCTGCTGATAGGTTTGGCGATTGTATTGCGCACCAGCGCCCCTGCGCCAGCCCCAGTGCAAGCAGCCACTGTGTCTGAGCCAGAGCCTACCCCAGTACGCCCTGCTTCGGAGCCGCGTGTGCCGCCTCCGCCTGCCGAAGCACCTGCACCGACACCGCCGCCCCAGCCCATCGTGCCCCCCGTGCTGGTAGACCCCTCACGCGTGGCGTTGGCACCTTCCGAGCCACCTGCTGCTCCACGCGGCACCATCCCTACGCTGCCTGCACCCAGCACCAGCAGTGCCCCAACGAGCAACGCACCCAAACCTGAAGCCGAAAAGCCCGCTTCTGCGCCCAACACCAGCGAAGTAATGCCCGATGTGAAGGTTGAGGAAACCCAGCGCGGCGTGTATCGCATCAGCGTGCGGCGTGTCGGCAGCGCCGAGGCAGCCCCCAATCGCACCGAGAGCGACTTGCTGCGCCAAGCGCGCGACCACCAACGCGCCGGCAACTACCGCGAGGCAATCCAAGCCTACCTGCAAGCGCTGCCCAACGCGCCCAACCCCGCCGAAGTACACCAGCAAATCGCCATCTGCTACCTGCGCCTCGGCGAAAAAGCAAACGCCCGCGCCCACTTCCTGCAAGCAATCGCCGAATATGAACGGCAGATTCAGGCAGGACGCGACGAAGAAGCTGCCCGTCAGGGCATCCAAGCCTGCCAAGATGGGCTGCAACTATGCAACGAGTGAACCCGCCCACACGAGGGCTCCTTTGGGCGTGCGCGTGCCTCCTTTGCCTTGTACTAAGCCTCGCGCACGCTTGTGCCCAACCCAAACTCCTTATCTTTACCGACCGCGCCCCTCAGATGGAACACAACAACCAGCCCTACGATCCTAACATTGACCTCAAGCCGCACCTTGTGCCGTTTTTGCAGGAGCTGCGCAAGGTTCAAGTGGAATGGTACGACCCCAACCACTCTGTTGCGCGTGAGTTTGCCCAACGACGCGACCTCAAAGAGGAGCAACTGCGCGACCCTAGTCCTGTATTGCGAGCCCAGTTGGCACGCGCGTGGGGCGCCACCTATGTGATGACCGCCCGCTGCACCCGCGCCCCCGACACCAATCAGTATGAGTATGCGATTAGTGTGTGGGAGTTAGGCAAGCGCGCGCCAGTATGGCAGGCGCAGGGCTTCCAACAGTTGGCAACAGGCGTAGGCGGCGAGACCGCTGCCCTGCAAACTTTGGCGCGTACCATCGCGATGCGCTTAGATGCCGAACTGTGGAGCGAGCTGCCCCGCCTTGCCGAGCAAGTGGTCAACCCAACCCCGCGCACAGCACCCCGCCCCACCGAACCACCCTCCGCCGACCCCAAGCAGCAGTTGGAGCAGTACCTGCGCGATGGCAAGTACTATGAAGCGCTGCTGCCCCTGCGCGCGTTAGTCAACGCAGAACCTGAAAACCCAGCGTGGCGCGTGCAACTGGTCCGCCTCTATCGCCAGCTGGGGCTGTTGGCACAAGCCCGCGAAGTGTTGGAAACCGCCACCCAACTCCTGCCCGACGATGAAACCCTGCTGCAAGAGTGGGCTGCTTTGTTAGAAGCCGAAGGCGACCTCGCCGGGGCGATTGCACGCCTGCAACGCGCCCTTATCACACGCCCCGACGCACGAACCTTGCGCCTACGCGTGTTCGATTTACAACTTCAAGCGGGCGATGCCTCCCAAGCAGCACGCACCTTAGAACCACTTGCGAACCAAACCGACGAGGAAGTGCGCTTCCGTCAATACCTGTTACGCGGGGCACTGCGCCAGTTGGAAGAACTGCCGCGCGAAAGCTTCGCGCTCACCGAATCGCGTGCCGCGCTGTGGTTCCAAGTGCTGAGTGGGCTAGCAGCAGACCTCGCCAGCGAGCTGCTTGACCTGCGACGATTTGCCAACAGCCCCAACCCAAACTGGAGCGCGCTACGCGAGCGTGGCGAGCGCACCGTGCTTACCGCCTTGCAGATTGCCCAGTGGGCAGAATCGGTACAGCCCACCGACACCACGCGCACTTTGCTTGCCCACGCGCGCTTTGCCTGCCAAATGCTTACTCAATCAGCGCAACATATGGCACGATACTTGCTGTCGCGTAAAGTGGAGGAAGAGGAACGCGCCAGCCTGCTGCGCATCGAAGCGATGCGCGAACTTGAATCGGCAAAAAACGCGCTTCCAAAACGCACGCCATGACCGACTGGAACGCACTTACGGCTGGACTTGGGCTGGCAGGGCTTGGCGGCTTGCTGATTGCCCTTACGGGGCGACGTTGGCAGCTCTCGAGCGCCCCCACCCTTGAGGCTGGGCAGCGCGTGGAACTTACCATAAAGGGGCACACCTATGCCACCCTCTTGGCTGGCACGGAGGGCGACACATTGCTGCTAACCCCCCCGCTGCAGCGCGGATTACCCCTGACCTTCGAGGTTGGCACGCACGCTACCCTGCGCCTAACCACCCCCAACGGGCTATACGGGGCAACGATTGAGTTCACGGGGCGACACACAAAGCCAACCGCACAACTGCTGGCGCGTCGCGTCAGCCGCTGGCACCACCTCCAGCGACGCCGCCACGAACGCATCACCCTGCCCGATGAAGTGCAGGTCGCCCTACGCCACGCCAACGAGCAGTGGATCGGCTGGATATGCAACCTCAGTCGTGGCGGGGCATGTCTCCACGCGCCTGTGGCGTTTGCCGTCAACAACATCGTGCACCTAGAGTTGCCCACCGCCTTGCGCGGGCTAAGCCGCACCCCCGAACGCCTTGCACGCGTGGTCGCCTGCGAACGCGCCCCCACCCGATATGGCTACGCCTACCGAGTGCGACTTTCCTTCCTCGATGGCTGACCGCCCTGACCTGTCTGTGATTATCGTGAGCTACAACACGCGCGAGTTGCTGCGCGAATGTCTTTGCTCGCTGCTGACGCCTGCGCCAGGCACACCTCGTGTAGAGATTATCGTGGTTGACAACGCCTCTGCCGACGGAAGCGCGCCAATGGTCGCCCGTGAGTTCCCTCAAGTGCGCCTGATAGCCAACCCTGATAATCGCGGCTTCGGCGCCGCTTGCAATCAGGGTTTGGCAGTTGCTCAAGGGCGCTATGCGCTTATCCTGAATGCCGATGTGCGCGCGGAGCCGCACGCGCTGGCGCGCCTTATCGCGTTTATGGATGCCCACCCCGAGGCAGCCGCCGCGGGCGGGCAACTGCGCTTCCCCGATGGGCGCGTGCAACCTTCCTGTGCCCGCGAACTGACACTCTGGTGGGTGTTCTGCGAGCAAAGCCTGCTCGCCAAACTCTTTCCGCGCACGCGCCTGTTCGGCGGCTACTGGCGCACCTACTGGGACTTCAACAGCACTATTGAAACCGAGCAAGTGATGGGCGCGTGCTTGCTACTGCGACGAGGCGCCTCAGCAGCCTCGCCTCCCGAACCGAACCCCGTCATCCCATTCCCGCTGTTTGACGAGGCGTATTTCCTCTATTGCGAGGACACCGACCTCTGCCATCGCATCCGCCTGGTGGGGGGCAAGATCTACTATGTGCACGACGCGGTGTTTGTGCACCACTTAGGGGCAAGCGGCGAACCCCAACGCGCGGAGATGGTTATTCATTACAACCGCGGCAAGGAGCGATATTTTCGCAAGTTTCACGGGGCATGGCAGGCGCGCGTGTGTCGGTGGCTCAACAAGTGCGGTGCGCTGCTGCGCATCGCGATTGGCGTTGCGGGCGTGCTGCTGTCGCTGGGCAAAAACGCGCGTGCCCACCGCTATGCCGCCACTTTCTGGACTGTTTGGAGACGCACATAAGGCAACAACCGCCCGTTGCACTGTCGCAATCGAGGTATACTAAGGGGCTGGAGGAGATTGAAGCATGCCGATTCTGGGCTACATGGGTACGCAGGAGTGGCTCATCCTGCTGTTGATCGTGTTGGTGTTGTTTGGGGCGTCGCGACTACCAGCGTTGGCGCGCTCGATTGGCGAAGCGCTGACTGAGTTTCGTCGCGCCACCCGCACGGAAGAAGAAGCGGATCAGGAGCAAAAGTGAAGCCGAGTGGTCGGGCAGGTGTGCAACCCGCTACTCCTGCCTTGCCCACACGCATCGGCTGGCAGGGCATTCGCTTCAATGCGCCCCCCGACTGGTTCCTCAAGGGCTATTCGGGCGACTGGCGCGAAGGTTTTTTGCAAGTTGGTTCGCCCCATAGCGCCGAGATTGACCTCAAGTGGACACGCTCGCGCCGTAAAACCGACCTAACCTATGTACTGCAACGGTTCCTACACAAACTAGAACGCGCAAAACACAAAGCGAAACACCCCTTCACAGGCACTCTGCGCCCCGTCGACGAACACCAAATTGAGTTCCGCTGGCGTTCTGACGAGCGCGCTGTAGGGCGCATCATCCGCTACCCCGAACACCACACGATTGTGCTCATTCAACTGCGCTCAGCTTCCAAGCATGACGCGCTGCACCAGCTCGCGCGCCCGATCTTCGACTCGCTGGAGGTTGCCCCTGACCCTGACGGCTGGATTGAATGGAGTTTATACGGGCTGCACACGGCTGCCCCTGCCAAGTTCCGCTTGGAAAAAGCGCAAGTGCTTACCGGGCACACGCGCCTGAGCCTGCGCTGGCGCGAGGAACGGCTCATCATTGAACGCATCGCTCGTGCCGAACAGCTGATGAAGGGCTACGACCTCAGCGAGTGGGCAGACCATTGGTTGCGTTGGCGCCACTGGCGTGGCGTACGCGAGACGTTTCAGTGGGGCGACCACGACACAGGCGTGCACTTGCGCACTCGCTTGCCCGCAGGGGTATTGCTTGCAGAAGTGTTGCTTACCCCGCTGCGCTTGCGACTGCCTGCGTGGCGCGTTCGGGCAGTGGCGTGGCTGTGCCGCGCGCGCAACACCGTGTTCCATATTCAGCACTATGCTGCCCGCGACTCCAACCTCCTCGAGGAGGTGATGGCGCGCACCGTATGTTGCTGAAACAGCTCTTTCGGCGGCAGGCGAAACCCTCACAAGTAGACCGTCGCCAAGTGTTGCGCCTCTACCCCGTGCGAAACGCCGTTGTGCGCTTCGTGCAGAACGAGGACGGGCTATACATCCTCATCGTGCCCGTGCGCCCACGCGGCATCTTCGGCTGGCTTAGCAGGATTTTCAAACTGCCCAGCGAACACCGCATCGAGCTGGATGAGCTTGGCAGCGCGGTGTGGGCACTGTGCGACGGGCACCATACTGTTGATGCCATCGTGCAACACCTTACGCGACGCTACAAGCTCGAACGGCGCGAAGCGGAGTTCTCGCTGTTTGCGTTCCTAAACACGCTATCGCGTCGTGGCTTTATCGCCTACTCTAAAAAACGGCTATGAGCGCAACAAAGCACGGCATCAAAAAACAGGTGCAGCTACCGTGGTCGGTGGCGTTGCGGATTAGTTGGCTCAACATCCGCGTGCGCCTCCTGCGGGCGTTGATTACGGCAGCAGGCGTCATGCTGGGGGTGGCGTTTTTCAGCGCGGTGCGCGCTGCCAACTTATATGCGCCTCCCCTCGACCCTAACGACCCTGCGGCTATTGAAACCGCCACGCGCCAAACATGGCTGGTCGTGATGAGTTTGCTGATGTCTACTGTGGGCATCTCCAACTCTATGCTGATGGCGGTGACGGAGCGCTACAAAGAAATCGGCACGATGAAATGCTTGGGCGCACTTGATTCGTTCATTGTGAAACTCTTTTTCTTGGAGGCAGGGATGCTGGGGATGGTGGCATCGCTGTTGGGCTTTTTGGCGGGCTGGGGCGTGGTGTTCATCATCAACCTGTTCCGTCAAGGGGCCGCGGCGCTCAGTGCCGTCTCGCTTGTGGAGTGGCTGGGGCTACTGGGGCAAGCGATGGCGGTGGGCGTGGTGGTTACAGTGGTAGCGACGATTTTGCCCGCTATCCGCGCCGCCAAAATGCCTCCAGCAGCCGCTTTGCGCGTCGAAGTGTGAAGGTATAATCCCGCAAACGGCATGGAGCGCAGAAGTAGTTATCCTGCGGGGGATTGGGCAGCGCGCCTTCTGTGGCTGCTGGGCACACTGGCACTGATCGCAATTGCACTCTATGTCGTCTGGTCTGTGCGCCAGATAATCAGCCTAATGCTTGTGTGTGGTGCAATTGCCTACTTGCTGATTCCGTTGGTAGACTGGCTCAGTCGAAAGCCCCCAAAGTACCTCAAGCCGCTCACTTGGCGCGGCATCGTGAGCCTTGCTGTGACGCTGGGCTTTTTCGTGGCGCTGGGCGTTGGAATTGCAGCATTCCTCACACCGTTTGTAAACGAAGCACGCGACTTCCTGCGCGATCTGCCCCGCTACCAAGAGCAGATCAGCCAAACCGCCGCCGAATGGCAACGCGCCTACGACGCTTGGTATAAAAGCCTAACACCTCAAGCCCAACAGTGGCTCGACCAACAACGCGAGTCGCTGTTGCGCTCGCTCAACCGCACCACAGAAGATTTACAAGCAACGATTCAGGGCGCCATCCAGCAAACGGGGCACCTGTTCGGCTTGCTGGTGGAGCTATTTCTCATCCCAGTGATTGTGTTTTATTTGCTGTTTGATTCACATCGGCTCAAGCGCGAGACGCTGCGATGGTTGCCCCCACGCTTCACGCGCACCACCCTCCACCTAATGCACGAGACCAACCGCGTGATGCGCGCCTACATCGTGGCGCAGCTGATTCTGGGCGTTATTGCGGGCGTGGCGACTTGGATTGGTTTACAACTGATGGGCGTGCGCTATGCCGCAACTTTGGCGCTGTTTGCGGGCGTGGCGCGCGCGATTCCTGTGATCGGACCCGTGGTGGCGGGCGCACCGATTGTGCTCATCGGGCTCATCCAAGGCGGGCTGGGGCTGGGTATCAAACTCACGCTGTTTATCACCGCGCTATTCGTGGTAGAACACAAAATGATTATGCCAAAAATCATCGGTGATAGCTTGGACTTGCACCCTGTGCTAGTGATTGTCGTGCTGCTTATCAGCGGCAAGTTTTTCGGGCT
Source organism: Armatimonadota bacterium (assembly GCA_030550775.1). GTDB lineage: Bacteria > Armatimonadota > Fimbriimonadia > Fimbriimonadales > GBS-DC > GBS-DC. The sequence goes on from JAUQOS010000023.1 coordinate 8,984, forward strand.
GATGGGTATGTTCTTCGGTGTGCCTGTGGCAGTGATTATCCGCAATGTCGTCACAACGCATCGACGACGCATCCAAACACGCCCCAAAATCCATCGCTTACAGATTATTGAGACGAGCGAAACTACAGCAGCCAGCACAGGCATAGGAGGACGATAAGTGGACTTACTACAAGCGATTGGGCTGGGCATTTTGCAGGGACTGACCGAGTTTTTGCCAATTTCCAGCTCTGCGCACTTGATTTTGATGCGCTTCTGGTTCGGCTGGGAGATTGGCAACCCCCAAGCGGAGTTGGTGTTTGATGTGGCGTTGCATGTGGGCACGCTGACGGCGATTGTGGCGTACTTTTGGCGCGATTTAGCCCGCCTTGCCCGCGCCGCGTTCAGCCGCACCCCTGAAGACAGCGTTGACCGCCGCTTGGCGTGGAGTATCGTCATCGGCTGTATTCCTGCAGCGGTGGTGGGCGCGCTTTTTGAAGACCTCATTGAGGAGTTTTTCCGCTCGCAGTACGCGGTTATCGCGGGACTACTGATTGGCATCGGCTTGCTGATGGCAGTGGCCGATTGGTGTGGGCGCAAGCAACGCACCATCGAGTCAGTGGGTGTGTTGGACGCCTTGCTGATCGGTGTTGCGCAGGCGTGCGCGTTGATTCCCGGCTTCTCACGGTCAGGCATTACGATTACAGCGGGGCTGATGCTGGGCTTGCAGCGCGAGGCGGCGGCGCGCTTCTCGTTTCTGCTGGCAACGCCGATTACCTTTGGGGCAGCGGTATGGTCGTTCCGCAACCTGTTCAAGGGGGGCGTACCCAGCGAGCTGTATGTACCGATGATTGCGGGCGGTGCCGCCGCGATGGTGGTGGGCTGGCTGTGTATCGCCTTCTTACTACGCTACTTGCGCACCCACTCGCTGATGCCGTTTGTGGTGTATCGCGTGGCAATCGGTGCCGCCACACTGGGCAAAGTTTTCTGGGGCACCTAAAATGCGGGTTCTAATCACAGGGGCACGGGGTTTGTTGGGCACAGAAGTGGCGCGTCAGTTCCGCGCGGCGGGGCTGGAAGTCATCGGCACAGCACGCACGGCTGACCCTGCAGCAGGTGTGCTCGCGCTGGACATTACCGCCCCCCAACAAGTGCACACACTCCTACGCGAAACCCGCCCCGATGTTGTGATTCACTGCGCCGCCCTAACAAATGTTGACGCTTGCGAGCAACAGCCCGAACTGGCGTACCGCGTTAACGCTTTCGGCACCGAGCTGATTGCCGCGCAGTGTCAGCAGCGAGGGGTGGTATGCGTCTACATCTCTACGGATTATGTGTTTGACGGCGCCAAAGGCGCGCCTTATCACGAATACGATGCGCCGAACCCTATCAGCGTCTACGGGCGTTCTAAATGGGCGGGCGAGCAAGCGGTGCAGGCGCTGTGCCCGCGCCATTACATCGTGCGTGTGGCGTGGCTTTATGGGGCACATCGCCCCACATTTCCACACACCGTGTTAGCGCAGGCGCGCGCAGGCAAATCGCCTGTGGCGATTGTAGACCAAATCGGCTCGCCCACTTATGTGGTGGACATCGCCGAGCGGCTGCTGCCCCTGCTGCAAACCGAGTGCTACGGCATTTATCACCTTACCAACACCGAGCCGGTATCGCGCTACGAGTTTGCACAGGCGATTTTGCAGGCGGCGGGCTATTCCATCGAGCCGACCCCGCTTACGATGGCAGACTGGCGCGTGCCTGCCCCGCGCCCTGCCTACTCCGCCCTTATCTCATGGCGGCTGGCATGGGCAGGCGTACCTCCTATGCCCAGCTGGCGCGACGCCCTTCAACGGTTTTTAGCGGAGCACCGTCAAGTGTGATTTTCCGTTTCGCGTTTGTTGCTGCCCCAGCCGCCGCCCCCTGGCGTGCGGATGGTTAGCACTGCACCTGCGGGTACGCGTACCACGCCCTTATTCAGCTCCACATCCACCTCGCCGCCCACATGCAAAAGATTCTGCCCACGCTTGCCAGGCTTGCCTCCTTGCAAGCCGTAGGGGGCACGGCGACGCCGCTCGGTGAGCAGGGTCAGCGTAGCCTCCGTGAGGAACTGATAGGTGCGCACAATGCCGTCGCCCCCGCGATGTTGCCCCGCGCCCCCCGTGCGCTCGGCGATCCGATACTCTAAGATGCGCACCGGGTACGCGCTTTCCAACGCCTCCACAGGCGTGTTGCGCGTGTTGGTCATGTGGGTGTGGATTGCGCTTGCACCATCCGCTTCAGGATGGGCACCTGCCCCCCCAGCAAGCGTTTCATAATACACAAACGCGCGACGGCGGACAGGGTCATAACCGCCGATGAGTAAGTTGTTCATCGTGCCTTGCGAGGCTGCAGGGATCTGCTGGGGCAGCGCTTGCGCTAGTGCCCCCAACAGCACATCCACAATTCGCTGCGAGGTTTCCACATTGCCCCCCGCGACGGCGGCGGGCGGTTGAGCGTTCACCACTGTGCCCGAAGGCACGATGACCTCCACAGGGCGCCAGCAGCCGTCATTCGTGGGCACCTCGTCGGGTAATAGACAGCGCACTACATAATAACACGCCGCGCGCGTCACCGCTTCAGGCGCGTTCAGCCCACCTGCCACTTGCGCGGCACTACCTGTGAAGTCAAAGCGAATGGTGCCAATCTCGCGGGCGGGCACAACCACACGCACGCGGATGGGAATGTCGCGCGCGCCGCGCCCATCGTCGTCTAAGTAATCCACAAACTCATACTCACCCAGGGGGATTTGGCTCAACGCTGCACGCGTGAGTTGCTCGCTGTAATCCATCAGCGCGTCGATGCGTTCGGACCATACTTCAACGCCTTCACTTTCCAGAAGGGCTTGCAGGCGTCGGATACCTGTGTGGTTTGCCCCAATTTGCGCCATCAGGTCGCCGCGCCGTTCGTCGGGCGTGCGCACATTGTGCAGCAGCAGCTCCAGCAATGCCTCGTTGATTGTGCCCGCTTCTACCAGCTTCACAGGCGGGATGCGCAGTCCTTCCTCATAGATTTCGCTGGCAAGGGGCATGGAGCCGGGCGTTGCCCCCCCTGTGTCGGCGTGATGGGCGCGGTTCACCACGAAGCCCACCAGCTGCTCGCCCACGAACACAGGCGCAACCAAAGTCCAATCGGGCAAGTGCGTGCCCGAATGGTAGGGATCGTTGGTCAGTACCATGTCACCTGGTTGCCACTGGAAGCGCGGAAGCAGGTAGCCCATGAGCATTGGCATCGCACCCAAGTGCACCGGGATATGTGCTGCTTGCGCCACCAGCCTGCCCTGCGCATCAAACAGGGCGCAGGAATAGTCGCGTCGCTCTTTGATGTTGGGCGAGCAGGCGGCATACTCCAATACTGCGCCCATCTCCTCGGGGATGGCGCTGAGCCGCTCGTGATAGAGCCAGATGTGGGCAAGGTCTGGGCGTGCCATGGGGCTACATGCGGAACACTCCGAACTTCGTGTCAGGGATAGGCGCGTTGTAGGCGGCACTGAGCGCGAGCGCCAACACTGTGCGCGTGTCCACAGGGTCTATGATTCCATCGTCCCACAGGCGCGCCGTGCTGTAGAACGCGCTACTTTCCTCCGCGTACTTGTCTAAGATGGGCTGCTTGAAGGCGGCTTGTTCCTCCTCGCTCATGGTCTGCCCTTTGGCAGCAAGTTGGTCTAACTTCACGGTCAGCAGCACATTAGCGGCTTGTTCGCCGCCCATCACCGCGATGCGGGCGTTGGGATACATCCACAGCCAGCGAGGCTGGTAGGCGCGTCCGCACATTGCGTAGTTGCCCGCCCCATACGAGCTGCCGATAATCACCGTGAACTTGGGCACTTCGGCGTTTGCCACTGCCATCACCATCTTCGCGCCGTGCTTGGCGATGCCTTCGTTCTCGTACCTCTTGCCCACCATAAAGCCCGTGATATTCTGCAAAAACACTATGGGGATGCGTCGCTGGCAGCACAGTTCAATAAAGTGTGCGCCTTTTTGGGCGCTCTCTGAGAACAGAATGCCATTATTGGCGATGATCCCCACAGGAAAGCCGTAGATGTGTGCAAAGCCACACACCAATGTCTGCCCAAACCGTGCCTTGAACTCCAGAAACCGACTGCCATCCACGATACGGGCGATAATCTCGCGCACCTCAAACGGTTGGCGCAGGTCGCGTGGAAGGATTCCGTAGATTTCGGCGGGGTCATACAGCGGGTCTTCAGGGGATTGCATATCGGCGGGGATTTGTTTGCGGATGTTGAGATTGGCCACAATTTCGCGGGCGATTTGGATGGCGTGGAGGTCGTTCTCGGCGAAGTAGTCTGCCACGCCCGAGATGCGGGTATGCACATCTGCCCCGCCGAGTTCCTCCGCGCTTACCACCTCGCCTGTGGCCGCTTTCACCAGCGGCGGCCCGCCCAAGAAAATCGTGCCCTGCTGTTTGACAATGATGGTTTGGTCGCTCATCGCGGGCACATACGCGCCTCCTGCCGTGCACGAGCCCATCACGATGGCGATTTGTGGTATGCCCAACGCCGACATTCGCGCTTGATTGTAGAAAATCCGCCCAAAGTGATCGCGATCAGGGAACACTTCGGCTTGCAAGGGCAAAAACGCGCCGCCCGAATCGACCATGTAGATGCACGGCAAGCGGTTTTCGAGGGCGATCTCCTGCGCCCGCAAGTGCTTCTTGACGGTCATCGGGAAGTAAGTGCCGCCCTTGACGGTGGCGTCGTTTGCGATAATCATGCACTCTTTGCCATGAATGACACCCACCCCACACACGATGCCCGCGCAGGGAGCTTCGTTGTTGTACATGTTGTAGGCAGCAAGTGGAGCAAGTTCCAGGAAGGGCGTGTTGGGGTCTATCAGTGCCTCGATGCGCTCGCGGGCAGTAAGCTTGTTGCGGGCGCGATGTTTGGCGAGTGCCTCGGCGCCGCCGCCCGCTTGCGCCCACGCTAATGCCTCGCGATAATGCTGCAACAACGCCTCAAAGTGTGCCTTGTTCGCCTTGAACTCCGGATCGTTCGGATTGATGTGGCTTTCCAAAACGGGCATAGCAGCGTATGAGTGTACCTGATACCGTTGTTGGGGAGCATATCGCTATGGATAAGAGGCAAGGGAGTGGGGCGCGGCAGCCCGCGCCCCTAATCCATGCTTAGCAGCCTTGACCGAAGTTGAAGAGCACCACCAGCAGATCGGAGTCGTTGACCACCCCGTCGCCGTTCACATCGCCCTGAACGCCAGAGCCTGTATTACCAAAGTTGAACAGCACAATCAGCAGGTCGGAGTCGTTGACGCAGCCATCACCGTTCACATCGCCCTCAGGACCAGCGGGTCCCGCAATCACCCGCACATCGGTGATGTTGGTGTAGCGCAGGCTGTTTGCCACGCGATTCGAGGCGCGCAGGTCAGGGTCGTTGTTGTATTGGTTGCCCTGAGGGATTACAATGGCTACGTACCTGACGTTGCGCTGCCCACGCACCTGCAGGGTAGAGTACCAAATCTCGTTCGTTGGGTCTTGGTAGAACTTGAGGTTGAGCGGGTTATTGCCGTTTAGGTACTCCAGCGTTGCGGCAGGGCACTCACCGAAGGTGTTACCCGTGTTTGGATCCCACTGGCATACATTGGGCAGGGTACCATCATCCTTGCTGAGCGTGCCCACGAAAGTCCAGTTCGGGTCAGTTTGCGGGTCGCTGGCTGGATCGGGGTCGTTCTGGGCAACATAAATGTCAATTCGCTGAGGCGCCGCCGTGTCGGAGAACGGGCGGGTTTTCGTCGCAGACGATTTGTGCAGCAAGTCGCGTACATCCCACGCAAAGACCTGCACCTTTACCACATTCCACCCGTTGGGGTTGCTGTCATCCAGCTCATATTTAATCCACACAGGGCCGTACAAGTCGCGATTAGTACCGTTGCCGTTTTCATCACTACCGTTCTCGTTTGTATACGCGCCACCTTGGCGGAACAGAAAACGCGGTACAATGAAGCTTTCGGGCCAGTTGAACGGCGGGTTCCGCAGCGAATCGACCGTAGTGATGGTAACATGGCCCGCGTCGTTGCCTGAACCGACATTGTTGCCGAAAGCGTCAAACAAGATTCCGGGCACCTGGATAGTGTAGGCGGGGTAGAAACCGAAGAATTCGAGGTTTGTGGCGTCTTGGAAGTTGTTTCGGCTCCACTGGAGGGGTCTTTCGGGTCGGCCATCGTCTGCCAGTGCATTTACCGCGCGCACTTTGCCTTTACCATCACCCAGCACCACTTGAGCGGCGGTAGTGGCAACTATCGCACTCACTAAGCTCAAAGCTACTACATAGCGTACCATCGTTGTACCTCCTTTCGGCTTGCGGTCAGCCTGTATAATGGTACCCAGCAGGTGTTTAAGAGTGGGTTAAGCGCATTGACCTGTTGTTCACTTTCCCCTAAGCGGTACAAGCAGTTCGGGAAACGACGCTGCAGGCGTTGGGCGTATGCCCTATCCCAACGCCTATTCAATTGCGCAAGCGCTCGCTGCTGTTTTCAAACTGCTCAGGAAAATGTTGCTACAGTACCGTTTTTGAAAACCAAAGATCGTGTTTTGAGTGGTGCATGGTACTCAAAACAGCCTCAGCTGTTCTTCGCCTTCGGGTAGGATGGGTTTTGCTTCCTCTTGCAGGCGGCGCAACTCTTTGACGCGCTCGCGCGCGGCAATTAGGTCATCCACCAATGAGCGGTAGGCTTTTTCATAGGCTTCGCCTGCTTGACGCAGGATGTAAGCGGGGTGTAAGGCAGCGATGACGGCAGGCGCGTAGCGGTTGCTGAACCACTTGCCGCGATCTTGCATAATTTTGAAGTTTTTGTGGATAAGCGTGGAGGCCGCAGGTCCACCTAAGCACACAATCACCAGTGGCTTGATGATAGTTAGTTGCGCGTCGAGCCAAGTGGAGCAGGCTTGGATTTCCTCGGCGGTTGGGGGGCGGTTGCGCGCGCGCCCGTTCTCTATCACATAGGCGCGGCACTTGACGATGTTGCAGATATACACATGACGGCGTGCCATGCCCGCCTCGCGCAGGGCTTTATCCAGCAGAGCGCCTGCCCTGCCCACAAAGGGGCGTCCGGTGGCGTCTTCTTGCTCGCCGGGTCCTTCGCCCACCAGCACCAGCGGCGCGCGTGGATTGCCCTCGCCGAACACGACATTCGTGCGGGTGTGTGCCAACGGGCACGCCACACACTGCTTTGCTCGTGCCTCTACTTCCGCCAGCAGCTCTTCAACGGGGCGTTCCTCCGTCATGGGACTGGCTCACCTCCTGCAAGGCGCGCTGTAGGCGGGCGTAGGTTTGCTGCAAACTCTCAGGCAGCACGCGCGTCTCGCCGATGGTCGCCATAAAGTTGGTATCGCCATGCCACCGGGGCACGATATGGAGATGCAAATGCCCCTCAATGCCCGCGCCTGCTGCACGCCCCAAGTTGAAGCCTACATTGAAGCCATCGGGGCGATATTCACGCTCCAGCGCACGAATGCACCAGCGCATCAAACGCGCCATGTCCAGCCACTCCTCGTCGGTAAGGTCTGCCAAATCGCGCGTGTGGCGGTAGGGGGCAATCATCAAGTGCCCGCTGGTGTAGGGGTAGAGGTTCAGGATCACAAAGCACGCGCTGGAACGCCACACAATCAGGTTGGCAGCATCGGCATCTTCGGCAGGCTTGGCGCAGAAAATGCACTCTCCGCTGGTTTTCCCGGCGGTGCTAACATATTGCATGCGCCACGGCGCCCACAGCCGCTCCTGCATAAGGTGTATTATACCAACTCAGCGTAGCCATAGGGGGGCGGTGAGAGGTGTGTGTGGCGGTTGGGGGCGCAGCGACTCCGGCAACGCTTGCACAGTGATGGGCAACAGGTCGCCCTCTGAGGCTTCGTTGTAGGCAAGCCGCCCGCCGTCGTCGGTGCCGTTTGCACCCACCGAGTAGAGCTGAAAACCGTGCTGCCCCTGCACGCGGTAAATAAACAACTTACCCGTGAACGGGTCTGTCGTCAGCTCGCCCAGGTTCAATGCTTGAAGCGACTCGGGGTATCGCCCCGTGCGCAGTTTGTGCAGGCGGGTGGCAGCCGCACAGCCCAGCAGGCGCATAACGGCTACTTCGTGTTGCTCCTTGCGAAACGCTGGCTCCAACGGCTGCAAAATCACGGTGTTGAGGTAGCGCTTGGCGAGCAGGCGGTTGGGCTGGCGATCCCACATTGGTTTCGCCAGTTCCTGCTGGAGCTGGTTGTGGTAGCGCTGGTACTCCCGGAGCGCAGGTCGTGTCACAACAGGTACGCCCATCTGGGCGAGGATGCCGCCCAGCGAGCTGCGGTGCCGGTCTTCCTTGCCGTACATTTGCAAGTACTCATCTAACCGAATCTGGCGTGTTGCCAACGCTCGGTAAAAGCTCAGCCCGAAGTAGTATTCGTGCTGGAACGCCTTTGCGAGCGGGGTGCGTTGTTGTTCGTACTCACGGGCGAGTTGCACAATCGCTTCTAAGGCGCGTGGGTCGCGCATACGGGGTAGATATGTGCGCAAGGGGTCTATCGCCATCAGCAACAGCGCGTCGCCCGTAAAGTAAAGAATGAGCGTGCCCTCGTTGCGTACTTGCTCCGCAAAGCGTGCTACGGTGCGAGCGCGTGCGACAGCTTCTTGCTCGCGCCCTTGCCGCAAGGCGTCGTGGATTAGAAGCGACTCGGCGCGCACAATCCGCCGAAACTGCACCACTTCAGGAAACAACCAGCGGGGATCATACTCATAGACCACCATGCTGGGCAGGTGCAGAAACGCGCGGTAAGCCTCCAAGTAGGGGCGCATGCGCTTGAGAAAATAGTGTTTCTCAGCTTCGGAGACCTGCACGGGGCTGGTGCGGGTAAACAGGGCGCGTTCAATCTCTAAGAAGTGCGCGTAGGTTCTCGGATCGCGTTTGAGGTCGTGTTCCATTTGCTGGGCGAGCATTTTGTAGGCTTCGTAAGCGTTTTTAGCTGGGTAGCGACGCGGGGGCAGTTCAATCTGCGGTGGGCGCAACCACCACCAGAGCCATCCTCCAACCAGCCCTACAACGACAAGCCCACCAACCACCCAACCCACGCGTCTACGCATGCTCAACAGATTCTACCTCACGCGCGCATATGCTATACTTATCCCAAGCTACTGCCGATGACGAGACTTGAGATTCCTCACCTTCGGCTCAGACCAACGCACTCGTGGTCGCAGGAACGGCTCTGTCATTCTTAGCGGAATGGGATAACAAAGCTTTCACGCAATATGTGTCTGCCCTTCCGCCCGAAGGCGAGGAATCTCTGCGAAAGCCACTTCGTCATTCCGAGCTGCAGGCAAGAATCTGGGGCAACCTTTTCGCCGAGCCCCCTCGCTGCGCTCGGGGTGACGAATCGGCTTGGCTCCAGCGAACACCTGTCACTCCAAGCGGAAGGCGAGGGATTTCAAAGAGGTTGCCGCTTGGGTTATACTTATGTAGACGACTACACAAGGAGGTTCTAACCGTTGGCGCTCGAGATTATCCCGCTGGGCGGCACTGGTGAAATCGGCAAAAATCTCAACTTATTGCGTTGTAACGGTCAAGCACTGATTGTGGATTGCGGCGTTTCGTTTCCGGGCGAAGATTTGCCCGGCGTGGATTTGGTGGTTCCCGACCCCGAATATCTGTTGGCAGTGCGCGAAGAGATTCAAGGCATCCTGCTTACGCATGGGCACGAAGACCATGTGGGCGCGCTGCCTTACCTGCTGCCTCGCTTGGGCGAACTGCCGCTTTACGGTACGCCCCTCACGCTGGCACTCATCGAGCAAAAGCTGCGCGAACGGCGCATCCCCGCAACCCTGAATCCTGTCAAACCTGCGGTGCCGTTCCAAGTGGGCAAGTTTGTGGTGGAACCCATTCGCGTGACGCATAGCATCCCCGATTGTGTGGGCTACGCTATCCGCACCGATGAAGGCATCGTGGTGTTCACGGGCGACTTTAAGTTTGACCACACCCCTGTGGATGGCGAACGCACCGATTTCAACCACTTGGCGCGGCTGGGCGACGAAGGCGTGCTTTTGCTGTTGAGCGACTGCACCAACGCGGAACGCCCCGGCTGGACACCCTCCGAAAGCACGGTCAGCGACGCCTACTACACGCTGTTTGCCAACGCGCGCGGACGTATCCTGATCACCACCTTCGCCTCGAATATCCATCGGCTCCAGCAGGCGATTGATATGGCGCAGCTCTACGGGCGCAAAGTGGCGGTGCTGGGCAGACGCATGGAGCAGAATGTGGAAATCGCATGGCAAAAGGGCTACCTACGCATCGAGCCAAGCACGCTGATTAGCGCGAAACAGCTGGACGACTACCCCCACGAGCGGATTTTGGTGCTGACCACGGGCAGTCAAGGGGAGCCGTTGTCGGCATTGAGCCAGATCGCAGCCGACGAATACCCACGCCTCAAGATTGCGCCAGGGGACACAGTGATTTTGTCTGCCACCCCCATCCCGGGCAACGAGAGTTTAGTGTGGCGCACGGTGAACCGCTTGATTCGGCTGGGGGCGAAGGTGTACCACGACGGCATCGCGCCCGTGCATGTATCGGGGCACGCCAGCCAAGAGGAGCTAAAGCTAATGATTAGCCTACTCAAGCCGCGCTATCTTGCCCCAATTCACGGTGAGCCGCGCCACCAAGCCGCCTATTTTGAGCTTGCGCGGCAGATGGGCTACACCGACGACCGACTGTTCCTGTTGGAGAACGGGAGCGTATTGCGTATTGAAAATGGCAAAGCCGAGCTGGGCGAGAAAGTGCCCGCAGGCAGGCTGCTGATTGAAGAAGGCGTGGAAGGCGGCGTGCCCGAAGCGATTATCCGCGACCGTCGCCACATCGCGCAGGAGGGCATCCTAATCGCGCTGATTACCGTGCGTGCCCAAACAGGCGATTTGATTGACGACCCACAGTTTATCCTGCGCGGTTTCGAGTGGCAGAACGAAATCCAGCCCGAGCTGGCGCGCGCCGCCGTGCAAGAGACTTTGGGCAAAATGACCCCCGCCGAAATCAGCGACTGGGACAACATCCGCGAAGAGCTTACCATGGTGCTGCGCCGTTTCTGCCGTAAGCACCTGAGCCGTCGACCGATGGTGGTCGTGGTAGTCACCGAAGTGTGATGGAACTCGGTACCTACGCGGAAGTTAGCCTGATTTTGTTTGCCGCAGCAGTGCTGGGCACCATCGGGCTATTGCTGCGACAGCCCCTAATCATCGTCTACATCCTGCTGGGGATCGCGCTGGGCCCATCGGGTTTCGGGCTGGTGAAATCTCAAGATGTGATAGGCCTTCTGGCTCAAGTGGGCATCGCCATCCTACTATTTTTGGTAGGACTGGAGTTGGACCCTAACTATGTGCGGCGCTTAGGAGCCGTCGCCGTTGCTACTGGAGTGGGACAGTTGACTTTTACTATCGTCATCGGTTTCCTCATCACACTTGCGCTAGGCAAGGACTGGCTGACCGCCCTCTACTTAGCCGTCGCCCTGACCTTTTCCAGCACTATCATTATTGTAAAGTTGCTCTCCGACAAACGCGAGTTAGATAGCTTGCACGGGCGTATTGCCATCGGCTTTCTGATTGTACAAGACATTGCGGTGATTGTGGCGCTGGTGGTAATGAGCGTGTTGGGGGGCGGCGGTAGTAGTGCTCCATCTCTGCCGACGCTGCTGGGTGAAATCGCACTCAAGCTGATAGCACTGGGCGGATTGATGTACCTATTGATGCGCTACGTGATGGCACACTTACTACGCTTTTTGGCACGTTCGCTGGAGCTTCTGTTAGTGTTTGCCGTGGCGTGGGCGGTGGGGATGGCAACTGTGGGCGTTGCGTTGGGCTTTTCTAAAGAGCTGGGGGCGTTTTTGGCGGGGTTCACACTGTCGCCAACGCACTTCCGCGACGCTATTAGCACGCGCCTTGCCCCCCTGCGCGACTTCTTGCTTCTGTTTTTCTTTATTGACTTGGGGGCAAAGTTCGATCTCTCGGTGGTGCGCCAAGAATGGCTCACGGCATCAGTGCTTGCGCTGTTTGTGCTAATCGGCAATCCACTCATCGTTATGGCGATTATGGGAATAATGGGCTACCGTAAGAAGACAGGCTTTTTGGCGGGGCTAACCGTTGCGCAAATCAGCGAGTTCTCCATCATCTTTATCGCGATGGGTATGTCGCTAGGGCATGTGGGCGCGGATGCGCTCGGTATCACCACGATGGTGGGGTTGATTACCATCGCTCTATCCACTTACATGATTTTGTATTCGCAACCGTTGTATAAGCGTTTGGCGCATCTGCTAACCCCATTTGAGCGCAAGGTACCCTATGCGGAGTTGCGCTTTGAGCAGCAAACCAAGCAAGACAGACCCGTGGAGGTTATCGTGTTCGGTTTGGGACGCACGGGGCGTCTGGTACTGGAGCACTATCACGAACTGGGAATTCACGCCTTAGGCGTTGACTACAATCCTGAAGCAGTTGCGGCGATGCACGCCAAAGGAATCCCCGCGCTGTTTGGCACAGCCGAGGATCATGAGTTTATCCGTGCGTTGCCACTCAAAGAAGTCAAGCTGCTGGTCATCACGCTTCCTAACTTGGACGATGTAAGCGACCTTATTCAAGCGGTGAACACCACCGAGTTCGATGGGCGCGTGATTGCCCTTGCACGCTCCGAAGAGGATGCCGCTCGACTGAAGCAGTTGGGCGTTGACGAGGTAATCAACCCCTTTGAGTTAGCCTTCGAGCAGATACGGCGGCTGACCCTGCCCACTTGAGTGCACTTAGGCAGCGGCGCGCGGCTCACCCAGCCAGCGCAGCAAGGTCGCTCGCAACGCCTCCGCGCGCAACGGTTTGGAGAGGTAGTCGTTCATGCCACATGCCAGACATTTCTCCCGGTCGCCCTCAATGGCGTTGGCGGTTAATGCCACAATAGGGGTCTGTACACCCTGTGCGCGCAGGCGACGCGTCGCTTCATAGCCATCCATCTCGGGCATTTGGCAATCCATCAGAATCAAATCATAGGTGTTCGTGGCGGCTTTTTCCACTGCCTCACTACCATTGCACGCGCATTCCACTGTGATGCCCAACTTTTCCAGTAGTCGCTGGGCCACCTTGCGATTGACGGCGTTGTCTTCCACCAGTAGCACGCGCTTGCCTGCAAGGGTTTGGAGGTCTAGCGATGTTGTTGGCGGTCCTTCTACAGGCTGCGCCGCAGGCTCCGCTGGGGGTAGAGGTAGGTCCACATAGAACAGGCTGCCCTTGCCCGGCGCGCTTTCCACACCGATGACACCGTTCATCATCTCCGCCAAGTGCTTACAGATCGCCAAGCCCAATCCTGTGCCGCCATACCTGCGCGTGGTAGAGGCGTCTGCTTGCGTAAACGGCTGGAACAGCTGCGCCTGCTTCTCGGGCGGTATCCCGATGCCAGTGTCGCGCACGCCTAACCAGATGCCCTGTGGGTAGCGTTGACTGGGGCGTGCCAACAGCGAGACTGTGCCCTGCTCGGTGAATTTGATGGCGTTGCTGAGAAAGTTTGCCACAATCTGGCGCAGACGCACTGGGTCGCCTTGCACCCACTCCAGTGTGCCACGCTCTATTTCCAGCTCCAGCACCAGCCCCTTCTCGGAAGCGCGCCCCTGAAATAGCTGTACCATTTCTTGCAGCATCGTGGGCACGTGCACAGGCACTTGCTCCAGTTCCAGCTTGCCTGCCTCTATTTTGGAAAGATCTAAAATATCATTTAGTAACCCTAAAAGATAGTCTGCACTACTTTTGAGTGTGCCCAGCAACTCGCGCTGTTCAGCATTGAGAGGCGTGTCTTCCAGCAGCTGCACCATGCCTAGAATGCCGTTCATCGGAGTGCGAATCTCGTGGCTCATGTTCGCCAGAAAATCTGTCTTTGCTTGGCTGGCGGCTTCGGCTCGAGCCACACGCTGACGAACGCGTAGCATCAACGCCACTGTACTTCCGATACCAAGCGACAGCACGCCTGCCAGAACCACACCACGCCAGTAGATTGCACGCAAGTGTGCTAACTGCTCTAGATAATCTTCGGCTGTCACATCCACCCCCACTGCTCCTGTAACGACCCCCTTCCGATTGCGGAATGGCATCAACACCGTAACGAAGCTCCCCCACTGATCGGTATAAATGTCAGTAATCTGTGGTTTTCCTGTGGTGAAAACAGCAAAGAAAGGTTTAGAGGGGGTTTTGTATTCTACCCATGGGTGCGGCGGATCTATGGCACCATCGCCGTCGTGGTCTCCAGGTGGCGTTGGGTCAAGAATGAAATATATCTTCCCCGACTTATAAGCAATTGTGTACAGATAGCGCACAAGCGGGTCTGCCTTCATGATGCGGTATAGCGGCGAGAGCCGCGCAGTGTGTGTAGCTGTTCCGTAGTCTTCGGGTCTATACGAGAGGTGATGTTCGGCATCGACGAATGTCGCGGCGATTCGGGCAACGGACATCATACGTTCGTGGAGCTGGTGCGTGAGGTATTCACGCGCCTGAGTGTACATAATCCAGACGACGCTCCCCATTGCGACGAACGAGACTAACCCAACCACGAACCCCGCCAACGCGGGCGCTTTCATGAGCCGTCCAAGGCACCGCATTGCATGGTGTATTTTTGGCACTCATTCGCAGTTTTTTTCAGTACTCCTACCAAGAGATTGTTTGGGCAACAGGTAGCTCAAGCTACCTCCACCAAGCCAAGCCCTCCTGTGCGGGCTACGCCGACGCATCGGCTTTGTTTGCGTATAAGAACGGCTAGGGGGTTGAACAAATATTTGACCACAGACGGCTGAAGTCGTTCCTGTGCAAACGAAGCCCGTCTACGCGGGCATATAGCCGACCTAGGTCGGCTTGGCTCGCCCATGAACGGCTTATGGGGTTTGAATAAATAATTGACCAGACAGGCGCTCACCCCCTCCTTCAGGTTCCCCCTACTGCGTAGGGGGAGCTGTGCAGGGTTAGGCTCCCCCCGCCTCGCGAGGGGAACCTGAAGGAGGGGGGAATGGTTAGCTTATTGTTCAAACCACATTAGCCGAGTCAGTGATGGTCAGTTCATCATCCAACTCTCATCAGCCGTCTATTTCTTGACCGTTCTACCCTTCCAAGCCAAAGGCAAGGAATCTGCAGTGGAATGCGGTTGAGCCCCCTCGCTGCGCTCGGGGGCATGATGTTTTTGCGAGCAAAAGTTTTGTCCTTCCGAACTGAAGGTGAGGAATTCCATACAAGGAGCAACTTGGGCTTCTCGTTCGCTCCCCGAGTGGTTGGAGGGTGCCAGCGAGATTCACTCTTGGCTCCACACTGCCTACGCCGCGGCGGTGCCCACTTCGAAAAAGCGCATTTCGCGTACGGTTTTTTCCACGAGGTCGGTTTCCAAAGTGAGGCAGGGATAGCCGTAGTATTCGGCAGGTTGGAGTTCGGTTTGATGTTCGCCAAGATTTGCCCAGCCGCGCAGCGGGGTAAACAGCAACAGTCCGAACCGATGCATAGTGGAAAGTGACAAGAGGCACAACTCCAGCTGCCCAGGCAGGGTTTGCATTTTGTAGCGCAGGTTGAGGCGTGCGTTGAGCCAGCGCGTCAGCTCGTGAGCAGGGTGCCACTCGGCACCCAAGTAGCGCGCACGTCCAATCAATCGCATTAGTGCATCGGCTTGCATTGGCGAAGACAACACCGACGGGCGAACCGTGATGTGATAAACGCCGTGCGACTTCACGGTTTGCTCCAGCAGCAGGTTTGCGTGGGGTGCGTTCACCCATTCCGCTGCCCGATAGGCAATCAGCGGAAACACGAACAGTTGGTAGGGCTCAGCTGGGCGTGCGGGGTTGGGGGCGCGAAACGGGTGTGCTGTGCCGAAGGTGAAGCCGCTGGCGTGCGGATGGTAGCCGCCGCGGGTGAGGTCGCTGAGCAACTGGGCGTTTTCGGCAAACGCATAAAACTCCACGCTGCCACGCCATGCCAGCTCGGCAACCTGCACCGCGGTGATTGCCCGAACGCCTGTGAAGCGACGCAAGTTATCAATCTGCCCTTGCAATACACTGGTGCGGCAAAACTGCTCGGGGTCGGGCTGGAAGCGCAAGCCGATTTCATGCTCGCGCTTGACTAAGTCGCGGTAAAAGCTGGGGTGGTGCACCAGTTCACTGAGGCACCATACGCCCCGCACGCCTGTGAGTGTCAGCAAGTGATTGAGCGAGAGCTCGTACTCAGCGGCTTCGGGCTCGGCAGTTACGCTCAGCAAGGCCGCCGCTGGTGCCAGCGCGGGGTAGTACCATGCCATCGGTACCACCTCGCCGCGTTGCTGCCCAGCCCAGAGTACCGCGCGGATGAGGCTTTCCGCCCACAGGTCGGCAACGGGCTTGGTGAAGCACAGTTGTCCATCGCTGCAAGGGGCGCGGTCAAGATACCAATCTAAGCGCGTGGCGTCTTCCGCTCGGGGGAGGGCTTCGCTCTCGATGAGGGCATCGGTTGGAGCGAGCGTTGGCTCGCTAACAGCGCGCCCTAATTGGATGCGCGCGAAAGTTTCGCCTAAGTGAACAGCGTATAGGATGGCGTGCCCAGCGCCGATAGAGCGGTGGGTAATGGCGGGAAAGGGGGTTTCGCGTCCATGGGGATCGTACCAGCGTGCCCAGAGGTGGGTTTCATCGTGGGCACTTACTGCCACGCCGCCGAACGCGTGGAGCAAACCCCATGCCTCGCGGAAGAGGGGGTTGTCGCACTCGGTGGCGGCGTATCCCTCGCCCAGTCGCTTTAGTGTGCCGTTGGGATGGCGTTGGGGCTCCACACCAAGCAAGTCGGGGGCGTCTAACGGGCTGCCGACAGCAATCCACACGCCGCCACCTTCCACAAACTGATAGAGCGCCAAGCGTGCCTCTTCGCCTAGCGTACCCTCACCAATGGTAATTAGCACGCCCAAGTGGGGCAAGCGTGTGGGCAGCTCGACGGGCAGCAGCCAGTCCACTAAGAAGCCCGCATGCAGCAGGCGATAGCACGCAAACGCCTCATACAGGCGCGCATTGAAGGGAATTACACCGCTTGCTACGCGCACGGTCGCGCTCATCGGGCATACGCCCACTCGCATCCATCGCCAAGTTGCACTCATTGCCTGTGGGGATTATCGGCAAACGCTATGCGGTTCTCAATTGAGGCAGCGCCGGGCGTGGGCGCAACCCGGCGCTGTGGGTGTAGGGCGCGTGCGTGGTTCAATCCTCGTCCGCCAAGCGCCGCGGACGGTTCGGGAGGGATGCAAGCAAGGGCGCGTGCGCCTGCTGGAGTCGCTGGGCGAATCGACGCCCCGCTTCGTCGATTCGCGCCAGCGCCTCCATCCACGCGACTGACGCCCCGCATCGCCAGCCGCGCTCTGCAGGAGGAGGTACAGGCATGCAAACCGCTATCCATCCTGCCTGCGCCGCTTGCGCAAGCCATCGCTCACGCGGCGTCATCCCAGTCGTCCACCCCCTTAGACAGTTCCACCCGGCGCGCAGGTTCCGCCGAGCTGTAGTCCCAATTGTCGCAATCCAGACGCCGACAATAAAGCATCCGTTGGACGCGCCCGTCCATCAGCTCCACCTCCGCAAAGTCGGCAAACCGACAATGCGTACAGAGTTCAGGATCTAACAGGCGCACCACTTTGAGTTCACGCTTCATCGTCCACCCTCACCGTTGAACGTATCAGGCCTCGACCGCTACTGTTGATTATCGGCGTTTAGACAGCGGAAATTCAGAGTAGGGTTCCCCAAAGATTTGCGGGATTTATTCACTTGCATCGCGGGGATTGGCGGGCGATGAAGGTTTTTTCCTTAGCGCACGCCCCTAGCGACCGAGCCCCCTTGCTGCGCTCGGGGGGACAAAAATACTTGGCTCCAGCCAACCCTTGTCATTCCGAGCCGAAGGCGAGGAATCTCTGGTAGGGCACAATTGAGACCCCTCGCTGCGCTCGGGGTGACAGGCTTTGCGGCATTCGCCAACCCTTGTCATTCAGAACCGAAGGCGAGGAACCTATGAAGCCTTGGTATGCCATCCAAATCGCGTGCGTGCCGCCAACTTAACCGCATGCCACTGCAACTTTAGCAGCTGCTTGAGCAAGCGGATGCCCTCCTCGCATTCTTCTTGCGAGAGGGCTTTCGCTGCCGCGCCGCAGAAGTAGGCGAGACACTGCATGGGGCGCAGCTCCTGAGGCAGGCGGCAACCTGCGCAGGTGAGTTCGTTGCAGCAGCCCTGCGCGTTGGGGGCGTCTCGGTGCAGAACCCGCCCTTGCGCCTGCGCAATCCGTAGCCCCACCATCTCGCCCGTGCGCCGCCGCGCGCCGAGATGTTCTGTATCGGGCTGTTGCATCACGCGGTCTAAGAAAGCGTCGCGCTCGCGTGTGCCTTTGCAGCAGTGCCCGCATGTGGCACACACATGGGCATGGCTGTTGCTGATGCGCCCCAGCCCGCGTTGGATTTCCATCCGCTGCAGGTTCAACTCCGCCCACTCGCGCGAAAAATGCACTGAACGCATCCGTTCCTTGTGCGCCATGACACGCGCCGCGTGATTGCAGAAAAGCTCCCACGCCCGAAACACAGGACGCGAGTAGAACAGAAACACCATGCGCGTTGACCAGCGGGCGGGCGCGTGCGCCGAATTCGCGGTTCTAATCTCCATCGCCGTCGGGGGTATTATACTTGTTGGGGGCTGCGAATGCGTATCGTGGGCTATCTGTTGGTCGCGTCGTTCGTCGGTTTGGGCGCGTTATGTGTGTTGCCCACCAGTGCCCCCTACGCGCGCTGGAAGCTACTCTCTCTTGTGAACTTCAGTGGCTCACCACAGACCTATTACGACTACACAACGGGTACAGGCGCGCCGAGTGAGAGTGTGAAAGCGCGTCTGGAACAGATACGCCGAGCCTATCCCAATGACTTCGCCGTGCAGTGGGCGTTGGCGATATGGGAGGGCGCGACCGACCTGCAGCGCACGCGCGAGCAACTGCTTGCCTTGCAGGAGCGTTTCCCCCATCGCCCTGAAGTGTACGCCAGCTTACTGCGCAACGAGATGCGTCAGTTCCCGCTGGGGCGCGAGGAAGACCACCGTTTCACAGGCGACAATACGCCCCCACGCCCCGCCATCCCCACTGCCGTACAGCGGGTACTGGAATGGGCGCAGCAGGGCGAGCGGCTCGAACCTGAGAATGCTTTCTTTACGGGAATGCGCGTTCGGGCGTTGCTGGCGCAGCGTCGCGACGCGGAAGCTGTCCGCGCCCTGCAACGCGCCGCCGAACTACCCCGCTGGGACGACCACCTCAGCGCAGAGGCGGAAGCCAGCGTGCAGCTCCAGCGACGGTTGCACAACCTGCGTTCGGGCGACCTCGACCTTGCGCTTTCCACCACAATACTCTTCCCTCATTACGCCACTGAGCGATC
>JAUQOS010000112.1 GCA_030550775.1 Armatimonadota bacterium
GGCTGCGCAAGCTCACGCGCACCTTGCCGTTGGGCGACTCGCGCAGCATCATCGCCACCTCCACGCCGCGAATCGAGCGCACAAAGTTCACGATGCCTTCAGTTTCCTCTTCGTGGGCTTGGGCTGCCTCAAACGCACTGCGGGGCACCGTGACCCATGCGATTTTACCGTCGGGTGTGCGTTGCAGCGTCGAAAGCGCCAACCCCAGAAGCTTGACCGCCGAGAACGAGCGCGTTTCGAACACTTGCTCATTGATATAGCTAAGGTTTGCCCCCGCAGCTTGCAACGCCGCCGCGATGCGCAGGGTGCGCGGTGTGGTGTTGGGAAACTTGAACGAGAAGGTATCGGTGACGATGCCTGTGAGCAAGCAGGTGGCGACTTCGGGTGTGATGGGCGCGTGCATCGCTCGCAGCAGGCGGTAGACCAGTTCGGCGGTGGCAGCGGCGCGGGTATCCACAACGCGCACCTCCGCGAAGCGCTCGAGGGGCACATGGTGGTCAATTTGTAGTCGCTTGCGGGCGGCGCGTGCCAGCCCTTCGTGTTTGCCCGCGCGGTTGAGCTGGCTCTGGTCTACCACGATGGCTAAGTCGTAGATGGTCGGTTCGGGGTGTTCCACGCGAATTTTGTCCCACTCAGGCAGGAAGCGGTAGATTTCGGGCACCGAGTCGTGGCTGACCACCACCACTTGGGATTTGCCGAGTGCGTTCAGCGCGTGATACAGCCCTAACGCGCTGCCCAGTGCATCGCCGTCGGGGTGCAAATGGGGCACGATGAGCACCGAGTTGGCTTCGCAGATGAGCTGAGCAGCATGCTTGAACGAGTGCCGCGAACGCATTTCGCGTCGTATTGTACCCCACGCGGGAACTTTTGGGGGCGACGATTCGTCTATATAGGTAGCAAGCAACTACACACCTCTCATTGGGGGCGGCAGGTTTTGCTCTCCTTTGCCTGTCGTCCCCTTTTTTTAGTCGCCCAGTTCCTCGATGATCTGCATCCGCTCTTTGAGCAGTTCGGTTTCACCCAGAATGGAGATGGCTTTTTCGGTGAGTTGGCGGGCTTCTTCAGCGGAGCCGAGCCACTGCAGCATGCCCGCGGTGAGGTCGTAAAGGTCTTCAAACACTGCTTGTAGGGTGCGTGCGCTGGGCGTGTAGCCCCACTCAGAGTTTGCCAGCGATTGCCATGCCCGCAAGATGTAGGGGTAGGCGCGTTCGGGGTTGCCTTCCATCAGTGCCAGCTGCGCCAGCCCCACAAACGCCTCGATGCTGTTGGGATAGTGGCGCAGCACCTGCAGGTAGGCAGTCCACGCTTCGTGGAGGTCGCCGAGGTCGTGTTGCAAGATTTCGGCGCGGCGCAGCAACGGATAAAAGCCCTTCGGCTCGAGGCTAAGCCACTGCTCCAGGTATTGCAGGGCGCGCTTCGGCTGCCCCGCAGCGAGAGCACGCTCCACCAGCTCATCGAGCGCGGCAATGGCGGTCTCCTTCGCTCGCTGAGCTACTACAGGCGTTTGCAGAAGCACCAGCGGCAACGCAAGTTGCAGCGCGGCTTCGTAGTCGCCGTCGGCAAGGGCTTGCTGTGCCTCGTCGCAGGTCGTGGCTGCTTCCAATAAAGTTTGCACCCCTTCGTGATCGATGTGCCCCTTCAGCACCTGCCGCATCCGATCCGACGAGGTCAGTTCAGCTCGCATGGTTGCTGACTATAATATACCCCATAGGGCGCAATTGCAAGCGTGTGTCTACGAAAGTGGCTCATAGCACAGCCACACCGGGCACGGCGCATGGCGCATCACATACGCCACAACGCCTACCCCCAGCGGATTCTCCTCAGGCAACAGCCGTCGCTGGTCGGTCAACACCAGCAAATCGGCTTCCACTTCTTCCGCCTCGCTGACTAAGCCTGGACCGACCTCGCGCGCCTGCACAATATCGGCGGCAATCACCACGCCTTCCGACTGGGCGATGTGCTCGGCTTCTAATAGCATCTGCTCGGCTTCGCGCACGCCCGGCGGTTCGGGCGTATCCACCTCGTGCGTGTAGCCCACCACCAGCACATGCACCAACCGTAGGTTCGCACGCGTGTGCTTGACATAGCGACACAACCAGCGCAACACCCGCTTGTCGTACTCACTGCCCCGATATGCCATCAGAATCGTTCGCATCCTTACCGCTCCAGGAAATAGCGCACTGTAGACACTACCACTTTGGGTTTTTTCATAAGCGCTAGGCGCAATATCCATGCCGATTGGTTGTGTAGCAAGTGATGCCACCACTTGCGCGGATAGAACTCGGGGATCACCACCGTGAGCTGGTCTAACTGCTCGCGCTCAAGCAGCTCGTCAATGTATTCCTCAATTGGTTCGACCAGCGAGCGGTGTTCGGAATCGACGATTTTGAGTGGAATGTCGGGCACGAACTCGCGCCACTCTTGTTGGATTTTCTCTGCAGCGGGCGTGACAAGGCGCAGCTCGGCTTCTTCGCCTTTGGTGCGCTTGAGCACGCGCCGATAAACCGCAGGCGGGCGCGGGTCCACATTGATATGCAACGCTTCGATGTCTTCCACGGGCACGAGCGTGCGGGCATAATCTAGCGCTTGTAGCACCCCCTGATGCACGCCGGGCACCAACACCAACACTCTGTGGCGCAGCGGGCGCGGTGGCACGTGGTACGGCTTCAACTGTTCCTTGATTTCCATATAGTGCTCGTGCACTTTGAACAAAAGATACATCAGGATGCCAATCGCCAGCAGGGTAATCCAAGCCCCGTAGCGGAAGTTGGCAACCAGCTGCGTCATAAACACCAGTCCTGTGGTGAACGCGCCAAAGCCGCTGATAAGCATACCGATGCGCCAGCCTGCAGGCTTGAGGCGCGCGAACCGACGCGCCATACCCGCCTGCGAGAGCGTGAACCCAATAAACACCCCGACCGCATACAGCGGAATCAGCGAGTGCGTATCGCCCCGAAAGTAGATAATCAACAGCGACGACAACACCCCCAGCAGGATAATGCCGTTGTTGAACACCAGTCGGTCGCCTAAGTTTGCCAGCTGGCGTGGCGCGTAGTGGGCGTTTGCCAACACCGACGACAGGCGCGGAAAATCCACATAGGCGGTGTTCGCTGCCAGTATCAGGATTAGCATCGTGGCAGCCTGCACCACATAGTAAAACCATTCAAACGGCGTGCCTTCCAGCACCGTGCGCGCCATGCGCGAGGTCAGCGTTTCCACGATTTCGCCCTGCTCGTTTTTCACGGGCAGCACTTGAAAGTACGAAGCCGTGTAGGTAATGCCCAGCACCAAGCTCGCCAGAATAATCGCCATCAGCAGCAAGGTCGTCGCAGCGTTGCGTGATTCGGGGGCTTTGAAGGCGGGCACACCGTCTGAGATTGCCTCCACGCCCGTAAGCGCGGAGCAGCCACGAGCAAATGCCGTCAGAACCACCAGCCAACTCAGCGCTTGCGCGCCCTCGCCGTAAGGCGGGTAGGGCGCAGGCTCAATATCGCCCGCAAACCCACGCGCCAACCCCACTATAATCAAAATTGCAAAAGTCACTACAAACCCGTAGGTCGGCGGGGCAAACACCAAACCCGACTCGCGCGCCCCACGCAGGTTAATCAGCGTCATTAGGGCGATAAACAAAATACACAACTCCACACGGTAAGGCAGCAGCGCCGGAAATGCCGAAATAATCGCGTTGACGCCCGCTGCAATGCTAACAGCAACTGTCAGCACATAGCCCACCAGCAAGGCAGAGGCAGCCAAAATGCCCCAAAACTCGCCCAAGTTCTCGCGCGAAACAATAAACGCGCCACCCCCCTGCGGATAGGCATACACCGTTTGCCGGTACGAGAACACTACAATAAATAACAACACAACCACCGCGATGGAGATAGGAAATGCCAGACGCAACGCCTCCTCGCCCGCTGACCAGAGCACCAGCATCATCTCCTCAGTTGCGTAAGCTGATGAGGAGAGCGCGTCGGAGGCGAACACAGGCAACGCTAACAACACGGGCAATCGCTCGTGGCGCACCCGCCGCGTAGAAAGCACAGGCCCAATCAAGAAGCGCCAGATCTTGCCCAGCATCCGCTTGCCAGCAGGTAAGTATACCCCTGCCACAGGTATAATCCTGCTAGCACCATGACCGCGACAATGCTTTTCATTCTGCTGCTGTTGACCCTGTTTGGGGGCACCTTAGCCTATGTGGGCGACTTGTTGGGCAGGCGGCTAGGCAAGCAGCGACTGAGCCTGTTCGGCATTCGCCCACGCCACACCGCCACAATTATCACCACCCTGATGGGCTGTCTGATTGTCGCGCTGACGGCCCTTAGCCTCACGCTGGTCAACGAGTCGTTTCGCGCATGGATTACGCGGGGCGACCGCATCTTAGCCGAGCTGCGCACGAACGAAACCCGCCTCAAAGAACTCCAAACCCGCAACACCGCTTTGCAAGCCGAAAACCAGCAGTTAGCCACCGAGCAGAGACGGATGAGTCGCGACCTGAACAAACTCCAAGCCGAATACCAAGCGCAACTGCGACAAATGCAGCAGCTGGAGGCGCGTTTGCAGACAGCAGAGCGACGCCTGCGCGAAAGCCAAGCCCAGCTTAGGCAAGCCAGCGAGCAATTGAACCAGCTGCGCACGGTCCGCGCCAACCTCCAACGCCAAATCGCAGAGTCGCGCACAGTCATTGAGCAGCTGCAAGCGTTCCAACAAAAACTGCGCGAGCAAAACGACCTATTTGCCGAGCAGGGCGCGGCGCTGGCGTCCGAAAACGCCCGGTTAGACCGCGAGAACCGCCAGCTGCGCGAGGAAGGCGAACGGCTGCGCGCCCAAAACCAGCAGCTAGCTGAGCAAAATCGCCAGCTGGAAACCCAAAACGACTTGCTGCTAAGCCGCGCCACTCAGCTGCGCCTCCAACTAACGGATTTGGAACGCGCCACGCGCGACTTGGCGCAACTGGCAGACATCCGCCTCAAACCCATCGCAGTGCAGCTGGGCGAAGAACTGGCGCGGATTGCCATCCCCGCAGGCTGGAGCGAAGTGCGCGTGCGCCAAGCCGTGCAAAACCTGCTGCAAGCAGCCGACCGAGCCGCACGCGCGCGCGGCGCTGCCCCCGCGGCATCCCAAACACGCGTAGTGTTCATCCCCGAAAAGCAAGTGCGCCTTGCGACGGGCGAGCAAGCTACGATTGATGAGCAAGGGAGTTTGGAAGCCGTTGTCCAAAAGGTTCGCGCCTCAGGCGAACCCGTGGTTATCCTCGCGGTCGCGCTGACCAACACAGCTGAAGGCGAGCCTGTGCCCATCGAACTGCGCCTGTATCGCAATCGCAAAGTGTATGAGGCTGGCGAGGAAATTGCACGCACCCTGCTGGATTGCCGCGCCGATCGCAACCCAATGGGGCAAGTGTTGGCGTTTTTGCAGGGCGAAGTGCGTACCCGCGCGATTGAAGCGGGCATCTTGCCCCGTCAAGAGCGGGCGGGCATGCCGCCAACCGTCGGCGAAACCTCGCCCGAAACATTGCTGAGCCTGATCGAGCAAGCTCGCCAGTGTCGTACCGAGCGCGTGTGGCTGATTGTGCGTGCCGCGCGTACCACCTACGCCAGCGACACACTGGAACTGAAGTTCGAAACCCTCCCAGAGCGCCCAGCAGGAAGAGGCTGATGCGTGCCGAACTGGGCCGTGCTATGCAACGGCTTATCGGCGCGCACACCTCCACCACAGGCGGCTTACAAAACGCACTCTACGAAGGCAAACAGCTGGGCTGCACAACTGTACAAATCTTCACGGCCAGTCCACGCCAGTGGAAACCTGTGCCCCTCTCGGCAGAGCAAGTAGAGAAGTTTCAGCGCGCGCGCACCGAAACAGGCATCCATGCGGTTGTGTCGCACGCTGCGTATCTCATCAACCTGGCTTCGGCTGACCCCGACACCCGCCGCAAGTCGTTCGAGGCTTATCGCGCAGAGTTGCATCGCTGTGCCGCGCTCGGCATCCGCTATGCCGTGCTGCATATGGGCTCGCATCCTGACTTTGAGACGGGCATGGGGCTGCTGATTGAAAACTTACGCCAGCTGCTTGCCGAGTTGCCCGACGGCGTGTGCATCGCAATGGAGACGATGGCAGGGCAAGGCAGCGCGCTATGCTATCGGTTTGAACACTTTGCGCAAATTTACGACGCCCTGCCCGACGAACGATTGGTCATCTGCGCCGACACATGCCACCTGTTTGCAGCAGGCTACGACCTGCGCCATCCCGACACCTACG
>JAUQOS010000024.1 GCA_030550775.1 Armatimonadota bacterium
CCTTCCCGCAACACACCCGTCGTTGGCAAGGGAGAGTTCCACGCTCCTTGTCCATTCATTGTAGACTCAAAACCCGCCTAAAACCGGACAGGCCTTTCGACCGGCGGGTCAGGAAACATCTTTTACTAGTACGTTATGTCCCAAGTTGTTGCTTATGTCAAGATTCCTCAGGGGGTGTTCGCAAACTTACGCGGTGAGTTGGAGGGCAAGGCTCTGCTGAGCCACCATAACACCTTGCAAATGGTTCGGCTTGTGGAAAGGCTGGCGTCGCCTCCGCACCAACAACCTGCGTGGACGCCTTGGATGGCTCTCCAAACAAGAGTACGAACGCCTGTTTTGGGACTGGGACCTGCTCAACCCGGGCTTTCGCACCGTCTGGGCGGATTTGGAAAAACGCAAGGTGTTCTACTGCGACTCACTGCGCGGCAGTGGGCGGGCGCGGGCATATCCGTTCGTGCGGGGCTTAGAAACCAGCGTGCGCCTGTTCTAACACTGCACCGAATTTGCGCTGGTGCGATTGGTAGGCGATAATGGCGTCGAGCGGGTGCTCCCTAAATCGAGCCCCAGTACGGGGTGATGTTCCAGCTCGGTAGAGGCGGTTTGCCAAAGGAGGAAGTTGCTCACGCGCATCTCGCCCGCGGTGCGAATCAGCAAGTCGGGGTCGGGCAGGTCGGGCTGATAGAGAGGCGCCGGAATCGTGGTTTTATCGATGGCATCAGGCTGCCGCTCGCCCTGCTGTGCCCTGCGGGCAACCGCACGCACCGCGTCGACTATCTCGGCGCGCCCGCCATAGCCCACATGGAGTGGGATGCGCCGATTGTGCGCGGTTAGCTCCTGTGCCCTTTGCAACACCGCCTGCAGTTCAGGGTGCCATTCGTGCAGGTGTTCGCTGAACACGATTCACACGCCCTTCCGCGCCATGACGGGCAGCTCCTCGCGTGCGGAGCGGGCGAGCCTCGCCATCAAGCCGTCCACCTCCGCCGCGGGGTGCCGCCAGTTCTCCGTGCTGAAGGTATAAAGCGACAGCACTCGGACGCCCAGATCGGCGCAGCCATAGACCATGCGGCGCACTGGGCGGCGTCCGTTTGCATGTCCAATGAGGCGGGGCAACCCGCGCGCCTGCATCCAACGCTCGTCGCTATCCATAATGATGGCGGTATGGCGCAGCAATCGGCTGGGGCGACCCGCTCGTGCAGCGGCTGATTGTAGACCTTGTTCAGCAACGCGTGATTACACCGCCCGTGCGCTACCTTGAGCCTGCGGCGTGGTCACCCTCTGAGCGCTACCTGCTGTATCGCATGGCGCGAAGTGTGCCCGCGTGGCAAGCAGGCGCTGAGGGCGCATATGTGGAGCGTGTTGAGGGGAAGCTTCGTCTGCTGGATTTACAAACTAACCGCGAGTTGCCCTGCCAGAAGAGATTGCGGGGGCAGGAGTCGCGGGCTTTTTTGCCGAACAGCCCGATACCATCTGGGCGCTGCCCCATAAAGTGGCGAAGGAGTACCACGGTCTTGAAACCATCTTTCCTTTAGAGCCTGCTCGCGCCCCCAGGCCGCCTGCCCTGCCTTCAACGCGCTGGAGTTATCGAATCGCTGCGCGCTGTCTGGGATGGATAGAACGCAGCACCGTGCGCTCCACGAGAACTGGGGCTACTTGCGCTGGCAGTTGGGCGGCGAATTAGGCTGGTTGGGGGATAGCGGTTTTTACGCGCGGATTCTGGCGCCGCTGCGCGATACACTCCCTGCTTCAGGCGCCATCCAGCCCCCTAACAAGCGGTTGCTTGCAAGGGTACTCCAGATGGGAGAGCATGTGTTACTGCTGCAGTTCGAGTCGGCACCCGCCACTACGCATACAGGCGAGACCTTCCGACCGCTGTCGCAGTATTACCTAGTGGAACGCGCTCATGCTGAAGAGCCGCGCATAGTTGGCGTTGGTTTTCGCGTGGTCGAGTTCGTAGAAAACGGAGGGCGCGTACGAATTATCGTGCTTGAGCAACCGGGTGGGCGGCGGCTTGTGTTGGACGGAAAGCAGAGCTATTTCGAGGAGGCGCCCCCTAAGGACGCTTCGTTGCAAGCGCACGGCGTGGTAGCGCAGTAGCGGTGTGCCGATGTGGAGGCTCAGGTTCGCGCGTGGTTGCAGCAGCAGGGGGGTTCAGAGCGTGGGCTCGAAGTTCGGAAAATGGTGTTGTTAGCGTGCATCTGAGCCGCGCTTGCCGCTGCCGAGACCGGGGCGTATGTGAGTAGCTGGCTTGGGGATGAGACGGCTCAGTTTGACACGGGTTTCGGGTTCTCGCTCACTCCTTTGTTTGCGGCAGATCTTCGGTGGGCGTGTACAGTTTGCCATCGTCCAGTCCTGCCAAGCGGCGGGCGCGTTGGAGTTCGGCTTTGTCGTAGCTATCTAAGCCCCCTGCTTGCTGGTAGGCTTGCTCGGCTGCCTGCGCTTTGTTGAGCAAGGTATACACATCGCCTAGCAGCGTTAGGTAAAGCGCGCAGTTGGGCTTGAGGGCTAACGCGCGCTGGAAGCACTCCACCGCCTGCTCTAGGAGGTCGTTTTCGATGCACAGCAAGCCGTAGCGGAAGTGGTAATAGTCGTCTTCGGGGTTGAGCAGTGTGGCGATCTCCATTTCTTGGAGCGCCTCTTCTACTTCGCCCACTTGCTCCAGTAGGTCTGCCAGCCAGAAGCGGTAGAAGCCGTTGCTTGGCTCGTGGTTTACGGCAGCGCGCCCGGCTTCAATGGCTTTAGCATACTGCTGGCTTAGCGCAAGTACCTCTGCATACTTGAACTGCACGAAGGCGTTGTTGGCACCGTATTCGATGGCGCGTTTGAAGTGGGCAATGGCAGCGTCGTAGCGCCCGTAGCGACGGTAGATTTCGCCAAGCGCGAAGTAGGGTTCGGGATCGCGCGGATTGAGCTTGCGCGCGCGTTGGTAGTATGCCAGTGCGCGGGCGGGCTGGTCCGCATAAGCGTAGGCGTCGCCCAGCTGCATGTAGCGCTGGCTATTTTCGCCATCCATTTCGATGGCGAGCTTGTAGTAGTGGAACGCCTCCTCGTACTTGCCCTGGCGCAGCGCCGCATCGCCGCGCATGCGCGCTTCCTCTGCGTTCGCGGGGCGATACGCCTCGCTCGGGGTGTGGGGCTTGACCTCATGCTCCTCGTGGGAGAACGAACCACTGCTCGCCATACTACTGGTATTATACCACAGGGGTTGACGCTGAGCGATGCAGATGTCGTTTCGGCGTGAACGCGTCACGAGGAGGGCTTATGGCACGCATCATGGAGC
The DNA here is from genome assembly GCA_030550775.1 of Armatimonadota bacterium. Classification (GTDB taxonomy): domain Bacteria; phylum Armatimonadota; class Fimbriimonadia; order Fimbriimonadales; family GBS-DC; genus GBS-DC. The sequence goes on from JAUQOS010000024.1 coordinate 3,278, forward strand.
GCATCGTGTGGCACACAGCCGCGCATGGGCGCAACGGGCAAGCGTTTGACACCACCGCCGCGCAGATTGATCAATGGCACCGCGAGCGCGGCTGGAGCGAGATTGGCTACAATGTGGTTATCCGCTTCGACGGCACTATTGAGCAGGGGCGCGACCCGCGCAAAATCCCCGCGGCCGTTGCAGGCATCAACGCGACCACCTACCACACCTGTTTCTCAGGGCACGGTGACATCGCCCCACTGACACCTCAACAACTGGAAAGCAGCATCCAACACACGATTGACCTGCTGCGCCAGTACGGTTTGGTAGAGCGGTTCCTAAGCGAACCCGAGGGCTTGATTGGAATGGGGCATCGCGAGGTGAACGAGTTAGTGCGGCGCGGGTTGGCGCCCACGCCCACCACCAAAACTTGCCCCGGCAGGCTGGTGGATATGGAGCAGGTGCGAATGCTAATCCGCCAACGGTTGCAGACAGCCCCTGTGCCCCATGCGGTGTACGAGGCGCAAGCAGCGGGTGAGCTTTGCGACTGGTGTACGCGGCAGCAGCGAAGTTGCAACTGCCCGACGAGGTGATGCACTACCTAAACCAGTTCCGCAAACAGCCCGAAGTGGACAGCGTTATTGCTCGCTGGCGGCAGAAGACAGGCATTTAGCCTAAGTTTTCCAGCAAGGCGCGGCTGTGAGCATCCAGGGCGTTGAGGTTGCGGATTTCGTAGCGGCTGCCATCCACTGCCACAATCAGGTAGCGCACCGGCGAAAGCTCGTGGATGTTGTCGCGCCAATTGCGCACATAGAACACACGCCTGCCCCGATCGGTTTCTACTTCCCAGCGGTGTTGCCCGTACTCTTCGGTGAGCGCGTAGATCTTTTCAATCACAGGGGTGAAGTAGCGGCGTTCCAGTTCTTCTTCCACGATGCGTCGCGACGGTTCGGGCATCCCTTCTAAGGTGCGGAACATACCGATTTCCACCAGCTTGTCGCGCTCTTGGCGATGGAGCACGCTGATGTAGCCGTGCGCATGCGACAGCGGAAAGGCACGGGCGAATTGCACATCCTCATACACTTCGCCGTTGGGCAGGCGGATGCGCACGACCACACTGTCGGGCATGCGCTCAATCACCACGCCTGTTGGGTCTAGCCAGCGGATGCTGAAGTTGTGGGTCATAGAGCCTCCAATCGGGCTTCGAGATTATGGGCGCAGGCATGGAACCATCGGGGCGACACGATAAGGAACCACCATGCGGTAGGGCGGGCGTGCGTGTGGTGGAGCCCTTCCACCGTGAGGTAGGCGCAACGGATAAGTTCCAGTTTCGCGCGTTCGGCTTCACATTCCAGTTGGTTGGCGCGGGTGCGCAGGGCTTTGGCTTCGGGGGCGTTAGCAACGCGCTTGCGCTCAAGGTTGAGCCGTTTAATGCGGGCTTTGAGTGCACGCAGGCGCGGTTCCAGCGTTTTGAACTGGTGTGGGTGGCGCTGGATTTCGGCGATAAGGGCGCGTCGCTCGGCGTGTAGGGCGTGGGTTTGCTCACGCAGCATGGCAGCCCAGCTGCCCACAGTGTTGGTAAGACGGGCGTGGAGTGCGTCGTACTCCTGCAGGCGCACGCTCCACGCATCGCCCTCGCGCTCCGCCAAAAGCTGCATAAGGGCACGGGGGCTGCGTGTGGTGCGCAGCCGCTCCAGCAGGTGTTGTTGCTCGCTCACCACAGCGCGCCACCGCTTGGCAAACACATCGGTGCACACGACTGGCTCGCCAAACGCACATGCCAAGTGCTCAGGCAGGCGCAACGATACACACTCTGCCGCTTGCAAAGCATCCCAAGTGGGGTATTGCAGGCGCAACAGCGGATAAATCGGCAGCTCAATACCGGCTTCGCGCAGATAGTGGTGCATGCGCGCTGTGCGCTCCAAATAGGGTGAGCCGCGCTCGTTGAACACGAACACAAACTCGTGTGCGAGCATGGTGATTAGCGTCAGCGCCTTGCCCACTAGCGTGCAACGGTCGCCCCAAGTGCGCTCGACCACTGCTGCCAGCTGTTGCACAGTGTGCACAGGGGCAGGCAGGCGCACGATCTGCGGCTCCGGCGTCAGCACGCTGAGATACCGTTCGGTAAGCAAAATCGTTCCGCGCCCCTTGCCAGGAATCAGCAAATCAAACGGCAACGCACCTTCGCCGAACTCAGGCAGCGGGTAGATGGGGGTGCCCGCTACGGCGCGATTGTAGGCATCCTCGCAAGCAGGGCGCGTGGCAGGGTTCAAAAACGCCTCCACAATCTGAAATCGCGGCAGGTGCGCCGTGCGCGTGTTGAACCGCAGCAACTCGGTAGTGCGGGTGAATCTCACCGTGTCAGGCAATGGCAGACCATGAAGCATCTGCAGCAGCTCGGGGTAGAGGGCAGCAAACAGGTCGGCTAATGAGGCGTCGGGGTGTGCTTCGGCATACTGCTGGGCGCGCTGACGCAGGTTCCACGCCCAGTTGCACGCGCGAGTGCGCGCCTGCGAATCTTCCAGCATCCGCCAGGTGCCGTCCAGCCCAAACTCCAGCAACGCGTCAAGGGCTTCCGAAATCTCGCGCAGCGGTACTTCACACACAGGGCGCGGCGCGGTGTCCAACGCCACCAGGGCACGCCAGCCCCACGCTTCAGTGAGCGCATCTATATACGCTTGCGGGTCGGTTTCAGCGCAGTGGCGTGCTACGCGCTCCACATTGCCCCCGTATTTCGCAAACATCGCCAGGGTCGGAACGGTCTCGCTGCCAAAGAGTTGTGCGATTTCACCCGCTGCTGCCCACAGCGCGCGCGTGGAGCCATCGTTGTGTGGCAACAGCGCATAGGTGCCAACTGTGCGGGCGTTCTTAGGTAGCGCGCGTGTATGCAGACGCGCAAAATAGTCCGTGTCGTGAATACCGAAAATCAAGCGTCGGTTGGGATCTACCTGTTGCAACCAGTGGAGCACCGCAAGTTTCATCGGCTCGTCCCAAAAGAGGGTTTGCCCCAACGCCAATAGGGGTGTCTCGGGCGCGTGGCGCTTGAGTATCTCCAAACAGCTCTCCACTGCATGCGAACAGGAATCGTGCGTTTTCATAGCGCGTGCTCCATACAAACCGCTAAGAGTGTACCTCACAAGCAACGGGCGCATTCAAACGCCCTCAGGAGTGTTCCTATGTGCGGGTTAGTGTCCCAAGACTCTCGGAGGGAAACGATGCGACTTTGGTGGCGCAAACGCAAGGTGGCTTTGGAGCGCGAGCATGCGCCTGTGGAGATTGACACATTTGGAGAACGCGAGCCAACCGAGTTCGGCGACGAAGTTCTCGCCGAGCACGGCTACGCGATTTACGAGCGGATGCTCACGGAGGCGCATGTGAAAGCCTGTTTCAACCTTAAACGATGGAGCGTGCTTAGTGCGTCGTGGCGTTTAGAACCTGCAAGCGACACGCCCGAAGCGCGCGGTGCACGAGTTCGTGCAGTTCAACTTGCGCACGATGCATGGGGGCGTGTTTAGCCTGCTGTGGCGGGCGTTAGACGCACTGGCAAAGGGGGTGGCGATCCTCGAAAAGCTTTATGTTTACCGCACTGAGCCGCCCTATGCGGGCTTCTGGATGCTGCAGGGCTTCAAAGCGAAAAATCCTGCCCTGTTTCGGTTTGAGGTGGATGCCTATCGCAACCTCAAGTCGCTGATTTTGTATGCGCCCAGCGGTGAGCGGCTTGTGTTGCCTCGTGAGAAGTTCATCGTGTACGCCTACAACCCGCGCTACGAGTCGCCTGCGGGCGAGTCGGATTTGCGGGCTGCCTATCGGGCGTGGCGCAGTAAGGAGCGCATCTTGCAGCTATGGGATCTGTTTTTAGCCAAGTACGCCTCGCCCACGCTGATCGGCATCTACAAGTGCGGCTCGCCCCCTGCCCAGCAAGAAGAACTACTGCGCGCATTGGATAAAGTGCAGCAGGAAACCGCCATCATCGTGCCTGAGGAGGTCAAGGTAGACGCGCTGGAGTTCAAGCAGGCGGGTGCCGAGAGCTTCGCCCAAGCAATCGCACACCACAACGCCGAAATCGCCAAAAGCATTTTGGGTGAGACGCTCACCACCGACGAAGGGCAGCGTGTGGGCAGCCTTGCGTTGGGGCAAGTGCACCTCAAGGTGCTTCAAACGCAGCTGCGTGCCCTGCGCGCCGACCTTGCCGAGCGTGTGATGCACGACCAAGTGATACGCCCGCTGGTGCAGCTCAACTTCGGCGACGCTCCACTTCCGCGCTTCGTATGGGAAGAGAGCGAGTAGCCGATTGCGGCAGGGAACGCTACGAATGGAGGGTACGGGTAAGCAACTCGCTGAGGGCTTGGGCAGTGCGTTGCACGGTCGGCAGCGCACGGTCGTAGTCCATCCGCACGGGTCCCATCAGTCCAATCACGCCTGCAGGGCGCGTGCCCACGTAATAACGCGCACTCACCAGCGAACAGGTGCGCAACGCCTCAATCGGGTTCTCCTCACCGATGGTAAGCTGCACCTCTGCTTCGCTGTGCTTCTGCAACAGGCGATACAGTGACTTGCGCTCCTCCAACACGCGCAGCACCGCTTCCAGTTGATGCACTTCGCGTTGGAACTCGGGCTGATGCAGCAGATACACGGTGCCTGCATAGAGCAGCTCACCTTCGGCTGCCTCCTGTGCTTGCTGTTGCACAGTGCGCAGCAGTTGCACCAACACCTCGCGCTCCGCAGGCGATTCCATACTGGGGGCTTGCTCAGGGTCAAGGCTGAGAACATGACGCACCGTTTGCCCTTCCACGATGGAGGCAAGGATGCTCTGAATGCGGCTAAGTGCGCGTTGCGAAGGCGCATGAGCAAGTTCCACGAGGCGATTGTCCACCGCGCCATGCTCCGTAATCACCACCGAGAGCACCCGCCACGCCCCACACGGGGTAATCACGCAGCGCAGCAGGCGTAAGGTTTCGTCGCGGGCGGTGGCAGCAAAGGCAATATAGTGTGCCGCGCGTGCAAGAATCTGGAGCGTGGCATCCAGCATTTCAGTGAGGCTCTCGCCGGGCGCGGGTAATCGCTTCAGATAGCCCTCAATCCGCAGCGAGCCTGCCCGACTAATAAGGTGTTCAACATAGTAGCGGTAGCCGCGTGTGGTAGGCACCCGACCCGCACTGGTGTGCGGTTGCAGCAGATAACCGTACTCGGTCATCGCTGCCATCTCGTTGCGCACCGTGGCAGGCTTGATGCCCAACGCGTAGCGCTGCACAATCGCCTGCGAGCCAACAGGTTCGCCCGTACGAATATGTTCACGCGCAACCGCTCGCAGGATCGCCGCCTTGCGCGCGTCCAACTCCCCTGCCTTGACCACTGCACGGCGTGGCACACACGCTCACCGCGCTAATTGTACCTCACACAGCAGGCCCGTCAGCAGGTTTTTCGGGTAAATCCGCCATACTGTTTAGCCCAAAATAGTGTAAGAAGTTTGTTGTGACGCCATATAACACGGGCTTGCCCGGGGCATCTTTGCGCCCAACCTCTTGAATCAAGCCGCGCTCTAGCAACTGGCGCACCACATGACTACTATCAACGCCACGCAAGGCGTCAATTTGCGCTTGCGTAATGGGCTGCTCGTAAGCGATAATCGCCAGTGTCTCTAACGCCGCGCGCGACAAGCGTTTGGTAGGCGGATTGAGCAAGCGCGTGATATAAGGTGCATACTCAGGCTTGGTCGCCAACTGGTAGCCCCCTGCAACCTGAGTAAGTTGCACGGCGCCTTGGGCCGTCAATACCTCCTGCAGTTGCCGCAACCCCTCCAGCACCGCCTCAGGCGAGGCACCCGTTACCCGACACAGGGTTTCAAGGTCCAAAGGGGCATCTGCTACGAATAATAATGCGTGCAAAATGTCGCGCAGTTCCAGTGGCGCCATCAGCAATTGGGTTTCGAGATATGTGCCTCAGTTCCTGCGCATGTTGCCTATGCACCTTATGGAAACAACTTGCGCAACAGCAACGCGTCGGCGCGTGCCAACTCCGCAAAGCGCGTCCCCACATACCACATACCCCCCTCCAGGGGGCGTTGATGGCGCACCTCCAGTGTTGCCCGAAGCGGTGCGTCCACATCAACCAGTGGCACCTCTAAGTGAATCAACTCCCCTTCGGGCAGCGGCTCGCCCACTTGTAATCCCATACCGCTCGCGCTGATGTTGACCACACGCGCCTGCAAAAACCGCTCCCCATGTCCGACTTGCGCGGGTAGGTTCACGGGGTAGCGTCGGTGTGTGCGCCGCTCGTGAGCCACCGCTGCCGAGACAGGAGTTAGCATCACGGTGTCCTCGCTTATGGGTGTGAGTTCAACCGTGAGTTCGCGTGGGGTGCCGCTAACCAGTAGGATTGCCCGTGCCAGCAAGTTCGCCCGCAATCCTTGCACTGGCTCGTGCAGGCGCACCACAAAGCGCGCAGTTGCCTTATCCAAGCCAATCACCGCCCCTTCCACCGCTGTACCCCTATTTGGGAGTTTGAGCTGCACTACTAACATCCTCGCTTGCCCTCACCAAGCAACATGTTCCACACCTTCTGCACTTTTTGGACATCACTGCCAATAATACTACCGACCCTACCAAAGGATGGTGGCGAACAATGGGAATGGCGAACAAGCACCGAAGGATGCAGTTGCTGTGGGTGTTTGCCTCACTACTTGCGATGGGAGCACTGTTGACGGTAGCAGCGATTGCCCACAGCGCGCTTGAAAACGGGGCTTTGCGCGCGTTGATATGGGGTTTCGTTGCCCTCTCAGGTGGCTTTATCGGCTACAGCAGCCGCAGGTTGTACCGCGTTGACGCACACATCGCAGAGACAACTGCCCACCTGCGCAAAGCGTTGGAGCACCTTCAGCAAGGCGACCTCACTTACCGCATCCCAATCTCAAGTAGGGGCGAAATTGGGCAGCTGCTCAACAGCTATAACGCGGCGGTTGAGCACCTGACGCAAGCATTCACCGAGACGCGCCAAACGGCGAAACTGGTCTTAGGCAGTGTGCAATCGATTACGGAAACGCTAAACCGTATTGCCAAAGACGCCCACGAGGTGGAGCTAACAGTGAGCGACTCTGCAAAAGGCGCAAGTAGTTTAGCGCATGAAATCCAGCGCATCACCGAAAGTGTCGCGCAAGTGCGGTTGGCGGCTCAGGAAGTGGCGCAAGGTGCCGACCAAACCGCGCAGTCGGCTGCCGCTGGCGTCGAGCGCGTCAACATCATCACGCAGCGCATTCAAACTGCTTTTGCTGAGTTGCAGCAAGCGCAACAAGCTTCTGAACACGCCAGTCGCATCACGCACGAAGGACACGCCGCGCTTCGACGCTCTGAGCAAGTGATGCGCAACATCGAAGCGCACACGCGCCGCACCGCAGACGAACTCCAGCAGTTGGCGGAGATGTCCAGCGTCATCTCCAAGATCGCCAATAAGATTGAGGATATCGCACGCCAAATCAACTTACTCTCGCTTAATGCAGCCATCGAGGCAGCGCGTGCAGGCGAGGCGGGGCGCGGCTTCGCCGTTGTCGCCGACGAAGTGCGCCGTCTTGCTGAACGCTCTGCCCATTCCAGCCAAGAGATTCAGCAGATTTTGGAGCAAGTGGTGGAGAAGACACAAGCCACGGTGGCCGCAATGGAGGAAAGCCTAAAAGCCGTGCAAGAGGGCGGCGCAGTGTCGCAGCAAGTCGCTGCAGGGCTACAAGCCATCTTGCAGGCGGTAGACACCATCGCCGAGCAGGTACGCCATTCCGCAGCCCTCATGCAAGAGGTTCAACTCTCCTCGGAGGCAACGCTGAGCGAGATAGAGCAAATTGCTGCCATTGCCGAGCAATCCAGCGCTGCCAGTGAGCAGATGCTCGCCAGCGCGGAAACCACCGCCCACGCCCTGCAGCAGATGGCTGCCATTTCCGAGCAAGCGGCTGCCAGCGCTGCCCAAAGCACGCAAATCGTGCAGCGCCAGGTAGAAGCTATTCAGCACGTCAACCAAAACGCCAGCGAAGCCTCTGCCACCGTAGAGAAGCTGATGTTCTCCATCGGGCGGTTCCGCGTGTCAGACGAGGAGACGTTTGAGGAAAAAATCGCCACTTTCAAGCGTGCCCACCTTAAGTGGGTCGAGCGTGTGGAACGCATGGTACACCACGGCGAGATGATTCCGCGCGACCAGCTGGTGTCCCACAAAAAGTGCGCGTTGGGCACTTGGTACTATTCCGTTGGGCAGCAGCAGTTTGGGCACCTGCCCGAGTTCCAAGCGATTGAGGCGCCCCACGAGCGTCTCCATCAGATCGCTGCCCAAGCAGTAGATGCGGTGGAAAAAGGCGACCGCGCCCGAGCCGAGCAGCTGCTCAAAGCCATCCGCGACACCAGCCAAGAGATTGTGGCATGGCTGGATCGGCTCTACACGCGCGCGACCACCAGTGAGTTGCGACGCGCCGCATAAACCTACTCAGGGGGCGCGGTTTTCGCGCCCCCACAGCACAAGGGCACTGCCCTCGCCCACTTCCGCACCTTGGAAACGTCTGGCGTTAGCGTCGTGGAGGATTACATCGGTTGTAGACGCCGACGCTACGCTTTGAACCTGCGTAGACGGGCTTGGCTGGCACCAAAAAAACGGCTTTCGCCGTTCTTTCCTGAATAATCTCTTAGGTATACTGCTGTATACCATGTCCACGACGCGCAACTACAGCTTGGAAACGGAGGTGCAATACCTGCGGGGCGTCGGTCCCAAGCTGGCGCAGGTGCTTAGCAAGCTCAACATCTACACATTAGGCGACCTGCTGTTCCACCTGCCACGTCGCTACGAAGATCGTCGCCACTTCCGCAAAATCGCGCACGCCCGTCCCGGAGAAGCAATCACTATCGCGGGCAAGCTCGTGACTGTAGACAATGTTCAGCCGCGACGCAACATAACCCTCACCAAAGCCTACTTGGACGATGGTTCTGGCGTTATCGAACTTGTGTGGTACAACCAACCCTACATGCGCGACACCCTGCACAAGCTGCGCAACAGCACCATCGTCGCCTACGGCACCGTGAAGGAGACCCCGTTTGGCTTGCAGATTGAAACGCCCGAATGGGAAGACCTGCCCGATGGCGCAGACCCCGACAGCCTGCTCAGTGTGAACCGCGTCGTGCCTATCTACCCCCTTACGGAGGGCATTCGTCAGAAGCGTATGCGCCAAATCTTGTGGAACGCCGTGCAGTACGCCCATGTAGCGCCGGAAATCCTGCCGGCGGCGTTGCGCGCGCGGCTGGGGCTCCCCTCCATTCACCAAGCCCTGCAGCAGATTCACTTTCCTGACGATATGAACCAGATTGAGCCCGCGCGCCGCCGCTTAGTGTTTGAAGAGTTCTTCCTGTTGCAGTTGGGCGTGGGGCTGCAACGCATGCAAAATCAGCAAGAGCGCGGCATCGCGATGCGCATCGATACCGAACGGCTAAACGAAATGCTGCATCGCATCGTGCCGTTCGAGCTGACGAATGCGCAAAAGCGCGTCATCCAAGAGATTTGGCGCGACATGGCGCGCCCGCACCCGATGAACCGCCTGCTGCAAGGCGATGTCGGTTCGGGCAAAACCATCGTGGCTGCGGCGGCGATTCTCGCAGCGGTAGACAACCAGTACCAAGCAGCGATTATGGCGCCTACCGAAATCCTCGCCGAGCAGCATTATATCAACTTACATCGGCTGTTCCAGCCGTTGGGCATCAGTGTGGAGCTTCTGGTGGGCAGGCTCACGAACCGCCAGCGTCAGCAAGCGCGCGAGCGCATCGCCAGCGGGCGCGGCATGGTCGCCGTTGGCACACACGCACTCATTCAAGAAGGCGTGAGCTTTGCCCGCTTGGGTCTGGCGATTGTAGACGAGCAACACCGTTTTGGTGTGCTACAGCGCGCCGCCTTGCGCGACAAAGGCGTCATGCCCCACCTGCTGGTCATGAGCGCAACCCCCATTCCGCGCACGCTCACCCTCACCCTCTATGGTGAGTTGGATGTGTCGATCATCGACGAGCTGCCTCCAGGACGCAAACCCGTCAAAACTCACTGGAAGCTACCCGAAGAGCGACTAAAGGTGTACGAGGGCGTGCGCAAACTGGTGCAGCAAGGGCGTCAAGCCTATGTAATCTGCCCGCTGATTGATGAATCGGACAAGCTGCAGGTGCGCGCAGCCGAAGAGATGGCAGAGCATCTCCAAAAAGATGTGTTTCCTGACCTGCGGGTGGGGCTGCTGCACGGACGCATGAAACCCGCCGAGAAGGAAGCCATTATGGAAGCGTTCCGCGCAGGCGACATCGATATCTTGGTCTCCACCACCGTGATTGAGGTGGGCGTAGATGTGCCTAACGCTGCCGTGATTGTGATTGAAGATGCCGACCGTTTCGGGCTGGCGCAGTTGCACCAGCTGCGCGGGCGCGTGGGGCGCAGCGAACACCAATCCTACTGCGTGCTGATTGCCAACCCCAAATCGGAAGACGGGCGACGACGCCTGGAGGTAATGACCCGCACCAACAACGGCTTCCTGATTGCTGAAGAAGACCTGCGCATTCGCGGACCAGGTGAGATTTTCGGCACGCGCCAAAGCGGCACGCCCTCGTTCCGCGTGGCAGATGTGGTCAAAGACCTGCGCCTGCTGGAGGTGGCACGCGAGGAAGCGTTCCGCTTGCTGGAACAAGACCCCGACCTCAGCCGCCCCGAACACGCTGCGCTGCGCGAGGCGGTCAGCCGCTTCCGCCACCGTTTCGCGCTGGCAACCGTTAGCTGACGGTATAATAACGCAAGTTGCTGCCGATCCGTGTCGAGCGGGCGAGATTCCTCGTTCCGCTCGGAATGACGAAGCCGTTTTTTGCAAAAGTGAATCGGTCACCTCGAGCCGAAGACGAGGAGCCGCCCAAAAGGCAGCAACCTAACACGCAGGGAGGTCGCCGCTATGGCTACACTACGCGAGCTGTTGGAGCAAGGCATGCTAATGGGGCTGGGTGCGCTGTCGCTCACGCGCGAAACCGCACAAAACTTTGTGGATGAAATGGTCAAGCGCGGGCAGGCACAGCGCGAAGAAGCCACCGAACTGGTCGAACAGTTGCTCAAGCGCGGCGAGAAAGAGCGCAACGCCCTGCGCCGCCTCATCCGCGAGGAGCTGCAGGAGGTGCTCAAGGAACTCCAACTGCCTACCCATGCCGACATGAAGGCGTTGGAGAAAAAACTGGATGCCATCTTGCACAAGTTGGAGGCGACCCCGTCGGAATAAGCCATGCGCCCGTTCACGCGGCGCGTGCGCAGCCTGCAGCGCTACCGCCAAGTGGTAAGTGTGCTGGCGCGGCACGGCTTCGGCAGCGCGCTGGAGTACCTCAGCGTTCACCGACGCCTTGCGCTTAGCAAAGGCGAACTCCACCTCGCTCCCGAGCCGCTCGAATCGCCTGCCCAACACTTGCGCGCCGCCCTCGAAGAACTCGGACCCACCTTCGTCAAGCTGGGGCAAATCCTCAGCACACGCTCCGACCTGTTGCCAGAACCGTTCCTCGAAGAGCTGCGCAAACTGCAAGACAATGTGCCCCCCGAGCCATGGCAAGTGATGGGCCCTCTTATCGAACAAGAGTTGGGGCGCCCCCTGAACGAAGTGTTCACCTATGTAGACCCCGAACCCATCGGCTCGGCGTCGCTCTCGCAGGTGTACGCCGCGGAGTTGCGCGACGGCACCCCCGTCGCCCTCAAAATCCAACGCCCTAACATCCGCGAAATCGTGGAGCTGGATTTGGAAATCTTGCACGACTTAGCCCACTTGGCACAGCGCACTCAACTGGGCGAACTCTACGACCCCGAAACCATCGCCGAGGATTTCGCCTTCACGCTGCTCAACGAACTGGACTATCGACGCGAGGTGCGCAATGCAGAGCAGTTCCGTCGCAACTTCGCCCACGAGCCAGAAGTGCACATCCCCACCTTCTACACGGAGTATTGCACCGAGCGGCTGCTGGTGATGGAGCGGTTGCAGGGTATCAAGGTAGACGAGGTGGATGCGCTCCGCGCCGCGGGGCATGACACCCGTGAAATCGCCTTGCGTGCCTCGCGCCTCATCATCAAAGAGGTGCTGGAAGATGGTTTTTTCCACGCCGACCCCCACCCCGGCAACTACCTCATCTTGGCAGATGGGCGCATCGGTGTACTGGACTTTGGCATGGTGGGCGTACTCAATGACGAAGACCGACTCAATCTCACCCGCCTCTACATCGCGATTGTGCGCCAAGACACGCACGGCATCTTGAATGTATTTGCGCGGATGGGCGCGTTCCACCGCTATGTCGACCGCCCCAAACTAGCTCGCGCGGTGGAGCGCATCATTAGCAAGTATCGCGGGCGTACCCTCAAAGAGAGCCGCTTTACCGAGTTCTGGAACGACCTCACCGAACTGTGTCGGCACTACCATGTGCGCCTACCCAGCAATCTGTGGTTGGTAGGCAAAACCTTGGCGATGCTGGAAGGCATCGGCAGACAGTTAGACCCCGACTATGACCTGTTTGAAGTCTCCAAACCATTTGTACGCCAGCTGAGCAAAACGGCGTGGCTGCCCACCCTCAACGCCCAAGATATCGCGGAGCAGGTAGACACTTGGCGTTACCTGTTGCGCGAGATGCCCGCGATGTTGATGCAGTGGTTGCAAAGTGTGGAACGCGGCAAGGTGCCTGTGGAAGCGCAAATCGGTGCCACGCAGGAAACGCTGGATCGGCTGGACGCGATGATTACGCGCCTGTCGCTGAGCATGCTGGTCGCTGCGTTCATTGTAGGGCTGGCGCTTCTGCTGCCCGCCACGCGCGATATCCCCTACGCCACGCCGCTGGTGATTGCAGGCTTCGTAGGGGCAACGGTGCTGGGCGTGTGGCTATTGGTGTCTATCTTGCGCAGACGCCACTGAGCACAATCGCCGCTGTCGCAAAGCGCGCGACAACACTAAGCTCATCACACCACATTCGTTGCGTCGGCATGCCTGCCAACGCCGCTGCCCCCACCTCTAAAGAATCCGCAATACTGCCAATAATACGAGGCGATGACGCTATCGCTACCACTGGTGAGTGGGTTGAAACACTCGACTGCCGAGCAGTCGTTTCTCTGTGTTAGTGATACGGAGCACGGCACTGCCTGCCCATTTGAGGCAACGCTGTTGGAATTGGTGACACCAGAGGGCGAACCCGAACCGCCCTCCGAGCGTGAACAACCGCAAACACTTACCATAGAGGCGTCTTTCCCTGCAGCGCCGTTTGCACTAGGCGTGCCCATGCAGCCCCTATGGATGGAAACGGGGCTGACGGCGCATGCCACGCCTACAGTGCTCCCTGTTAGCACTCCACAAACAACCCCAGAAGCACGGTTCCATCTGCAAGAAGCCAGCGCGCTGCACTTGGTTCTTGGGGACGAGGGGGTTGATATTGCATTCGGTACTACGCAGCTTGTACCGCCCGGGGTTGGTGTGGACGATTTAGTACCAAGGCAGGCGCCTACCAGTCTGGAGGATGTCTCTCTACCTCCACTGCCTCCTACCTGGAGCGCGCCCGAGCCAGTGGAGCCAGCTCGGATAGAACTTGCCGCTCGCGCGTCCGAGCTGTCTCCACTACGCTTTAGGGCGGCTGAAGGTTGGTACGACTTTTCCGCCACGACCTCGCCCACACTAGCCGCTTCCGCTGAGATGCCTTACGCTATTGAGCGTGCCGCCGAGGTCGCGACAACACCGTCCCTGCCCGAGCCGCTGCTCCGCGCCGAGACCGAACCGCCTGCCCCTGAGCACGAGCTACTGATAGCGCATCCTGCCCCTGCACTAACAGAGCGGTTTGCCGCGGCGAGCGCGTCAACATCGGGGCGACCCGTCGCCGAGGGATCGGTAGACCCTTCGCTACGCTGGCACGTCGCCGAGCAACTGAGGCACTATGTGGAGCGCGTGGTGTTCGCACGCGAACCTGAAAGTCTAACGCTCCGACTGGACCCGCCCGAGTTGGGCGTAATTGAGTTGCGCGTGCGGGCATTGGGCACCGAAATCCAAGCGTGGATTAGCGTGGAGCAAGAGCACACGCGCCAGCTGCTGCAGCAAGCCTACGGACACCTGCGCGAGCAGTTGGAATCGCGTGGGCTACAACTGACCCATTTTGACGTGGGCGGGCAACGCCATCCCCAATCGCAACACCCCTATCGCCCCCCACACACGAACGCTATGGCAACCATTCAACCCACCCCAGCGGCTATGGAGAGCCTCCCTTACGATGGACGATGGAGTGTCTGGGCGTGAATAGATTCCGATAACGGAGGTTCTCAAGCGATGCGAATTGAGGCTGTGGGCTACAACACGGCAGTACCGGCAGGCAATCCATCGCGCACCACACTGGACACCTATCAGTTTCTTCGCCTGTTGGTGGTAGAGCTAACCTCGCAGAACCCGATGGAGCCGCTGCGCGACCGTGAGTTTCTGGCGCAGATGGCGCAACTCAACACCGCGCAGCAGATAGAGCGGCTGGGCACAATGCTCACGGCATTTCAAGCCACCAGCCTCATCGGGCGCGAGGTGGAAGCAAGCCTGCCCAACGGCACCACTCTCACGGGTAAGGTGCACGCTGTGCAGCTGAGCGCAGGCAAAGTGATGCTGCGACTGGAAAACCAAACAATCCCCTTGGACGCTGTGCGCGTCATCCGCTAAGGAGGTGAGTGAATATGTGGCAAGCGATGCTTTCTGGAGTTGCCAGTTTGAAGGCGCATCAGGTCAAAATGAATGTGATCGGTAACAACATCGCTAACATCAACACGACGGGCTTCAAGGGCAGCCGAGTGCACTTTCAGGATTTGATGGCGCAGACCTTTCGCGCTGCCAGTCGCCCCAGCGCGGCGTTGGGGGGCGTGAACCCCATCCAAGTGGGGCTGGGCGTGAAGGTTGGGGCGATTGATGTGCAAACCCTTCAAGGCGCGCTGGAGATGACGGGGCGCAACACCGACTTAGCCATCCAAGGCAATGGCTACTTTATGTTGACCAACGGGCGCGACATCATCTACACGCGCGACGGCGCATTTGGTCTGGACTCGTCAGGCTTTTTGGTGCATCGGGGCACGGGCTGGAAAGTGTTGGGCTGGATGGCGGACGCAGGCGGGCGGATTGACACCAACCAGCCCATCAACGCCAGTTCGGTGCTGCAATTCCCCGTCGGTTCGCAGGCAGCGGTGCGCCAAACCAGCGTGGTGGAGTACACGGGCAACCTGAACGCCAACGCCGACCCTACCCATACCTATGCCGCAACGGTACGCGTGTACGACGCGCTGGGCGGAGCACACGATATCACCATTACCTTCCGCAACCGCCAAACACCGCCTGCCGGCGCGAACCCACCCGCTGGTGCAGTTAGCTCGTGGGAGTGGTTTGCCACCGAAGGCGCTACCCCCGTCGGCGATTTCAACACGGGCAACAACACGCGCCTCTACTTCGACGGGCAAGGGCGATTGGTGGGCGCTACCACCCAGCGCATTACCGTCACGCCCACCAACGGCGCACCCCCCTTCACAGTGGAGTTAGACCTGCGCCAAGTGACCTCGCTGGCAGCCGAGTCGGTGGTGCAACCCGTGTACCAAGACGGCTTCCCGCCCGGCACGCTGCAAGAGTTCACCATCGGAGTGGACGGCACTATTCAAGGCGTTTTTTCCAACGGCTTATCGCGCCCAATGGGGCGAATTGCACTGAGCCTGTTCGCCAACCCAGCAGGACTGTTTCGCTTAGGCAACAACATGTGGCGCGTCACCGATAACTCTGGATTGCCTCAAGTGGGCGCGCCCACCACAGGCGGGCTGGGCGAAATCAACGCGGGCTATCTGGAGCAATCGAATGTAGACCTCGGAAGCGAGTTCGCTGATATGATCGTTACCCAACGTGGCTTTCAAGCCAACACGCGCATCGTTTCCGTCGTCGACGAGCTGCTGGCAGATGTCGTGAACATGAAGCGGTAGGCACGCGCCAATCACCTTTGGTCGGTGGGCTACGGCGCAGAGAACAACTCGCCGTAGCCTCGCTTGTCTTTGGAACCCCAGGTGTTTCCCTGGCAAGTTAGCAGCAGAAGCAGGCTGCACGGGCATAGGAAAAGTGTAGGGCTCCTACTCCGAAGCGGGCGCTGTCGTATACGGAATCAATATCGACACGCGCCGATTGGAGAAGTGGAATGGATCCATCGGGTTGCGCAAGCGCGTGTCGGCGTAGCCACGCACTTCAGCGACCTGCCCCTTGCGCAAGCCTGCGCCTTCCAACACACGCCGTGCAGCATTAGCACGGTCCGTAGACAGCTCCCAGTTGGAGTAGAACGCTCCTGCCCGATACGGTTGGGCATCCGTGTGCCCCTCCACCACCACCCGGTTATCCAACTTACTCAGTTTCTGGGCAATTAGCGTGAGCAGTCGGCGCGCTGCGGGCGTAATCTGGGCACTGCCTGTTTTGAAAAATACAGGTTCCTCGCCCTCCAACAGCTCAATACGCAGCCCTTCCTTGACAAACTCGACCTTCACATACTCCTTGAGACGAGAGAGTTCAGGAACGTTGGCTAATGCGCTTTCCACATACTGCTTGAATGCTTCCAGCTCTTGCTGTTCGGTTTTACGATCTTTGGGGCGTGTTTTGCCGTCGCGTGCAGCGCGAGGCATCTCCAGCGTGTTTTTGCCCCCTGGAGGCAAAGCATCGTTGACAGTGAAGATTGCTTTGTTTTGACGCACCGCTTCCATAAAGCCAACGGGGTCGCGGAAGTAGGCGGCGATGGCAGCGCGGGTTTTGGCATCCAGCCCAATGAGCCACATCACCATAAAAAACGCCATCATCGCGGTGACGAAGTCGGCGTAGGCGACTTTCCACGCGCCGCCGTGATGCCCATGCCCGCCCCCTTTCTTTTTGACGATGCGAATCTCACCACCACCTTCTTTTGCCATCAGACACCTCCGTTAGGCTGCTTGGGCTGCGCTACCGCTGCCGCCGCCCTTGACTGCCTCTTCCATCTCTTGGAAGGTGGGTCGCACATGGGGCTCAATGCTGCGGCGGGCAAACTCCACGCATGTAAGTGGTGCGTCGCCCCGCGCAAAGGCAATCAGCGCTTGACGAATGCACTGAAAATACTGCGACTCCGCGTGGGCTTGATGCTCCAGCGCCGCGGCTAAGGGCTGAAACACACCGTATGCCAGCAACACGCCTAAGAAGGTTCCAACCAGCGCGGCGGCAACCTTGTGTCCAATCGTTTCGGGACCCTGGTCCAGATAGCCCATCGTAATCACGACGCCCAACACCGCCGCCACGATACCGAACCCCGGCATCGCATCGCCGATTTTGCTCAGCGCGTGCGAGGGGCGCATCACCTCCTCGTGGTGCTTTTCAAGGTCGGTTTCGGTCAGCTCGGCTAACTCAAACGCGCCCACCGCGCCCGACAGCACCACCTTCATCGTGTCGCACAGGAAGTCGAGCGCGTGGTGGTTGCTTAGCAGCGTGGGGAATTGTTGAAACAGCGAACTTTCCTGCGGGCGCTCCACATGCTGTTCTAAGGCAAGCAAGCCTTCCTTGCGGGCGAGCGTGAACAGGGCAAACAGTGCGCGCAGCAGTTCCAGATAGGTATCCTTTTTGCTGTAGGGGTTGCCCTTGAGCAAACCCAGCACGCCTTTGATAATAGCAGAAATCACGCTGGGCGGGTTAGAAGCCACCAGTGCGCCTAGCCCTGCGCCACCGATAATCACAAACTCAGAAATTTGGATGAGCGCGGCGATTTTACCGCCGTGCATAATGAAACCGCCAAACACCGCGCCAAACACAATGATAAACCCAATCAGCGTGGTCATACCGCCCGCAACGCCTCCAAGGGCGGTTATTCCACAAAGCGGGCGCGGGTTTGAGGGCTTACTGGCTCGCCTGCTCCATCTGCTGCAGCAAGGTCTCCAGTCGTTTCATCAGCGCGCCGTAGGTCGCCCAGTCGCCGTTGCGCAGCGCTTGCTGGGCTTGGCGGTAGACTTGGTTAGCTTGGCGTGCCAAGCTGCGCAGGTCGGCAGAGGCGGCGGTTTCGGCGGGGATAGCGCCATCAGCAGCAAAGCGCGTAGGCAGTCGGTCGCCGCGTTCCGCTAGCAGGAGCTGCAGCCCCTGCTCTACCGTGTCGGTCATCACTACGCGGTCGCCGCTGGCGAGCACCACTTTCTTGAGTTCAGGGATTGCGCCCTCAGTGCGCGCTTGCAAGTAAATTGGCTTGAAGTAGAGCAGCGCCTGCCCCACGGGAATCACCAACAGGTTGCCACGAAACACCTGCGAACCTTGCTGATTCCACAAGTTGAGTTGCTGCGTGATTTCGGGGTTTTGGTTGATGCGTGCCTCAATCTGTTCGGGTCCGTACACCGTTTTGTGCTTGGGGAACTGATAGAGCACGAGTTTGCCATAGCGCGGCGGATCGCAGTGGGCCACCAGCCACGCCACTAAGTTTTTGCGCTGCTGCGGCGTGAAAGGCAGAGTCAGCATGTAGCGGGGCTGCGTCTCACCAGGGGGCTGCATAATCACATAGTACGGGGTCATTGGCTCGGTTTCGTTGTTTTGCAAAATCTCGCGGGCAATCGCCCACACATCAGCCTTGTTGAAAAACACGCGCGCGTCTGTGGTGTGATACAACTCCAAAAGCTGGGCTTGTACCACGAATAGGTCGATCGGGTAGCGGATGTGGTTGCGCAAGCCTTCGGGCATCGCACTGAGCGGCTTGAACACATTCGGATAGGCGCGAGCATAGGCACGAATGAGCGGATCAGTCTCGTCGGCGATGTAGAAGTTCACCTCGCCCGTATAGGCGTGGATGGTCGCTTTCACAGAGTTACGCAAGTAGTTGAACTCGCGTGTAATGCGGTCGCGCGAGAAGAAGGGTCGGCTGTAGGGGTAATTGCGCGTGGTGGTGTAGCCGTCGTAAATCCATACTATTTCGCCGTTGAAAATCACGGGGTAGGCATCCTCATCCCAGCGGATGAAGGGCAACATCGCTTCGATGCGCTCGCGGATGTTGCGACGGAACAGCAGGCGCGACTCGGCATTCAAATCGCGCGTGAGCAGAATGTTTTGGTCAGAGAGGCGGATGGCAAACATCAAGCGCGCCAGCCAGCCTCCAATTGGCACGCCTCCGTCGCCCGCGTAAGTGGTGTACACATCCTCCTCGCCCCCTACGCCCGACAGGCGGGGGTAGTCTAACTCCTTCAGATTCGAGCGCACAATTGCATAGCGATCTAGGTTCTCGCCAAAATAGATGGCAGGGTTGGTGAGCCTGATAAAGTCGGGGGTTTGCGGTGGCAGGTCGCGTATCCAAAAGCGCGGTTGCCCCTCGGCAGTGGCTTCGTTCACAGGGTTCATCACTAGCCCGTAGCCGTGTGTGTACAACAAGTGCAGGTTTTGCCAGCGCTTGGCTGCGGGGGGCAAGCCCTCCAAGTTCAGCTCGCGCACCGACAGCAGCACCTGACGCAGCGTGCCATTGACCGCATAACGGTCAACATCTATGTCCACAAACGCATAGTAGGGCTTGAGTGCCTGCAAGCCGTTGTAGACTTGGCGCAGCGGGCGAAAGTCCCACAAGCGCAAGTTCTCCAAAGTGCCTTGTGCGTTGCGCAGGTCGGTAGCGGTAAGGTCGTCGCGCACATCCATCACGCGCATTTCAATCTGGTCTAAGTTGTAGGCGCGGCGCGTGAACTCTAAGTGGCGTTCAATATACTCGCTTTCGCGCTCCAGCTGGTTCGGAATGACCACAAACCGCTGCAACAGCGAAGGCACAACCATCATGCTGCCAATCCAAAACAGCAGCACGAGGGCGAACCAGCCAATGGGCAGCAACACGCCCGCTCCCCGACGCAAACTCACCACACACAACACTGCGCCCGCCACCAAACCAACCACCGTGAGGTTCAGTATTGGCAATCGCGCATGTACATCGGTGTAGCCCGCCCCGAAAAACTGGTCGTGCTCTGCAAATACCAAGTCGTACCGCGCCAGCCACAGATACCACGCAAACGAGAGCAAAAACAGTGCTGCCAACGCCAACATGTGGGGTTTGACCGCAGGCAAAAAGGTAGGCATGCCACCCAGCCAGCCCAGCGCGCGATTAAAGTAGTAGAACACACCGATCCCCACCAACGCCAACAGCGTGGTAAACACCAGTAGCCCTGCCAAGAATGACAGAAACGGCAACCGAAACACATAAAAGCCCACATCTTGCCCAAACAGCGGGTCCTTCACGCCGAAGGTTTGGGCGTTTTGAAATAGCATCAGCTCATGCCAGTACGCGCTGGCACTCAGCCCCACAAACAGCGCGAACACTAAGGCGCCCAAGATCAGCAGGTAGTATGTGCCCTGACGCACCGCGCGAGTGATGCGCACTATTCGCCCCGCTCGAAGGCTCAGCTCTAACGGCTCCGAAGAGCCAGCCACGCGATTGGCAATCGCAAGGTTCACCAGCGCAAACACGAAAAAGCCCACCGCCACCGCCCCAAACAGCAGCCAACGCAAAACCAATATGCGCCCGAAAATCTGTGGATATTTCACATCGTGCACAAACCACAGATACTCCGTGTAGAGGTCAACGATTACGCCTCCCACCAGTATTAGGAAGAGCACCACCGCGATGATGACCACGGCAAGTCGTCGGCGCGCTTGTGTCATGCCATATATTCTACCAGTCCAAAGCGCTCAGGGCTGAAACCGACGTGGCGTTCGTTGCGGTCGATTTGCCCACTCTGCCGCCCTCCTGCAGGTTCCCCTGCAAGCGAGGAGGAACCGAACGCTCAGCGGTTCCCCCTACTGCGTAGGGGGAACCTTACGGAGGGGGTTCGGAGAAAAGCAGGCAGCAGCTTTGGCTGTTGAGGCGGTACCCTGTACCCTTGCCGGAACCTCACGGAGGGGGTTCCAGCAAAATTGGGCAACGGCGTTGACAGTTGAGGCTAGACGTTGTGCCTGTGCTAAGCACACGGTTGGAGTTCGATGTGCCATACTAAATAGGTATGCGATACTTGCGTGCGTGGAAACGACGGCGCGCGCCGCATAACACCGACGACCCCACCGCCCTGAAGATGGCGCTGCAGCAGCGCGAACTGGAACTGCAAGAGGCGCGACGCACGATCCACATTCTGGAGCACCGTCTTGCCGACCGTGAGGCAGAGATTGAAGCGCTGCGGCGTATCAGCGAGGCAACAGGCAGTGCGCTCGCCTCCGAAAGCATGTTGCAATCCATTGCCGAAATCGCCACACGCATCACCGAAACCGACATCTGCCACATCTTTCTGTATGATGAAGCGAGCGAGGAGTTGGTGCTGCGCGGCGCCACAGGCGACGACGCCCGTTATGTGAACCAAATCCGCCTCAAACTGGGCGAGGGCATCATCGGCTGGGTCGCCCGCGAGCGTAAGCCCGTCGCCATCACGCGCGAGGCATACAAAGACCCCCGCTTCAAACATTTCCCCGACTTGCGCGAGGAACAGTACGAGAGCATGTTAGCCGTGCCGCTGGTGGCACGCAACGAAGTGTTCGGAGTGATTAGCGTGCGCACACGCACGCCCAAAGAGTATCAACAAGACGAAATCCGCCTGCTGTCAGGCATCGCCAGCCACTTGGCAGGCGCGCTGAACCAACTGAGCCGCATCGAGCAGCTGGAACGCACCGCCACCCAGGTCGCCACGCTCTCTGAAATCAGTCGCACGCTCACGGGCAACCTGTACCTGGAAGAAGTGCTGCAGCTGCTAGTGCACATGACCGCGCGCACGCTCGGCTACAAAATCGTGACGGTGATGCTGCTAGACGAGGAGAAGGGTGTACTGGAAGTCAAAGCCACGCAAGCCGAGAGCGAAGAGTATCGCAAAAAGCCCCCGCTGCGCTTGGGCGAGAGTATCGCCGGGCGCGCCGCGGCGGAAGGGCGCATTATTGTGGTGCCCGATGTGCAGGCAAACCCTGACTATCGCTTCCCCGACATTGCAAAGCGCGAAGGATTACACTCGATGGTGTGCGTGCCGTTGCGGGTGCGCGAGAAGGTAATCGGTGTGCTGAACTGCTACACCGAACGCCCGCACCTCTTTACGGATGAGGAGTTGCGCACGCTGGAAGCTGTCGCCAGCCAAGCCGCGCTGGCAATCGACCACGCCAAGCTGATGGTGCGCAGCGCAATCCTGCAAGAGATGCACCACCGCGTGAAAAATAACCTCCAACAAATCGCCAGCCTGATGCGCCTCCAGATGTACTACTCGCGCTATAAGACCATCGAAGAAGTCATCCACGATAGCCTAAGCCGAATTTTGGCGATAGCGCAGGTGCACGAGCTGCTCTCGCGCGAGGATTTGGACATGGTGAGCCTGCGCAAGATCGCATCAGGCATTTTGCACAACACCAAGCAGGCACTCACGCCGCCAGGCAAGCAGATCCACTCGCGCGTGGAAGGTGACGATGTGTTGTTGCCGTTGCAACACGCCACAGCGGTTGCGCTTATCTTGAACGAACTTATCCAGAACGCTATCGAACACGGTTTCAAGGAGCAGGAGGTAGGACATATTGAGGTCTTGGTGCGCGACTACGAGGGGCAAGTGACGCTGACGGTGTCTAATGACGGACTGCCCCTCCCAGCGGGTTTTGATCCCAGCAAGAGCAACACGCTCGGCTTGAAAATCATCGAAAACCTCACGCGAGGCACATTGCGCGGCAAGTTCACAATGGTCACCCAAGAGGGGCGCACCATCGCGACGGTGAGTTTTCCGCGTCCCAGCTGAGGTTACGCCTCCCCCATCCGATGGCGCCATTCGCCCACCAAGTAAAACGAACCCGTGATTAGCACAAGGTCGTCCATCTCGGCAAGGGCGAGGGCATGTTCAAACGCCTGCTGCGGGTGTGCGGCGGTAAGCAGTGTGCGGGGGCTGTGACGCGGCTTGGCTTCCTGCCACTTCCGTGCGCACTGCGCTAAAGTCTCTGCTGTGTGCGTACGCGGGTTGCTCGAAATCGGTGTGAAAATCGCGATATCAGCCAGTGGCAGTAGATGGCATAGGGTGTCGAGTGGTTCGTGAGGGGTAAGCATTCCGAACACCAAAATCAGCCGACGGTATTTGAATAGGCGTGGCAGCGCGCGTGCCAACATTGCTGCGGCGTCGGGGTTGTGGGCGCCATCGAGCACCACACGCGGCGATTCGCTCACGATTTGTAGCCGACCTGGAATTCGAGCTGCGCTGACGCCCTGCTCCATCGCTGCGTCGCTAATATGGTAGCCGCGCTCACGCAGCAGGTACGCAGCTGCAACCGCACAGGCAGTGTTGTGGCGCTGGTAATCCCCGATCAGATAGGGCTGCAACGCCAGCTCCCACCTGCCGTGGCGTACGCGCACTGCTGAGTCGGTCGGCGAGGGCAGCGAACAGTAATAGAACACGTCGTGCGCTTGCTGCGCTACTGAACGCAACGACTCAGATAGAGTAGCTTCCGTGCCCCGCACAACCTGATACAGCGGCGCGTGTTGCGCCTGCGCCACTTTGGCGATCATCTGTGCTGCATCGGGGTGTAACGCGCCACTAACTACAGGACGATGGGGCTTGATAATGCCCGCTTTCTCATAGGCGATGTCGCGGTGAGTCGGTCCAAGCCGATCCGTATGATCTAAGCCAATGCTAACAATGACGCTCACTTCGGGGGTGATGACATTTGTAGCGTCCATGCGCCCGCCCAGCCCCACTTCCAGCACGGCGATGTCAATCTGCGCCTGTTTGAACGCCCAAAACGCCAAGGCAGTCTTGAGTTCAAACGCGGTCAACATTCCATACTCAGTGTCGGCAAGTCGTTCTACCAGCGGTTGCATCAAGGCAATCCCTTCCGTGAACAGCTCACGCGAGATGAGTTCGCCGTCAATCAGAATCCGCTCACGGATATCGAACACATGCGGAGAGATGTAAGTACCCACGCGATAGCCTGCGGCGCGCAAGATCGCGCCTATCAGCGTGGTCGTAGAGCCTTTGCCGTTGGTGCCCGTGATGTGAACGCAAGGATAGTCCAAGTGGGGGTTGCCCAATCGCTCCAAGAACGCCTCGAAGCGAGCATTGCCCAGCCGCCAGCCCTGTATAGCGAGACTTTCAATATACCGAACCGCGCCCGTGAAGTCCATGGGTGTGCCTATATTATAACCCAGGAAACCCCCTATCAGTTTTGAGCAGGTGCAGTTCTTTACTGTGCTTGGAATGACCGTGTTGTTGGCGTATCGATTTACTTGTCGTTCGGAGCCGCAGGCGAGTAATCTGAGGCTAATCACTCTGCTGAGACCCCTCGCTGCGCTCCTGACAAGGGTACAGGGTACTGCCTCAACCGCCGAAGCCGTCGCCTGATTTTTCCAAAACCCCCTCCTTTAGGTTCCCCCT
>JAUQOS010000113.1 GCA_030550775.1 Armatimonadota bacterium
GCTTAGCAACCCTTGAGGCTTCCCACAATCGTTGAACGACCTCTTGCACAAGGTCTGCCACCAATGCCTCACAACGCAGGCGAGATTCCAAATATCGCTGCGCCCACGCGATTACTTCTGTTAGCGACGCGCCCACGCAACGCTCACCCCTACGGGTGAATTCCGCAGAGGGGTTCCTAATCCTGCTGCTTGATACCGTGTGGCAGGAACAGCACAGGCAGAAGCGAATGATGAGGGCGTGTGGCTTAGGCGTGCGTGGATTGCGTTGGTAGGTGCGGCGCTTGTGGTCGGGCTGCTCGCGATTCTGATTGCAGCTGCAGGTAAGCCTGTGGGCGAGGGTTTGACGCTGATTGTGCAAGGCGCGACAGGGTATCCTCGCACGGAAGCGTTCGGACCTGCCGATGCGTGGGACAGCGTGTTGCACGATATGACGCTGCTGCTACTTACAGGGCTGGCAGTGGCGGTGGCGTTGCAGGCGGGCTTATTCAACATTGGGGCGGCGGGTCAACTGCTGATGGGTGCGTTAGTGGCTGCGTGGCTGGGCAATCAGGGGAATATACCTGCGCCTGTGCATTTGCCGATAGCGTTGTTGGGGGGGGCGGTGGCGGGCGCGCTGTGGGCGTTGGTGCCCGCGTGGCTCAAAGTCAAGCGTGGTGCGCACGAGGTTATCTCCACGATTATGTTCAACTATATCGCGTTATATCTCACGCACTGGCTGTTGACCGCTTACCTCAAAGACCCTGTCAGCGACGCACCTCAAACCGCGATGATTGCCCCCACCGCCCAGCTGCCGCTGCTGCACGAGGCATTCCTGCAAGCCAGCTGGGGACTTGGTGTTGCGGTCGCGAGTGCAGTCGGGCTGTGGTTGGTGTTCTATCGCACAGTGTGGGGCTACGAGTTGCGTGTGACGGGGGCAAACCGCGACGCTGCCGACGCTGCGGGCGTGCCCACGCCCCGACGCATGGTGGAAGCGATGTTGCTTTCAGGCGCACTGGCAGGGCTGGCAGGCGCAATTGAGGTATGTGGCGTGCAACATCGCTATTTTGAAGGCTTCCCCAGCGAATACGGCTTTGAGGGAATCGCCGTCGCGCTCCTGGGAGGCAACCATCCAGGGCTGGTGGTGTTTTCGGCGTGGCTGATGAGCGCGCTGCGCAGCGGGGCATACCACCTGCATGCGCAAACAGGTGCGCCCAAGGAGATTGCGCTGATTGTGCAAGCGGCGCTGATTGTGTATGTGGCGGCATTGTATTTGCGTAAGCGACGGGCGGAGGGATAGTCGCATTGTGCAGGAACCCTTCCCCAGCGGGCGAACCCCTAAAGTGAGGGCTTCAACGATGAGCAAGTCGCGCTGGATATTCGGCGTGTCGCTGGCGATGGTGCCGTTGTTGCTGATTGGTGCGTCATTTGCTGAGCGGCGTTATGTGGGCATGCGTTTCCACGAGGGCGCGCTGGTACCCAACCCGCCTCCTGTAGATGAGCGCAACCCCGACACGGGCTTACAAAAACCGTTTCCGCCAATCGTTCAGCCGCCTGATAACCCCACTACCCCCGAAAAAGTGGAGCTGGGACGACTGCTGTTTTTTGATCCGATTTTGTCAGACGACAACACGATGTCGTGTGCGCACTGTCATCATCCGCATTTGGGCTTTTCAGATGGGCTGCCGCGCTCACGGGGCAAGGGGGCACACGGTGCAGGGCGCGAACGCACAGGCGGTATTGAACTCACTCGTGGCGCGCCCACTCTGTGGAATACCGTGTACAACCACCGCCAGTTCTGGGACGGGCGTGCTGCCCATCTGGAGGAACAAGCGCGCATGGTCATCACCACGCCCGAAGAGATAAACGCCGACCCTGAGGCGTTAGTGCGCGAACTGAAAGCCATCCCCGAATACCGCGCGCTCTTTGATAAAGCCTTCGGCGGCAAAGACGGCGAGGCAATCACCTTCAAAAACATCACCTACGCGCTGGCAGCCTTCCAGCGCACACTGGTCAGCTTCAATTCGCGCTTTGACCGCTACGCCGCAGGCGACGGCAGTGCACTTACCCCGCAGGAAAAGCGCGGGCTGAAGCTCTTTCTCTCGCCCAAAACACGCTGCAACGAGTGCCACGGCTTGCCCACCTTCGCCAACCGTGATTTCAAGGTCATCGGTGTGCCCGACCCGCCCGACGGTCCCAAAGACACCCCCAAAGAAGGGGCTGCTCAGGGGCGCGGGGGCGGACCGAACGGCGCGTTCAAAATCCCCACGCTGCGCAATGTGGCGCTAACTGCGCCCTATATGCACAACGGTGTTTTCCAAACGCTGGAGGAGGTACTGGACTTCTACGCGAGCGGTGGCGGACGCGGGCTGGGGCTGGAGGTACCTCTACAAGACGACAAAATCCGCAAGTTTCAACTTACCCCACAGGAGAAAGCAGACCTTATTGCCTTCCTGCTAACGCTGACCGACGAGAGCGCACTGCCCGAAATTCCTGAGCGCGTGCCCTCAGGTTTACCCGTTGTGAAGCCCCAAGTGCCCCACTTGCCCACGCGCCTCAACATCAACAGCCCCGAACTACAGCGCCTCAAGCAGTTGCAACGACGCCTGCGCCGTACGCACGAGCCATCGGAGCCAGCGCGCTTCTCACACGCGCACAGCGTCAGCACTACAGCGCGCCCCAACCTTAAGCAAACAAGCCCGCGCTCAGAGGCTACGCGCCAAGCCAATGCTCGCTCCGCGCAAGCACGCCTCGTGGAGGTTCGTCCTGGCGAGAGCATCCAGGAAGCAGTGGACAAGGTGGGGCGCAACGGCATCGTACGGATTTACCCTGGCACCTACCACGAGAATGTGCTGGTCATCCATCACGGCGTGACGATTGAAGGCGTTATCCAGAACGGCAGACGCCCCGTGTTGGATGGGCGCAACTTGCTGCCCGACGCCATCGCAGGGCTGGGCAATGACTTGGTGGTGCAAAACCTCGAAATCCGCAACTATCAAGGCAACGGCGTCGTGGTACACAAGGCGCGGAACGTGGTTTTTCGCAACCTCGTGCTGCACAACACAGGGCTGTACGGTGTCTACCCGATTGAGTGCGATGGGGTGCTGGTGGAGGGCTGCGTAGTGTCGGGAGCACGCGACGCGGGAATCTATGTAGGACAATCGCGCAACATCCTCGTGCGACGCAACGAAGCATTCCAAAATGTCACGGGGATTGAAATTGAGAACTGCGTCAACGCCATCGTAGAAGATAACTTTGTGCACAACAATACCGGTGGGATCTTGGTATTCCTGTTGCCATTCAATCCTTCCAAAGTGCAGGACGGCTGCATCGTACGGCGCAACCGCGTGGTACACAACAACACGCCGAACTTCGCCGAACCCAACGCGATTGTGAGCAATGTGTTGAAAGGCACGGGCATTATGTTACTGGCAGCCGACAACACCGAAGTGTACGAGAACGAGGTGGTGGGCAACGGCACCTTTGGGATTATGGTAATTAGTTTGCGCCAGATTTTTCCTGCGCCGACCCCGCTGGATGTAGAGCCGAACCCTGACGGCAACCGCATCTACAATAACCTCCTGCGTGACAACGGCAAAGACCCTGATGAACGGCTCAAGCGCTTCGGTGTGCCGCCAGTGGATTTGCTGTGGGACTTATCGGGCAAAGACAACCTGTGGCATCAACCCGAAGGCACGCGCTTTCCGCCCCACTTGCCCACAATGCCACTCCCGCAGGCAGGAATTCCGCGCAAGTCGTCTAACCCTTCGGTCGGAGGCTGACAACGATGGGGTTCCCATATCGCGATCCGGAGCAAGCGAAGGCGTTTGTGCTGGAGTTTATTGAGCGACTGCGCGATGTTGATGTGATTCGCGAGGGCTGGCAAAAGCTGGATATGCTGATTGCCATCCACATCAAGCAACCCGATATTGACTTCTGGATTGACACGCGCGGGGGCAAGTTGGAACTGCATACCGAAAAGCCCGAAGGCGAGGAAGAGGCAGCCCTCACGCTAACTGCAGACCTGTTCCATAAGCTCTACACGGGGCAGGAGAACGCGATGATGGCGTTCACGCAGCGCAAAATCCAGCCCAAAGGGCGCGTGAGCGGCATTATGCAGCTGACCAACACGATGCCCCAAGCGGTCGCTGTCTATCGCGAGTATCTCAAGGAGAAGGGGATACAGGCGTAGCAGGCGACGCCTCAATCAGTACGAACCGCCCGTCCGCATAGCCCACGAGCTGATAACGCTGCTGCAGCGACCAGTGGATAATCAGCCGCGTGGGCAATACGATTGGTTCGTCGCCAAGCGGTTTGAGTTCCTCCTCGGGGCGCAGAAAGATATCGTCGGGACTACTTAGGCGCGCCACACCATCAGCATATTCTATCGCCACATCTGTGCGCAAGCGCATCGTGAAGCGACTGGCAGTGTGGATGGGCTGCGCACCACGCTCTGGCAGGAGCAGCTGGATTGCTTTCCATAGGTCGGCGCGCCAGATGTACGCCCCGTGATAGTGGTCGGGCACGCCCAGCAAGAGCAAGGGACGATCAGCGGGCAGCTCGCGCAGCGACATCAGGCTGCTTCGGGCGATGGTGCCTGCGATGCGCCACGCATCCACCTGACGCAGCGTGCCCACCACGTAGGCAAAAAGCACCAGCGACGCACCAATCATCGCCCACAGGTGCCGCCGCATCGCCATATGAATCAGCGCGCCAGCTCCAATCGCCACAAACGCCGACGCCAAATAGGAATACCGGCTGTTGAGAAAGTAGAACGGCGAAGGTTTGAAAATCAGCACAGGCAACAGAGCAAGCAGTGCTGTTGCCCCAAGCAGCCGCCAATCGACGGTGCGTGGTGGTTTGACAGGGTCAGTGCGCCACGCGAACGCCATAAGCATCGCACCGCCCAGCCAAATTACCCACGCGAAAGTATCCCACACATCGCGCCCCGCACCGTACAAAATCGCGGGCATCGCCATCTGCCCCAAGTAGGCAACGAGATTGATCCCTAGCAACCACGGTTGGTAGAGGGTCGCCCACGCTTCAGGGTACGCGCCTAAGCCGCTCACCGCCGTTGTGCGCATACTCCAATAGACCACCAGTACCCCAAAGAAAGGCAGGGCATACCGCCACGCCTTTTGAACCCCCATCCACCGCAGCCACAGCCATACAATCAGTGGGAAACTCAACAGCGACTCTTTGCAAAACAGCCCCCCCGCAAACACACCCACCGCGCCCAGATAGCTTAGCCAATCCCCCGTGCGCAGGAAGCGCATCAGCAGCAACAGCGTGCATAGCGCGGCGGCAGTGGCAACTATGTCAGCACGCGCGGCGAACCACGCCACTGCCTCCACATTCGCGGGTAGCACCACAAATACCAGCGCGCCCCAGAACGCCCCATGGACCGCCACCCCCAGCCGCCAACCCCACCGTTGTAATACCTGAATCGCCAAGAAGTACAACAATACAGCGACGCATACATGCCACAGCACATTCACCAAGTGCGAGAGTAAGGGGTTCATGCCCCAGAGCGCGTAGTCAAGATAGTAATGGAGCGAAATGAGCGGGCGATAGAACGCCGTCGGCGGGCGACTGGCGAAACCAAACACGCCCCCCTGCTGCAAACGGTAAAAAATCAAATGGTCATCGGAAACAAAAGGGGCAGCCAAGCGCGACAGGTAGAGCGCGACGCTAACCCCTGCGAGGGCGACAAGGTTCCGCATATGCCGCGAACCAAGCTGAGCCAGCTTCATAAGGCACCTGTGCTGCGGTTGGATGGCAAGCGGTGCGCTTCCAAGCGTCCCAGTGCCTCAAAGGGGGTGGCTTGGGACGCGTATTGCATGACCGAGTTCGCCGTTTGCGCAGCGGTTCCTGCCTGAGAGGCTGCAGTAGGCTCTAACAAGGGTTCACCGTGGGGGTTCTACCCACACTGCCTTCGGTTGATTTTGCAATACCTCCTCCTGCTGGTTCCTGACAGGGCACTGCCTCAACTGCCCAAGCCGTTGCCTGATTTTCCCCGAACCCCCTCCTTTAGGTTCCCCCTACAAGTAGGGGGAACCTAACGATTTTTTTT
>JAUQOS010000001.1 GCA_030550775.1 Armatimonadota bacterium
CGGCAAGCCCGTTTTTGCTAAGCACGCGGGTGATGGCGGCGGTGAGGCTGGTCTTGCCGTGGTCAACGTGCCCAATCGTACCAATGTTGACGTGCGGCTTCGTGCGCTCAAACTTCTGTCGTGCCATCGCTTCTCTCCTCGCTATGTCTGATGTTTCTATTTGCTTAGGTTTGGTTTGTGGAGCCCTCGACGGGATTCGAACCCGTGACCTCGTCTTTACCAAAGACGCGCTCTACCCCTGAGCTACGAGGGCAAAATTTGGTGGGCCGTGCAGGACTCGAACCTGCGACCCGCTGATTAAGAGTCAGCTGCTCTACCAACTGAGCTAACGGCCCACCCTTGGGGGGACCGATGGGACTCGAACCCACGACCTCCTGAGCCACAGTCAGGCGCTCTAACCGACTGAGCTACGATCCCCGTGTGCTTTGTGATTATACCCAACGGCGGTGTTCAATTTCAAGGGGGCGCAAGACACTCAACGAATTCGTAGCGTGTGGTTTTTGGACCTCTGTTGTGGCTGCGGGGCAAGCGCGACAGTGGGGTATCCTAAGGCGTGGAGGTCGGTATGAGCGACGAAGCGGTGATTGTTGCGGCAGTTCGCACGCCGATTGGCAAGGCGCCGCGTGGGAGCTTGCGCCACACGCGCCCCGATGATTTAGCCGCGTTTGCGTTGCAAGCGGTTTTGGCACGCTGCCCTGAATTAGACCCCCGCGAGGTAGACGATGTGGTGATGGGCTGTGCCACACCCGAAGGTGAGCAAGGCATGAATATCGCGCGTGTGGCAGCGTTGCGCGCAGGGCTGCCGATTCACACGCCAGCAACCACCGTGAATCGCTTCTGCGCCTCGGGGCTGGAGGCGATTGCGATCGCAGCAGAGCGCATTCGCGCGGGCGATGCGGAGGTTGTGCTTGCCGGCGGCGTGGAGAGCATGAGCCGCGTGCCGTTTTTGGACATTCACACGCATCCGAACCCCACCTTGCTGCGCGAGATGCCCAATACTTACCTAACGATGGGTCTGTCGGTAGAGTTGCTGGCGCGCAAGCACGGAATCACGCGCGAGCAAGCGGATGCCTTCGCGCTTCAAAGCCACCAGAAGGCGATTCGCGCTCAAGACGAAGGGCTGTTCGACGCTGAGATTGTGCCCGTCCACGCTGAAATCCAGAGCCTTGATGCAAGCGGGCGCCCCACTCGTGAGAAACTCACGCTCACCAAGGATGAAGGTCCACGCCGCGACACCAGTTTAGAGGCGTTAGCCAAGCTCAAGCCCGCATTCCGCCCCGACGGGCTAATCACAGCGGGCAATGCTTCTCAGCGCAGCGATGGCGCAGCCGCCGTGATTGTGATGAGTGCTCGCAAAGCGACTACGCTGGGCATTCAACCGATGCTGCGCTTCGTGGGTTATACCGTTGCTGCACTCGCCCCTGAAGATTTCGGCGTTGCACCAGCTTATGCGATTCCGAAGTTGCTTCATCGCGTGGGCGTGAACATCGCCGATGTTGACCATATTGAGTTCAACGAGGCGTTTGCAGCGCAGGTGCTGGCATCTAATAAGATCTTCGAGATGCCGATGGAGCGCGTCAATCCGCTCGGCGGTGCGATTGCCTTGGGGCATCCGTTGGGGTGCACGGGGGCGCGCCAAGTGGCAACGCTTGCCTATGCCCTACGCCGCACGGGCGGGCGTTATGGCTTGGTCACGATGTGTGCCGCGCTGGGCATGGGCGCAGCGGGGCTGTTCGAGCGCGTAAGCTGAGGCTGCACTTAGTGCTATCCTCGGGGCTCCACGCGCAAGGTTTTCTCGTGCGTGTAAAGCGCAAAGCCCGGCGGCGCGCCCTTCGGTTTGCGCACATACTTGCGCAAGGTGTAGTCCACTTCCACCACGCGGGCGTGCTTGTCTGCGCTGTGTTGGGCTGCCAGCCGTGCGGCAAACTCCAGCGTGGATTTGGGCACGCGCTGAGGCTGGTTATCAGTGCGGATAATCACATGCGCACCTGTGCCCGTGCGCACATGGAGCCACCAATCGTTGGGCTTAGCAACGCGCGTGAGCAGGTAGTCGTTTGCCTGAGCGTTTTCGCCCACCAGCACTTGGTAGCCGTCGGGGCTAAGGTGCACGCGGATTTTGTGCCCTTCAAAGGGGTCTTTTTCGGGGCGTCTGGCAGTGGGTGTAGGTGTTTCGCGTAACCACCCCTGTTGCTTGGCTTGTTCATGAAGTTGGCGCAGGGCGGACTCGTCAGGGGCGCGCTCGGCGTTCTCCAGCGCGTAGCGAAGGGCGTGCAGTTCTTCGCGCAGGCGTTCCAATCGAGCGCGTAGTTCGGCATGGCTTTCGCGAGCGCGCCGTGCTTTCTGGAAGTAGCGCTCGGCATTCTCGGCAAGGCTCTTGGTGGGGTCTATTGGGATCTCGACGGTAGGCATGTCGGGTTTGGTGTAGTCGGGGGCGTGCAAGACGGTGTCGCCTGGCGCGAGGGTGTGTCCAAACGCTAGCACAAGTTCGCCATAGAGTTGCCATCGGTCGGCGTGCTGGCTTTCGCTGAGGGCGCGCTCGAGGTCAGCAACGGCGCGTTCGCGCGCTTGCAAAGCGCGGCGGAGGTTTGGCAGCAGCGTCTGACGCAGTGCTTCATAGCGCGCCTGCTGGAGGCGTTCGGTGAACGCCTGTTCCCACGCAAGGCTGAGGCTGCTGCGCCCGTGCTGCCACTCGGCAGGCAGCTGCCGACTGGGAAACGGATATGCGCCAAGTGCACGGCGAGTGTGAGGCTCACGAATGACCACTGGCTCCCACAGCCCGTTGCGCAGGCGATACGCCCATGCCAAAATACCTTCCAATCCCTCTGTTTGGGCGATGGTTTCCAGCTCGTCAGCAGTGAAGCGGCTTAGCCCTTCCACATAGGCTTGCCAATCGCGTGTCTCGCCCATCTGCGCCCACAGCCGTCGCCAGTCCTCCTCAGTCATCACAAGCGGGTTGAGCAGCCCTTCTACACGCGTGGGCGGCAGGCGATACGGCTCGCCTGCGCGAATAGGGCGCGCTTCGCTTTGGCGTGGCGAGACCCACTTGATTGCGCTTCGAATCAGCCCCACAGGCTCTACTAAGATGATGTTAGAGTGCTTGCCCATCAGCTCAACCATTAGCCGATAGAGACCTTCGCGCGTTTGCACCTCCATCTGCACGATGCGGTCAAAGCCAACCATGCTGCAGGCGCGGATGATGCCGCCATCGATGTGCTTGCGCAAGCTTTGGAGAAACGGAGGTGGGGTTGGGGCGTTGGGCACTTTGGTACTGATGCAGTGCATCCGGGCGAACTGCGCGTCGGCGGAGATGAGCAGGCGATGTTCGGTGCGCTGCGCGTAGATGTGGAGCACGATGGTGAGCGCCTCAGGCTGACGAATCTCTTGAATGCGCCCACCTATAAAGAAGTTGCGCTCTTGCAGCACGGCATAGAGGCTCAGACTGTCGAAAGGTATCGGCTTTGGCTCGCGCACCGTACCTTGCCCCCGATGGGCTACAGCGAGACTTTAGCTTCGTAGAGGATGCGCGCTTGATCGTCGGGTAGTTCGCGGTTGCGCTTATGCAGCACGCGCACGATGGCTTCCGTCGCTCCTTCCGGAATAGGCGCGCGGATGACACGCCGCTCGCCGGGTTTCAGGCGCGTATCGTTGCCGTCGATTGCCGTATTGTCAGCGAGCAGAGTCTGGTGTCTGCCAACTTCCGCTTCGCCTTTGAGGAAGCGCGCCTCCACGATCGCGACCACATACTCTGGGCCTGTGGGCACGGTATGCCCCACCCACACGCTTTCCAGCTTGATTTGCAACAGGTCGTCGCGTCGCTCGTGGCTGATTTTCACGCCTTTTTGGAACATTTCGGGGGTTGCGCCCTCGAACTTATGAATGCGGGCTTTGCGCGCAGGCAAGCCCTCGCCCGTGGCGATGGGGCGTTCCACAACAGGCATATGGCAGTTCACACAGCCGTGTGGGTCGTTGCCCCACTCGCTTTGTTTGTACCAGTCGACGGTGCCGAAAATCTCGTGGCAGGTGGCGCACATCTCGACGGTGCCGAACTTTTCGTTCTTCACAGTGGCGTGGGCGTCGGTTTTCGTGCCGAGAGTGCCATGATAGGCGCCATTAGCGTCTTGGTGGCAGCTTATGCAGTCAATGCCGTGAGTGCGGTCGTCTGCGCGCAGGTTGGGGTGTTCGCCCAAGCCCTTTACGAGGATGGGTTCGGGGGCGTGGCAAGGCAAACACATCTTGAGCGAGCGGTTGCGCGAGGTTTGCGCAAAGGTTTCGCTTTCCCACGCGGCGGCGTGGCGCGATTGTGCCCAGTCGCGTGCCTCGTTGGGGTGGCAGGTTTGGCAGTCGCCGCGGGTTTTAGGCAAATCCTCGCTGGCGCGCGCGGTGCTCACAGGTCCATGTGCGCCTGTCAGCGCTGCAGCAAGCGCGCTCACAGAAACGCCCCACACAATCAGCGTGCGCATAGCAACATTTGGTTCGCTACGATTGCGTGCTTTCCTGCTCAGCAAGGAACTCCCAGTGCACTTGGAGGGTTGGCTCGTTGGGCATTCGGGTCTCCACGCACAAGGTAGTACAGGGTACTTTGTGCCCGAAGCGCGGCGAGTACCACCCCAACTTAGTGTGTTCGTCGCCGTGAAACAGTTGGGCGGTGTAGCCCGTTAGCCCCAAAAGGCGGAGCGTGCAGCGACGCCGACCATCGGTGATGCGCCACATCCGCTCGCCTTGCGGCTCCACGCGCCAGTCGGGATGGAAGTGCCAATACCACTGGGCGGTGTTCGCACCATCGGGGACAACCTCATCGCTGACGATTAATCGCGCCCCACTCAGCTCCACTTGGCGGCACAGGCGATTGGGCGTGTAGGCGTCGGTGCAGCCCTTCACGCGCTGGTGGGGCAAGTCGGCAAGCGTAAACTCGGAGCGCGCTCTCCTTCCCCACAGAAACGGTCCTTGTATCTCAGATTGGTTATGGTTGTCTAAGGTGAGGGTGTTATGGGCGGGCGTGCTGCGAAAGTGGTTCCGCCAAACGGGGTCTTCGTGGTAGGCGAAGGTACCTGTGTCTACCAGCAACGGTTTGCCATCTAGTGAGGCGCACAGGCTCAGTGCGTCCGCGTGTCCGTGTGCAGCAAGGCTGCCCAGCCCTAGTGCGCCCGCATCAAACAGCACTTGCCAGCGGTCGGAGTGCAGCACGGCGTAGCCCCCATCGGGGTAGAGGCGCGTTGCGGTAAGGCGCGTGCCTACGGGGGGCGCGATGCCCATGAGCCACTGTGCTAACGCATCATCGGCATCGCTGAAAGCGGGGGGCGGCTCGCACGGGATGAGTTGCGCTAGCGCGCGCCCAACTACGCTATAGCGATGCGCTGCCGCGCTCCAGAGCGGCACAACCGTGCCATCGTCCTCGTCGCCGACTTGCGGCACATAGCCCGACTCGTCCATCACATTCCGCACGAACTCGAGGCTGCGTTGCAGGCGCGCCGCGACTACGCTCGGCATCGGCTGCAGACGATAGGCGTGCAGGTAAAACTCCCACACGAACGGCAGATAGCCAAACGCTTGCTCCGCGTTGACGCCGTCGGGGTGAAACTGGCGCTGCGCCTCGCGCGCTAAAATGCGGTAGCCCGTTTGCTGCCAGCGACGCGCAAGGGGGCTATCGGGCAGCAGACTGCCCAAGAACGCCAACGCCGCTGCCTCGCCGATGAGGTGATTGTTCGCAGACGAGCCGGGCGACAAGTGCCTCTCCACAAACTCGGCGTGTTGGAGGAGCGCGCCCAGATAGCGGGCTGCCTCGGGTTCGGGCACAACATTGCGTACAAGACACAGCGTGTACGCCCACGCAAAGATGCGTATAGCGTGTTCCAACGCGCTGGTCCAGTGGATGCCCCAGCCGCGCGGGTTGCGGATTATCCAATCGCTGAGCCAGCGTAGGCAAGTTTGGGCGTACTGGGGGTCTCCTGAGAGCGCGTAGGCAGTCGCAAGACGCAGCAGCGGTTGCCCCCGCGAAAGTTCCCACACATACTTCACGCCTCCTGCAATGTCAATGCGTCGGTAGTCAAGGGTTTTGGCAGGGGCTTCGTGCCAGTTCTTGCCCAGAAGGTAGTTGCGGTGCCATACCGGCGGGTCATCTAAGTGCACGGAGTATCCGAAGAGGCGCCATTCGCCGTGCAGTAAGTCCTCTGCTTCGTGTTGCACGCGCGCGCGTTCGCTCTCCGAAACCGCCTGGGGATGCAAGGGTAGCCGCTCGGTAAAGTGGTTCAAAGCGACGGTGGGCGCGAGGCTGGGGTAATAACGGTGCCACGTTTGTTCTGGGGGTTCCTTTGGCAAGGGTTGGATGTGCTCGCGGAGCATGCGCCCTGCCCGAAGCGCAATCTCCGCGGGCGACATCGCCATCAACCGTCGTACCTTCCAGCGCAGTGAACTCATACAGAACGCGCGTCGCGCCTAGCTAGAAACTATCGCCTGCGTCAACTCTGCCGCTTCAGCCTCTGCGTCTTCGGTTTCGCGGTAGAGTTGCTCGAGCGAGAGGCTGCGTGCACGCGCCAAACGGTTGTCGCGCCGCGTGAACTGAACCATCGCGTAGTTGAGAAACTCCTGCTTGTCCAGTCCGAACGGCATGTTTGGTTCGTACGGCTCAAACACTTCCTGCACAACGCCCAGTGCGTCGGGCAACAGCAGGTTCATTCGCTCTTGAATGGCATGCCACACAGGGTCGCCGTGTTCGGCAATCAGGCGCGACAACAAGTACACGCCGAATGCGATGTGGCGCGACTCATCCTGCATCATCTTGGCAATTCCCTGCACCAAGCCGGGCATCTTTTGCTGGCGCTTGTAGGCTTGGAAGAAACCGTAGTAGCCCGTCTCCGCCAGTACACCCTCAACAATCATGTTATAGGTCACAGACGCTTCCGCTTGAGCAATTGGCGAGGGGTCGTAGGTGAGGCGGTGCATTGCCTGTGGCAGCGCCTCGTAGAAAATGCGTCGGTAGGAAGGCGTATGGTAGCGCGAAAGATCTTCGCCGCGCACTTCGGCGACCTCCGTGAGGAAACGGTTCATAAACTCGACATGCTTTGCCTCCTCAAAGAGGAACGAGGTGAGAAATATCTCCTCCTCGAGTCTGCCCTCGCTGGCGATGACCTGAATCAGGGGCAACAAGTCCAAGGTCACGCTTTCTTCGCCTGCTTGGAACAGCGAGATGAGGCGCAGGGTGGCATCTTTCTGCTCGTCGGTGAAGGTTTGCCAGTCAGCGCGGTCTTGGGTGAGGTCAATTGCAGCGGGGTCCCAGATGCCCAGTTTTTTGGCTTTCTGGAACATTTTCATCGCGGGGTGTTCGCGGTTCAGCCCCCGCTCGCTGGTTGTGATAAAGTGTGTGTGCACTGTCATCGTTGACCACCTCGTTATTGGTTATGGGCGCGGGTTCCCGCGCGCAAACTGCCTCAGCGTAGCGGAGACGCTGGCTTCTCAGGCGTCCGCATCTTGCAGAAGGAACACCGTAGCGTCATCATCTTGCGGACGCCTCGTCGGCGGGACGCCGACGCTACGACTGGCGTTATTCAGGCCAACCGTGAAACGGCTCCCACGGGCGGCTCACATAGTCGGCAAACGCGAACGCCAGCATAATCACCAGCCAGAAGAAGCCCGCGCCTGCGAATAACCATGCCAACTTCCCGCTGAAACGCACATGCATAAAGTTCATAATCACAATGGTGGCTTTCCATACGGCGATGGTCAGTGCGATAACCACACCTAGCCAGTTCGGAATGTTTGGGATATAGCCCGCGACGACGGTGAGCACTAACAACGCCATCAGCCACCACAAGGTGCGCGTGTACAGCGACACTGGATGCACGTGCGACTCACCACTATGCCCTGCCATCGCTTACCTCCCAATCAGATAGAGCAGCGGGAACAGGAAAATCCACACGATGTCCACCAAGTGCCAGTAAAGTCCTGTCATCTCGACGGGCATATAGTCTGCGATTGGCTTGTTTTTCATGTGGTCAATCAGGGCGCGCCCGATTAGGATGGCAATCACAATCATTCCCACCAGCACGTGCAAGCCGTGCAAGCCCGTCATGACAAAGTAGAAGCCGAAAAAGAGTTTTGTGCGCTGTTCGAACTCTTCAGGCGATACCTTTTTGAAGGGCTTGAACTCGCCCCTGATGGTCTTGCCTAACTCGTACATTTCGCGCCCGTCTTCCACAACCACGCGCAACTCGCCTTTAGCTTTGGCGTGTTCCACAATCTCGTGTGCACTATAGTAGGCGTTCGGGAATAGATGATGCTCGAACTTAGCGCCGTATTCAAAATATTTGTTCACCATAAACACGCCTGCGAAGAGGAAGGTCAAAAGCAGATAAAATGCTTGCTTCGTATGACGATTTTGCATTGCGGCGCGTACGGCGCGTGCCATCGTATAGCTGCTAAACAGCAGCACGAAGGTGTTGAGGGTGCCGATGGGCACGCTCAGCTCGTGGTGGGCGAGCGTAAACTCCAACACATACTTGAAGCGGTAGACCGCATAAGCCGTGAAGATTGCGCCGAAGAACAGAACTTCCTGAACAATAAACGCCCACATACCGATGAGGTATGCGGTGTTTTGCTGTTCCAGTGTTTCGAACTGCTCGCCCAGAATGCCGTCTGCGTGATGGTGTACCTCGCCTGTGTACTCCAGCGTTGCCGACTGTTTCCCCAGTTCCTGAATGCTCACGGTCAGTTTGCCTCCTCCGCCTTTGAATAGTGTACCTTAGTCATGGCGGGGCGTCCCGCGTGGAACGGGACGCCCGAAAGCGCTTGGTTAGCCGTCCTTGCCGCCGACCACAACTGGGCGTGGCTTGGGCACGAAGCCCGTCGGCTCCTCAGGATGGTTGTAATCGTAGGCAGGGCGTGTGACGATGGGGGTGCGCTCGAAGTTGTGGGGGTCGGGCGGTGTATCCACCAGCTCCCACTCTAATCCGCGCGCGCCCCATGGGTTGCGCTCGGTCACGACGGTGCCGTACTTGAGCGACCAAGTGAGGTAGATCACGGGCAGCAGGTAGCCCAAGCCCAGCACGGTGGAACCGGCGGTAGATAGTAGGTTCAGCACTGCCCACTCCTCAGGGTAGCTGTGGTAGCGGCGCGGCATACCCATGTAGCCCAAGAGGAACTGCGGGAAGAAGGTTAGGTTGAAGCCCACAAACACCAGCAGCGCAGCGAGCTTGCCCCAACCTTCGGGGTACATCCGCCCTGTCATCTTGGGCCACCAGAAGTGCAAGGCTGCGAGGTAGCCCATAATCGCACCGCCCACCATCACATAGTGGAAGTGCGCCACCACGAAGTAGGTGTCGGTCAGGTGCACATTCGTCGCCAACGCAGCCAGGTGCAGCCCCGTGAGACCGCCAATCACAAACAGTCCCATAAAGCCAAGCGCGTACAGCATCGGCGTATCCCAGTGGACGCGCCCCTTCCAGATGGTCGCCATCCAGTTGAAGGTCTTGATCGCCGACGGAATCGCTACAATCCAAGTCAGAAACGAGAACACGATGCCCGCGTACATCGACTGCCCCGAGGTGTACATATGGTGTCCCCATACGAGGAAGCCGATGATGGCAATCGCGAGGCTGGAGAACGCTACGAAATGGTAGCCGAACACGCGACGCTTGCTGAATGCCGAGATCACCTCGCTAATCACGCCCATCGCAGGCAAAATCATGATGTACACCGCTGGGTGCGAATAGAACCAGAACAGGTGCTGGAACAGAATCGGGTCGCCGCCCAAGCTCGGGTCAAAGATGCCGATGCGGAAGGTGCGCTCCACAGCAACCAGCAGCAGGGTGATCGCCACCACAGGTGTGCCCAGCACCTGAATCAAGCTGGTAGCGTACATCGCCCACACAAACAGCGGCAAGCGGAACCAAGTCATGCCCGGCGCGCGCATCTTGTGGATAGTCACGAGGAAGTTAATCCCCGTGAAAATCGACGAGAAGCCCGTCAGGAAGATGCCCACAATCGCCAGGCTGACCTCGCCCTTTGCGAACGAGCTGCTGTAGGGCGTGTAGAAAGTCCAGCCCGTATCAATACCGCCGCGCAAGATAGCAATGAGGATACACGCAGCACCAGCCATAAACACATACCAGCTCAGCAGGTTCAGGCGTGGGAACGCCACATCACGCGCACCAATCATCAAGGGCAACAAGAAGTTTCCGAACACGGCAGGGATGGAGGGAATCAGAAACAGAAAGATCATGATGATGCCGTGTGCAGAGAACATCTTGTTGTACACATCCGAGGTGAGCAGGTCGCCCTTGGGGGTGGCAAGCTCGGCGCGCACCACGCCCGCTGCCAAGCCACCCAACAGGAAGAAGATGCTAATGCTCACCAGGTACAGAATCGCGATTCGCTTATGGTCCAGAGTGAAGAGCCACGAAGCAAGCGTGGTTTTCCAGTTCAGGTAGTTTTGCTTCTGCCCACCCGTGTAGGTTGTCGTTGCCATAGTTCACTTCCCTCCATTGCTGGCACCCGCCAGCGATTTGATATAGGCAATCAGCTGTACCAACTGTTCTTCCGATACTTGCCCCTGATAGGGGGGCATCAGGTTTTGATAGCCTTCGCGGATCTTCGCCGCGGGGTTGAGTATCGATTCGCGAATGTAAGCCTCATCACCTTTGACAACACGCCCGTCAGTGAGTTTGATGGTGTCGCCCCAAGTTTTGGTGAGATCGGGCACTTTCACGGGCGAGTTGGGGTTCAAATGGCAAGCATTACAGCCAAGTGCCTTGAACACTTGCTCGCCTTGCTGCGCCAGCGTGAGCGTGCCTCCTGTGGCAGGGGCGGCCGCGCTGCCCGTCGTGGCAGCGGTCGCTGCAGCTGCTGTCGCCCCAGGAGCGTTCTTTTCCAACCATTTCTGGAAC
The DNA here is from genome assembly GCA_030550775.1 of Armatimonadota bacterium. Lineage (GTDB taxonomy): Bacteria > Armatimonadota > Fimbriimonadia > Fimbriimonadales > GBS-DC > GBS-DC. Next base: position 10,878 of record JAUQOS010000001.1, read on the forward strand.
TCGTTCTCAGGCAGCACCACTACCTTGCCGATCATTTCCGCGTGCTTGGTGCCGCAGTACTCCGTGCAGAACAAGTGGTACACCCCCGGCTTAGTGGGAGTGAAATACATCGCGTTGTAGCGACCCGGCACGGCATCGCGCTTGACGCGGAACGCCGGGATAGAGAATGCGTGGATAACATCCTGCGAGATGAGGCTCACCTTCACGAGGCGCCCTGCAGGCAGGGTGAGCATGTTGTTTTCGCGAGCCCCGTTGGGGTGCTGGCAGTGCCACATCCACTGCTTGCCGATAACAAACACCTCGTAGTAACCCTCGCGGGGCGCGTAGATGTCGGCATACAGTTTCGCTGCCCAGCCGAACATCACCATTGCAATTACCAGCGGTATCAGCGTCCACGCCAACTCGATGCGCAGGTCGCTATCCGTTGCGTTAGAGCGATCTACCGCGTTGTTGCTGGCGCGATAACGAACAGCGAGGTAGATTGCCCCAAGCAGCACGATTGTGCCGAACACAATTGCGATAGTCGTAATTGTCCAATAGAGCAGCGAGATTGCCTCGCCCTCTTTGGAGGCCGTTGGCGGAACCAAAGGAAAGTTCCACATCACTCGTTCACCTCACTTATGGTATCCGAAGGTTTGCGGCGGCGTCGCTCCAACAGCAACGCGCCCCCAATCAGAGTTGCCAAACTGAGCACCGTTATGATACCTGCCAACTGAACCACGCGCATAATCACCAAACCATAACGTCCTGTAGAAGGGTCATACTGAAAGCAGTACATTACCGCGCTCAGCACGGGGTTACCGATTTTGCCTTGTGATGACTCTGCCAGCGCGAACTTGAGATCGCGTGCCGAAAAGTCCACGCCCAACAGATAGCGCGATAGCTTGCCGTCGGGCGTGACAATCATAATCCCTGCGCCGTGCGCATATTGCTTGGTCACAGGGTCATAAGTATACTTGAACCCAACTGCGTCGGCTAGTTGCTTGATATTCTTTTCTTCGCCAACTAGAAAGTGCCAGCCCCGCTCGGCCGTGCCATGCCGATATTCTTTGGCGTAGTTGGCTTTCTTTTTAGCAGCTTGTTCGGGCGACTCGTTCGGCGCGATGCTCACTACTACCAGCTCGAACTCATCGCCCGCTTTCCAGTCCATCGCGTTGAGCGTGCGCACAAGGCTGTTGAGCACCACCGTGCAAAGCATCGGGCACTCGTAATACGCCAACACCAAAATCACCGGGCGTTTGCCAAAGTAATCGCCCAGTTTGACGATTTTGCCCGTTTCGTCCTTGAAGGTCAGCTCCAGCGGAACGCGCTCGCCGAGCTTTTGTTCAATACCGACTTGACTGGTAATGCTTTCATAGCGTTGCTTGGCAGCGGTTTCGCCGATTTCGCCCTCTGGGCGGCGATAGAGCTGCGCTGACGCCACACCGAGCGTCAGGCTCGCTACTATTAGCCCACTCCATAGACGCTTTACATAACGCATAGGCATACACGCTCCTTACTTTATTTACAGCCCCTTCTGCAGAATAAGTTCCTTGGCGCGCTCAACGGGGATACGCACCTTGCCCGTAGTCTCATCGATCACCTCATAGGTTGTGGTTTTTCGAATCTCTTCAGCATAGAACCGTTCCCAGTCGCGCATAGGGAAGCCCTGCACGCGCGGCTCTGGCGGTAGTTGGCGCTGAAATGCCTCGGGGCGCACGGAGGGCACATCCACGCGCTGGTTGGGTAAAACCCACAGGTACACAATCCACGAGATGAATAGTGTCGCGACCATCATCACGAAGATCGCCACGAGGAACTGTACCATGCGCCCAACCGATAGATCGCGCTCCTCGTAAGGTTCTTTCTGAATTATTTCCAACTCTTCCGGGTCTACCGGCTTCAACAGTTCTGCCATATCCACTCGCCTCCTTAGTGGGCTACCTCCAACAGGCGTGGCTCGTTCCTGGGCACCAAGGCACGCTTGAGCAGGTTGCCCAGCATGAAGTAAAACCATAGTCCGCCCAAGCCCACAAATGCCGCAATATCATACAGGCTAATGCTCAGCGTTTCCGACCACGCGGGTTTGATTTGCCAGAAAATCTCCACCACGCGAATCGCCAAAACAATGATAACGCCAATCAGCAGCTGCTTCGGGATCCACTTCGTGCGCGGCGCGAGGAACCAGAAAAATGGAACGAAGAACTGGAAGATCGGAATCAAGTAGGCAATGTATTGCCAGCCACCCATATTGCGCCGTAGATAGAACTGCGTGAACTCAGGCAGGTTGCCCGAGTAGATAATCAGCAGCTGCGAGAACGCCACATATGACCAGAACACGCTCAGTGTGAACATAAAGTTGCCCCAGTCGCGGCGATAGCCCTCGTAGCCCTCGTGGTAAACAATCGGCTTATACAGCGGCAGGTCGCGCCACGAAAGCACCATGTAAAGGGCAAGTGCCAGGGCGTTTAGCCCAAAGCCTGCCACCATAATCACGGCGTACATCGTGGAGAACCAGTGGGGCTGCAGCGATTGCCCCCAGTCCACCATCGCCAGCGTGTAGGTCAGCATATAAACGATGATGCCAAACGAAGCGAACGCTGTGCGCTGGCGCGAGAGCATCTCCGCCTTCACAGGATCACCCGCGGCATCTTCGGCGGAGGAACCGTCCCAGAGCTTTTTGGCAAAGTACGCCCAAATCAAGATGTACAAGATGCCTGCAATCGCAAAGCGCGGTTCGTTGAGCCACGGGCGTTTGGATTGCAGCACGGGGTCTTGCGCTACCACCTCTTTGTGAGTCCACTCAAAAATGCCGTGCACTACGAACACGTCATAGAGAATCGGGAAAAAGGCAATTAGCATCACAGGCATAAGCACCATCGCGCCCGATTCGAAAATCCGAATCAGGGGCAAGCCCCAGCGTCCACGCACGGCGTGTAGCAACAGCGCCATGCCTAAGCAGCCCAAGGTTAGCCCCATCCAGTAGAAGAAGCCGAAGTGGTAGCCTTGCATGGCGAGCTTGGGGTTGGTTGCCAAGCCCGTTGCCCACACCAGCAATCCGACTACGCCCAGCCCCAACGCGATGGGGCGTCCGCGCTGGATGCGCTGTCGAACCTCCTGTTCCGAAAGCACCGTCGTCGCTGCCATGCTCAGTTCTCCTGCGCGATTGTTTGCTGCTGGCGTTGCTTGCGTGCCATCTCCGCCTCAGCGAGTTTCTCCAAGTCTTCAGGGGCAAGGTCCTTAATGTTCGCGTTCTGGCTCAGCTGCAAGACACGAATGTACGCGGCGATTGCCCACAGGTCGTACTCGTTGAGCTGGGGGTACTGCGGATACATAATGCCGAAGCCATACTTGCCTGCGGCGAAGAAGTAGGCAAGTGGCTGCGTGTGGAGCTGTTCGCGCACAAGTGAAGGCACGGGGCGGGGCCACTGACCGCGCAAGGCAATCATGCCTTTGCCATCGCCAGCTCGCCCGTGGCAGTTGGCACAGAAGGCGTTATACTTTTCCTGCCCGTGATTGAGCAACTCGCGCGAAAGCTTCAAGGGCGGGGGCAGCTGATTGAGTAGATTCCCCTGAGCGTCTTTGCCTGTGTAAAACGGGTCGTTGGGGTCGTGTAGCTTCCCGCGCGCGATTGTGTTGGGAGGCATCGGGCGAGAGCCATCACCGTAAATCTTGCCATCAAAGCCCTTGACGGGGTCCACAAGCGCGTAGAACTCGCTGTTGTCTTGCGCTTTCACGCGCTGTTGCACCCACATATCCGTGCGACAGCCCGATAATCCGAGTGCCGTCACCCCCAGTAAGCCCGCCAATAACCAACGATGCACCTTCATTCAGGCACCTCCACAACGCTCAGCGGATTGAGCGATTGCAAAAATCGGTAGGTCTCGTCGCGATTGAACTTCGGGTCTTTGCTCTCGATGCAGACGAAGAACCGATCTGTGCTGGCGCGCACGAACTGCGGCACATTGAACACAGGGTGATAATAGCTCAGCATGCGGTTGTAGATATGTGTGCCGAAGAACGCGCCAAACGCTGCTGCCAGCACCATCCCCTCGAAGGTAATCGGCACGAAGTAGGGCCAGCTAAGCAGGTCACGCCCGCCAATGTTGAGCGGATAGTCTACGACGCTCGTCCACACCTGTAGCGTGAACGCGCCGATAGCACCCAGGAGCCCGCAGATGAACACGGTCCACGGCACTTTCGCTTCTTTGACGCCCATCGCAGCGGTCAGCCCGTGAATGGGAAATGGTGTGTAGCAGTCGAAGTGGCGGTAGCCCGCGTCGCGTGTGCGGCGCGCCGCCTCCAGCAGCTGCTCTGGTGTCTCAAACTCCGCCATCAAACCGTAAAGCTTGGGCGTCGTATCTGCGTGCGCCATCACTGACCACCTCCTTGCGGGGCGGGTGCGTGTTGTGTGGCAGGCGCATGGGCATGCCCGTTATGCCCATGATAGAGCCGATACCATAGTTCCTTCAGCTCCGCCACTGCCAACATCGGGATGAAGCGAGCAAACACAAACATCATCATCACGAAGAAGCCAATCGTGCTTAGGTACAGCCACCAGTCGTTGATGGTGGGCGTGTACATGCCCCACGCAGAAGTCTGGAAGTCGCGGTGCAAACTAATCACGATAATCACAAATCGCTCCAGCCACATCCCAATGTTCACGATGATAGAGATAATAAAGAGCGCGAGCAAGTTGTGGCGCACTTTTGGTAGCCACAGTACTTGCGGAATGATGCCGTTGCACAAAATCAGCGCCCAGAATGCGGGCCAATACGGACCGAAGAAGCGGTTGACCACCAAGAACTGCTCGAACTGCACGCCGCTGTACCAGCCGAAGAACATCTCGCACAGGTAGCCGTAGAACACAATCCACCCGGTGGCGAGCATCACCTTCGCCATCCAGTCGATGTGGTTCATTGTGATGTACTCTTGCAACTTGGGGTACAGGATTCGGAAGGGGATGACGAGGGTGAGCACCATCGCGAAGCCCGAGAAGATAGCACCTGCCACGAAGTAGGGCGGGAAGATGGTGACATGCCAGCCGGGCACGATGGAGATCGCAAAGTCTAACGATACGATGGAGTGCACCGACAGCACCAGTGGCGTGGAAAGTCCTGCCAGCAACAGGTAAGCTTGTTCCCAGCGCATCCAGTGGATGGCGGAGTTGCGCCAGCCCAGCGCGAAGATACCGTTGACTACGCGCTGCAGGTGGGTTTTGGCGCGGTCGCGCATCTTAGCAAGGTCGGGAATCAGCCCCATGTACCAGAACAGCACGGAGACGGTAAAGTAGGTGGAGACCGCCCACACGTCCCACTCCAGCGGGCTGCGGAATTGAGGCCACATCGCCAGCCAGTTAGGGATAGGAAACAGCCAATAGGCCACCCACGGTCGCCCTGTGTGAAACAGCGGGAACAGCCCCGCGCACATTACCGCAAAGATCGTCATCGCCTCGGCGAATCGGTTGATGGACATACGCCACGCTTGGCGCAGCAGCAAAAGAATCGCCGAAATCAGCGTGCCCGCGTGTCCGATACCAATCCACCACACGAAGTTGATAATGTCAAAGCCCCAGCCAACGGGCTGGTTGATACCCCACAGCCCGACGCCGTTGATTAGAAGCCACGCCAGCGCCATCACCAGCGAGGTGGCGCCGATGAAGCCCAGCCCGAACATAATCGTCCACGCCAGCGGGTGGCGCTCCATCGGGATGCGCGTGATTTGCTCGGTGATGCGCTCGTAGTTTTGCGCCCCCTCAAACAGGGGGAACTCTTTTATTTGCACTTCGGGTGCTCTAATGGTCTGTTGCATGGCTTGCCTCCGCGCCACTGAGTTCTGGATGCGGGTTGTCAATTTTTGCCAAGTAGCTGGTGCGTGGGCGAGTGTTCAGCTCGCCCAAAATCACGAAGTTGTGTGGTTCGCGCTTGAGCTGGCTCACGCGACTCTCGGGATCGTTCATGTCGCCGAACACGATGGCTTGTGTGGGGCATGCTTGCTGGCATGCGGGCACCACTTCGCCATCGCGGATGCGACGGTTCTCGCGCTTCGCCAGGATGCGCGCTTTCGCAATCCGTTGCACGCAGTAGGTGCATTTCTCCATCACACCGCGTCCGCGTACCGTCACATCGGGGTTTTGCAGCAGGTGCAGCACGGGCGACTTCATGTAGCTGTAGCGATAGAAGTTGAAGCGCCGCACCTTGTAGGGGCAGTTGTTGGAGCAGTAGCGGGTGCCCACGCAGCGGTTGTAGACCATCGCGTTCAGCCCTTCATGGTCGTGTACGGTCGCCGCGACAGGACACACCAGCTCGCACGGCGCGTTCTCACACTGCATGCACGGGATCGGCAGTTGGTAAACTTTCGGGTTCTCCACCTTGCCCTTGAAGTAGCGATCAATGCGCAGCCAGAGCATTTCGCGCCCGCGCATCACTTGGTCTTTGCCCACCACGGGGATGTTGTTTTCGGCTTGGCAGGCGACCACGCATGCGCTGCAGCCCGTGCATACCGTCGGGTCAATCACCATCGCCCACGCATAGCGGAAGTTGTCGGGATTCTCGTAGCGGTCGTACTGCCACCGCTCTGGATACATCGTAGGATGGTTGGGCGTGTAGCCCTTGCGGTGCGACTTGTGCTTGAGTTCGGGATCTTTCTTGAACTCTTCCAGCAGCCCTGTGAGGATAATCGGGCGGTGGTCGGTGCTATCCAGCTCGCCGGGCTTGCGAGTGTCCATCAGGTGGTGTTCTTCAGTACGGGCGACAGGGTACCGTTCAGCCTGCGGAATGACCTCCACGCCCGTGCGAATCCACGGCGCGTCACTGGTGCGGATGAGGTAGGCATCAAAGCCCGTACCGGAGCCTTTGCTGCCCGCGCGGGTGCGCCCATAACCCAAGTGGATGGTGATACAGTCATCGGCGTGTCCGGGAATGGGGTACGCGGCTGCACGCATCGCTTGCCCGTTCACGCTGAGGGTAATCACAGGCGCATCGCCACGCACTAAGGTGGCGTCCTCAAAGAACGCCCAAGTGCCCTTGTTGCGGCGCAGCCCCAGCTCCTCGAAGGTTTTGAGGCTCATGTAGGCAAGGTTGTCCCAGCACACGCGTGTGACGGGCTTAGGTAACTCTTGCAGCCAAGCGTTGTTGGCAAATCGCCCATCGTAGACGGTGGGGTCGGGCGCAAAGCGCACCTCGTAAGTTTTGATCCCCGCTTGCACGGGTGCGAGATTGTAGATCGGCGACTGCACCACCAGCGGCGTTTGCTTGAGCGCAACCTGCTTGACGGGCTTCGCCGTGCGGGGCAGCACGCCGTCATGCACGCCCTTGCGCCACACTGTTTCAAACTCAGTCTCAGGGGCAAGCTTGGCTTGCTTCCAGTATTCCTGAACCAGCTTGAAGGTCTCGGCAGGCGCGCCGTTGAGCTGCGCCATCACCTCCAGCGCGCTGCGCGTGTTGGGATACAGCGGGTAAATCAGCGGCTGCTGGATGGTGACCGAGCCGTCGAAGGCGCGCACATCGCCCCACACTTCAAACGGATGGCTTTCGGGCAGATGCCACACGCACAGCGCGGCAGTCTCGTCCACATACATGCCGTGGTGCACCGACAGCGGCACCTTCGGGATGAGTTCCTTGAAGCGTAGGTCTACAGGTGCGTTGTAGGCGGGGTTTACACCGCCGAGCATAATCAACACCTCGACGGCGTTGTTGCGCAGGTCTTCCGCGAGTTGTTTGATATCTTGCATGTGCAGGGTGGGCATTTCTTCGGGCGGCGCGGTGAACACGACAGTGCGCCCGATATTGCCCAAGTGGGCGTTGATGGCGTGTGCAATTGCATGCACGGCGGGTGGTTGCGCCTCGCCCACCACAACCAAGCTTGCGCCGCGGTGTTCCATAAGGTCGCCCGCCGCGACCTGTGCCCACTTTTGTTCGGTCTCGGTGAGTTCGCCTTCAATCGCTGCCTCCACGGGCGCGCCTACGAGTTTGGCAATCTCGTACAGCAGGCGCGCGATTTTACTGGAGCGGATGGGCAGGTGCTCATCCGCCATCATGCCCGTCACCGTGAACATTGGCTCGGCAACATAGAGGCGGTTCATCGTGGGGCTCTCTTTGCGCACGCGCCTGCCATCGGCAAACTCACGAGCGTAGCGCACGGCGCCTGGCTCGCTGTAGAGCAGGTCGCTATCCAGCGCGACGATTACCTTTGCGCCGTGCAGGCGATAGATAGGGTTGAGCCACTCGCCAAATGCCAAGCGAGTGCCCTCATACACATTGTCGCGATTGATGGGTTCATACTGATACCACTTTGCCTGCGGGTAGGTCTGTAGGAACTTTTGGATTTGTGCTGCCAGCGAGGGTGACACGACGCGCCCTGTGAGGATTCGGATTCCCGCCCCGCCTTTGGCGGCTTGTTGGCTGAGCGCGCTTTGGATTTCGGTGTCAAACGCGCGCCATGTTTCTGGACGCCCAAACCGCAGCACGGTTTGCGAGCGGTCAGGGTCGTACAGGTCTAAAATCTGTGCCTGCGTGATGGCATCGGTGCTCCCGAGGCTGGTGGGATGGTCGGGGTTGCCTTCCAATTTGATGGGGCGTCCTTCGTACACACGCGCCAGCACGCCGATGCCATAGCCGTTGCTGAGCACGGCGGTGGCGTAGTAGTTGGAGACGCCCACGATGCGATCTTCGGGCGTTTTGGGGCGCGAGATGATGGGTCCTTGCGGCTTGTAGCCGCACGCCGACAGCCCCGCCAGCGCCATCGACGCGCCCATGAGCTTGAGGAACTGCCGGCGGCTCACAAAGTCGCCCAGCGGCGCCGCCTGACGCGGAAATTCCTGCTTGAGGATTTCCTCAAACTCAGGGTTGCCCTCTAGCTCATTCAGGCTGCGCCAAAACTGCTCGCCGATGCCTTGCTGCTGTTCGCGTTTGGTTTCCATCGCTCCTCCTCACCGATGGCAAATCGAGCAGTCGCTCAGTTGCTCCTTATGAATGTTGTAGTGCTTTACCAACAGCTTGCCCAGCTCCAGCTGGTTGCGCGGGATGTTGTTGGGGTCATAGGGGATGCCGTATTTATCCAACATCGCCTTCATCTCCTCTTGGGTGCGTGGCGTCTGGTAGTACATGTTGAACACTTCCTCTTTCGGGCGGATATACTTCTCAGGGTTGCGATGGCACTCTAGACACCACTGCATCGAAAAAGCTTGCGACTTGTGGGTCAGGTGCATTTTCTCAATGCCCTGATGGCAATTGGCACAGCTGATGCCCTTGTTTACATGCGCGCTGTGGTCAAAGTAAACGAACTCAGGCAGGTTGTTGACCTTGTACCACACCAGCGGTTTGTCGTTGTTATAGCTATCGCGCACAGGCTCCAGCAAGGGGCTATTCGTCCAGATTTGGGAGTGGCAGGTCATACACACTTGAGTGGAAGGTACACCTGCGTGCGCTGATTGAGTTACAGACCAATGGCAATAGCGACAGTCAATGCCTAGTTCCTCATAGTGGTGCTTATGGCTGAAGGGCACAGGCTGGTCGGGGGGTTCGCCGACCTTTGTCCACCACGCCGAGCGGGTAATTGCCGAGCCGCCTAACGCTAGCCCCACAATCGCAAGCAATCCGCCAACCACTAAGGAACGCGCTATCGTGTTATGATGCCGCTTAAAGACCTGCGCCATAGTGTTCACCTCGCCTGCTTAGCGTGGGGGTTCGCGACAGGCACAACAATTCCTGCCTGTGCTCCGCTTGTGATGAAAAGCACAATCTTAGCCACGCTAAGCGTTTTTTCCATAAAAAATCACTGGGAGGGCCTTGCGTAGACGAACAGCGTTGTTGCCTGCCTCGCCTACGCAAAACCTCCACTACGGGATATATTACCTCATGTCGGCGCGGATTGTCAAGAGGCTTAGGGGCAGTTTGTGAAGCGTTTCACGGAGTTGAAGGGCAAGCGTTCCATATCAGTTGCGAACTTATGAGATACCTCGCCCTCGGCTCGAGATGACGCGCACACCTTCGCACAAGAAAAGCTCTGTCATTCCAACCAGAGCAAGGAACCTCACCCATTTGCTCTCGATACGAAGTCACTTGGGTTTAACGCATTCCTGACAAGGATCCATCGTTTGGGTTCCCGGCGCGCTTTGCGTGCGGATTTTCCATTTCTGCCCCCTCCGCAAGGTTCCCCTCGTGAAAGGGGAACTGAACTCTGAACGGTTTCCCCTACCGTGTAGAGAGAACCTCAAGGAGGGGGTTTTGGGAAAATCAGGCAACTGCTTTGGCAGTTGAGGCTGCCTCCTATACCTTTGCCAGTTGACATATTCCTCCAAAAGCATAAGCGTATAAAGTCATCCGCAAAACAATAGGCATCTCATACTGTAACCCAGACCACCCTTGACAACCACTCCCATTTTGGAGTATAATTCGCCACAGAAAACTATTTTCCGCCGGAGGGAGCGCATGAACCGACTAACAGAAGGACTTAAAGCCGCAGGGCTGCGCCTCACACCGCAGCGCGTCGCCATCTGCAAAATCTTGGAGGAAAGCAAAGACCATCCCACCGCCCTCATGATTTACCATCAACTGCTGCCGCAGTTTCCAACACTGAGCCTCGCTACTGTGTATAAGACCCTCAATGTGCTAAAGTCAATGGGGTTGGTACACGCGCTTGGTGACGCAGGCGACGGCGCGGAGCACTTTGATGCTGACCTAACCCCTCACATCAATCTCGTTTGCACCAAGTGCCACCGCGTGGTGGATTTCGATGAAGCACGCATCCAAGAGATTCAACGCGCGGTGGAGCAGCGCTCAGGCTATGTCATCCAGGGGGCGCGGATTGTGTACTACGGGCTATGCCCCCAGTGTCGTGCTAACGGTTCGCTGAAGGAGAGCGCGTGATGGGCATCGTGCGGAGCATTCAGAGGCGATTGGCGGAAGCCGATTCGTGCGCCGACGAGATGGCGAAAGTCGCTCGCGCCTACGCGGGCATTTGGCGCATCCGTTATGAGTATCGCAACAACCTCGTGGAGGTAGAGTACGATCCGCGCCTGATGAGCACGGAGGAGGCACAACGCGCCGCAGAGCCTCTGCTTCGCGAGTTAGGGATTCGTATTCCTACCTGTCACTTGCGCGACCCTAGCGAGGGCTTGTGCGCCGCCTGCCCTAGCATCCAGCAGCGTGGCAAACGCTGGCAACTGGACGGCGTGGTCTACCGCGCCAGCTTCGACGGCAACGCGCTGGTGCTGGAGCAAGAACACGCCCCCACCGAGCCGACCCATCGGCTGCTGCGCCGCGTGAAAGCGATTGAGCGCCCCACCCCACTGTGGCAAAGTCGCGCCTTCTGGGAGCCTGTGTTGTCCGTGCTGACTCTGTTGATGCTCATCGTGGGCGGGCTGCTGCGCTGGCAAGAGCAAATCGGGCTGGCAAACCTCGCCTATGCTGTCGCCTACCTAGCGGGGGGCTACTTCGGCGTGATTGACGGCTATCAGACCCTGCGCGAACGACGCCTTGATGTGAACTTCCTGATGATAACAGCCGCCATCGGCGCGGCGATTGTCGGCGAAGCCCCCGAAGGAGCGACGCTGCTGTTTCTGTTCTCACTTTCCAACACCCTACAAAACTACGCATTGGCGCGTAGCCGTCGCGCTGTGCGCGCCCTGATGGCGCTCCAACCCGATACCGCCCTGCGCATCACCCCCGCAGGCACCGAAACCGTGCCCGTAGAAGAACTCCAAGTGGGCGACCGCGTGCTTACCCGCCCTGGCGACCGCATCCCCACCGATGGCGTCGTGCTAAGCGGTGAGTCGCATGTGGATCAATCTCCCATCACGGGTGAAAGCATCCCCGTGCATAAAGCCCCCGGCGATGTGGTGTATGCAGGCACCATCAATGGCAACGGCACCTTGGAGATCGAAGTGCGCGCGCCCGCCACTGAAACCCTGCTGCACCGCATCTTGCAGTTGGTCGAGCAAGCCCAAGAGCAGAAGGCACGCACCCAACGCTGGCTGGAGCAGTTTGAACAGCGCTATGCTTTAGCGGTTATCGGGGGCGCGGCGTTGGTGGCAATTGGGCTGCCTGCGCTTGGCTGGAGCTTCAGCGACGCCTTCTACCGCGCGATGACCCTGTTGGTAGTTGCCTCGCCCTGTGCGCTGGTCATCAGCACCCCTGCAACCTTGCTTTCTGCCATCGCCAACGGGGCACGACGCGGCATTCTGTTCAAGGGCGGCGAACCGCTGGAACGATTGGCAGCCGTGCGGGCAATCGCCATCGACAAAACAGGCACTCTCACCGAAGGCAAACTGGTGTTCACGGAAATGGTGACGTTACCAAACGCCTCAGAAGCCGAAGCGTGGCAGGTGATTGCCGATCTGGAATCGCGTTCCGAGCACCCGTTGGCGCAGGCGTTGTTGCAAGCGGCTGAAGCCCACGGCTATCAGCCCCGCCCTGTGGCACGCGTGGAAGCCGTGCCCGGCAAAGGCATCACCGCCACACTCCACGATGGCACTGAAGCGCGTATCGGCAACCCGCGCCTGTTTGAGGATATTGGGGTGCCTGAGGAAGTTCAGCAAATCGTGCAACGCCTTCGCGAGGCAGGCAACACCGCGATGATTGTGTGGGCAGACGGGCGATTTTTGGCGGTAGCTGCGGCAGCTGATAAGGTGCGCGCCGAAGCTGCCGAGGCAATCACGCAATTGCACCAGCTGGGCATCCCCTGCGTGGCGATGCTCACAGGCGATGCGGAGCCGATCGCCCGCGCCGTTGCTCAGCAAACGGGCATTGACCGCGTCTACGCAGACCTGCTGCCCCACGAAAAGCTGGATGCCTTGCGCCAGCTAAACGCTGAATGGGGTGCCACCGCGATGGTGGGCGATGGTGTGAACGACGCCCCTGCCCTTGCCGCCGCCGAAGTGGGCATCGCGATGGGTGCAGGTACCGATGTTGCCCTAGAAACCGCTGACGTCGCCCTCGTGGGCAACGACCTCACAAACCTCCCCTACGCCGTTGCCCTCAGCCGACGCGCGATGCAAGTGCTCAAGCAAAATCTGATTTTCGCCACAGCCGTTATCGCGGTACTGGTGGTGCTCACTTTCGCCGCCAACTTGCGCCTGCCGCTGGGCGTGGTGGGGCACGAAGGTAGCACGCTGATCGTGGTGGCAAACGGGCTGCGGTTGCTCTGGTTCCGCCCCCGCCAGCAACGGTAAAATCAACTCACAGCGCAACATGGCTTTTTAGCGCAGCCATTCTAGCTGCGGGGCGTGTGTACGCCTGATCAGCGTGCCAACACACGCGCTGCGCCCAAAAACCCTATCACCAGCAGCCCCAAAATGCCCACCATCACGATCCACCCCAACCAGCGGCTCCACCGCGTCTCTGCGCGACGCTCCAACGGCACTGCCTCATGGCGCATGCGCGTATCTTTGCCAAACAGAAACACAAAGTAAAATCGTGTCCACAAAAACGGGATCACGCCGCGCACATCCAGTAGGTGGCGGCGATGATACTGGTACAATGACTGTTTGAGTCGCTGATACTGCTCAGGCGTAAGCGACTGCAACAAATCAGGCGGTAGCGCGCGCAGCAAGTGCAAAATATATACATCTTGTGGCTGCTCGGCGGGCTGCTCCCCCTCAAACGCCTCTCGGACAATCCACAAAGGCGGTTTCTCCTCTGGCTCAGGTTGACGCGCTGGATACGCCATACCGCCAATTATCGGCACAGACTGGCTCAGGTATAATCCCTGCGTGCGCACGGCGGTAGAGACGGTGGAGCGTTGCTTGCAACTGATGGAGCGCTACCAGCTCCAAACGCTGGAGATTAGCGTGGGCGAGACGCATCTGAGGATTGAACGCGCTGAGCTTGCGTCTGCGCCACAGGTCGCGCTTGTCGCACCGCCTGCGGAATCCACACCCTCCGAAGCCCCTGATTGGATTCCGATTGAGGCGCCGATGACAGGCATGTTCTATCGCGGACCCTCACCCAACGAGCCGCCTTATGTTGAAGAAGGCGACCTCATTTACGAAGGGCAAACTATCGGGCTGATTGAAGCGATGAAGGTGTTCAACGAAATTCCTTCGCCTGCTACCGGCGTGGTGCGACGGATCGTCGCGCAGAACGCTACTTTAGTGCAGCAAGGCGAGGTGCTGATGCTGCTGGAGCCACCCGAATGAGCAAAACCCTTCGCTTGGCAATACTGGGCGCGGGCACGGTGGGCGGCGGCGTGCTGACCCTGCTTCGCGAAAACGCCGACCTCCTGTACGCCCAAACAGGCAAGCAGTTTGTGGTGCGCCATGTAGTTGTGCGCGATCTTAGCAAGCCCCGCGCGGTTTCCATTGCCCCGCAGGTGCTGACCACCGACGCGCAACGCGCCATTAGCGACCCCCGCGTGGACGTGGTGCTGGAGCTAATGGGCGGCTTGGAACCCGCGCGCACGCTTATCCGTGAGGCATTGCTGCACGGCAAGCATGTGATTACCGCCAATAAGCTGGTAATAGCTGTGGCAGGCGACGAACTCATCCGCTTGGCGCAAAAGCAGCGCGTGCGCCTCCTTTACGAGGCGAGTGTGGCAGGCAGCTTGCCGATTCTCACCGCGTTGCAGGGCGCGTTGGGGGGCAACCGCATTACGCGCATCGTGGGCATCGTCAACAGCACTACCAACTTCATTCTGCGTGAGATGGAGCACGCCGTTGAGGCAGGCGAACCCGCCGAAGACGCCTACGCCAATGCCCTACGCAAAGCGCAAGAACTCGGCTACGCCGAAGCCGACCCCACCAGCGATGTGGAGGGCTACGACGCCCAGTACAAAACCGCAATCTTAGCGCGGCTGGCGTTCCTTCAGTATGTGCCTGTGGAAAGCGTCTACCGCGAGGGCATCACCCATCTCAGCGGGCGCGATCTTCTCTGGGCAACCCGCCTGCAGATGGGGCTGAAACTTTTGAGCATTACCGAACGACTACCCGACGGTAGGCTGTGTGCTCGTGTGCATCCCACGCTGCTCCCGCGCGAGCATCCCCTGTATGCCGTGCGTGGGGCGTTTAGCGGTATCTGGCTGCAGGGCAACGGCTTCCAAGAGATGCTCTTTCACGGTTTTGGAGCAGGTGCTCGCGCCACCGCCAGCGCGGTCGTCGGCGATCTAATAGAAGTCGCCCGCCATCCACGCCCACTCAGGTTCGAGGACCCCTCTCTCCGCGCGGGCGAAACCGCCCCGCTCGAAACGCTGTCTATGCGCTACTACCTGCGCCTCACCGCGTCCGACGAGACAGCGTTGCGCCTCGTGCGTGAAACACTACACGCGCTTGGCGCCGAGCTACACCCTGCTGAATCCCTCGCGAATGGTATCGAACAAGTGGCACTTACCCCCATGCTCAACGAGGGCGAGTTCCAAGCTCGCCTTACCGCTTTGCGCCAGCAAACAGGCGTGCAGATTCAAGTCATTCGAGTGCTGTAGCCACGATGGTAGGTATAATTCGCTTCGTGCAGGGCAACTACTCTTCTCTGCTCGTGCGGTACCGTTCACTTCGTGCAGAGGGGCATGCACCCCGCGAGGCGTGGCAGCAAATCAAGCAAGCATTCCTTGCAGAAAGTACCGCGACAAACCCTGAACAAGCCTGGAAAAATGCCAGTGGGCGGGCATTTGAGCAAGTCAGTGCAGAGGAATTCGCCAAACAGCTCGAAGAACTCAAAATCTATCAGTGCAAGCCTGGAGTGATATTAAGGAACAGCTTGTCAAACGCATCCTTAGCGAAACCTTGTGGTTGCGAGGCGAACTGCAGGAACCTTACATTGCCGAATCACGAGTGGATTTTGTGGCTTTCGAGCAAAGTGAAGGGCGCCCTATTCGCGTGATTGCAGTTTATAGTTGCAAGGCTTCGCTTCGTGAGCGGTTCCAGCAAGATCTGTACTGGGCGGAAAAGTTTCGCTCCCGAGGCATTCGCTTTTGCTTTATTACTCTCGACAACGATGGGGTATTACTTCAAGCCGCTACACAAGGCACGCTGAGCAGCAAGCAAGCCAAAATGGCGCTCGCCCTCTACGACAAGGTTTACTTGCTTACGGAAGAACCTATCCGGTATCATCAGCGCATTTTACGCCCCATCGACTCGCTGGGGGAGGACCTGCACCGATGGCAGCAAGCAGATTAGCCGTTTCCCAAGCGCACTTTGAAGGGCTGACACCCAACCCGAGTTGGGCGTTTCAGGAACTCACCCAGAAACAAACAAACTACGCCACTCACGGCTACCATCGTTACCCCGCCAAGTTCATCCCCCAACTGGCAGCCCGCCTCATTGAAGAATATTCCTCACCTAACGACTGGGTCGTAGATCCTTTTATGGGTTCGGGCACCACACTCGTGGAAGCGAAACTATTAGGACGCCCCAGTGTAGGCACCGACATCAATCCCGTTGCTCACCTTATCGCACGAGCGAAAACCCAAGCCATCGAACCAGAATACCTTGCGCAAACCATTGAACAAGTGCTAAGCTCGCTTTACAACACGGCTCAGCCAAGCCTCTTCGAAGAGCTACTGGAAAAAACTGCCATAAGCCCCCCAGAATGGCACGAACGCCTCCGCTACTGGTTCCCCGAGAGCGCCCTCCAGCAACTGGCACAAATCCAACATGCAATCAACCGCATACCCGACGATTCCGTACGCACATTCCTCGCATGCGCACTTTCGCATATCTTAAAAACCGTCTCATTCTGGCACGACCGAAGCGTGGAACCGATACGCAAACTTAACAAAACCATTCCTGACGCACGTGTAGCGTTCCAGAAACACCTCAAGCGAATGGCACGGGGTAATCGCGAGTTTTGGGAGTTGCTGACCCTACACTCAAGGCTGGATGTGCCTACCCTTCCCCACTGCGCCGATGCGCGTACGCTCCCACTTGTCGACGAATCGGCTACCCTCGTCGTAACCTCGCCACCGTATGTCACCAGCTACGAGTATGCGGATCTCCATCAGCTAAGTGCCCTTTGGTTTGGCTGGACAAGCAACCTGCAAGAGTTTCGGCAAAGATTCATCGGGCGCACCAACAACAACCACGCGAGAACCCTCGAGTTAGGGTCAACCCTCGCGGAACGAATCGTGGCTCAACTTGCTGAAATTTGCCCACGAAAAGCACGTGAAGTCGCCCTCTATTTCAGCGAAATGGCTACCTGCTTCGGCGAAATGCGACGTATTCTGAAACCCGGCGGCTATGTCTGTATCGTAATCGGCAACACGAACCTGTGCGGCGTGGAAGTGCAAAACGCGCAGGTTTTCACGGAACAGCTCGATGCACTAGGCTTTTCCATTGAGCGCGTCATTCTGCGCGAAATTCCGTCCAAAATCCTTCCGCGTACACGCGACAAAACAACAGGCAAGTTCGCCAAAACCGAAGAAGCGAACTACATCGCTTACCCAACAGAATATATTCTCGTGGCTCGGCGTGCTTGCTCCTAAATCGAGTATAATACGCTTCGTGAACCGCCTGGTGGGGATTGAAACCGAGTATGGTCTATATGTGGAGGGGCGTGGGGTCGCCGACCAAGTGATGGAGGCGGTGAACCTGCTGCGCAATTGCCCGTTTCCCGCGGTTAGGGGCTGCTGGGATTACCGCTTGGAAGACCCGCGACGCGACATGCGTGGCTTCCGCGTGGAGCAACTCGCCGTAGACCCTGCCGATGCTCAAATTGAGCGCGAGCACCCCGTCACCCTCTCCGAGCGCGAAGTGCGTAATGACCATGTGCTTACCAACGGCGCACGCCTCTACAACGACCACGCTCACCCCGAATACGCCACCCCCGAGTGTCGCCGCCTAATGGACCTTATCGCTCACGACAAAGCTGGCGAACGCATCGTGCTGGCTTGCGCCCAAGCCTACGCTCAAAAAGCAGGTACCACCGTCAAACTTTACAAAAACAACACCGATTACCACGGCAGCAGCTACGGCACCCACGAAAGCTACCTCCTGACCCGCGAGATACCTTTTGACACCTTAGCCACCACGATGATGCCGTTTTTGACCACACGGCAAATTTTCGCGGGTGCAGGCAAAGTGGGCGTGGAGGTCAACACCACCCCGCGCGTGCCGTACCAGATTAGTCAACGCGCCGACTTTTACATGGACACGATGAATGTAGAAACGCTCTACCGCCGTCCGATTTTCAATACCCGCGACGAACCCCACGCCAAAATGCGCTACTATCGTCGGCTGCATGTCATCTGCGGCGACGCCAACATGAGTGAGTATGCCACCGCGCTCAAAGTAGGCACTACCGCACTCGTGCTGGACTTGCTGGAAGAGGGCTGGGCAATCGACTTTTTCATTATTGAACCTGTGCGTGCTGCGCAAAGCATCTCGCGCGACCCCGACGGCAAGTGGCTCGTGGAAACCGACGCGGGCGTGATGAGCGCGATTGATATCCAACGCCATTATCTTCAGGCAGCGCACACTCGGTTTGCAGGTCGCGACGCCGAAACCGACTGGCTGCTGCGCGAATGGGAAACTGTGCTCGACCTGTTGGAAACCGAACCCGAGCTGCTCAGCAACCGCTTGGATTGGATCGCCAAACGCCAGCTGCTTACCCTGTTTGCCGAAACCGAGGGCATCGCACTGGATGACCCCGTAATGATTGCCCTCGACTTGGCGTATCATGATATAGACCCTGCCGAGGGGCTATACTATGCCTTAGTCGAGCAAGGGCGTATGCAAACTTTGGTCAGCCCCGAGGCAGTGGAACTGGCAATGCGCCAGCCGCCAGCAGATACACGGGCGTACATTCGAGGTTTGGTGGTTGAACGCTACCCATCACAAGTGGAAAGCCTCAACTGGGAGCGTATCATCCTGCGCAACGAGGAGCAAACCGTGCGGCTGGACTTGAGCCAGCTGCTGGGCAATCTGCGCGATTTGAACCGCCGTCTTACGGCGGCACAAAGCATCACCGAGTTCGTGCAACTATTGCAATCGCCCCACAGGGCGAGCGAAACCAACAAGGAGGCACGCAATGATACTGCAGGCTGAAGAGCGCGTCCGACGCTCAATACCAACTGAGCCGCTGACCCGCCCTGGCGGCGACGGCGACGGTCCAAGCCGTCCCGATGTGAAACGACCCGACACCAACGAGTTGCTGCGGCGTATGCGTCGCGTTGATCCTGAGCAGGCGCGTCGCTACCGCCAACGCAGCGGCGAATAGCTACCAACCTCAACATTAGCGCCTTGCTGACAAGCAGAGCTAATGCAGGTCGACTTAGTCGGCAGCACGGGAACGGCACGCCCCATGAACCATCGCACCAAAAGATGAACAACTAAAGCCGTTCCTGTGCATCATAAGCCTGCTCGTGCAGGTTATGCAGTGTTAGTATTTTCTCAACGACCCGTTCGCGAGACGCGAACGCTACAAAATAACGAACGGAAAAGACTCGTTTACGACCATGCGGACACATATAGGCGACTTTTTTGAATTATTGCAACGCTATCAGGCGCAAACGGGCGTACGCATCCCCATGTTGCAGCCCTTAGAAACGCCCGCTCACACCCCGAACAGCGCGCTGGAAGTGCACGGCACAACAGTTATCGCCCTGAAGTTCAAGGGCGGCGTGCTGAATGTGGGCGACCGACGCGCCACCGCCGCGAACGCCGTGATGTACGACCGCGCCGACAAGATTGTTCCGTTAGACGACTACACGCTGATTGCCATCGCTGGGGCATACGGGCGTGCGATGGAGGTCGTGCGGTACCTGCGCCACGCCTTCAAGTACTACGCCCGCAGTCAGCTGCAACCAATGAGCCTCGATGGCAAACTGCAAGAAGTTAGCCGTGTCCTCTCGGCAAACCTGCCGAATGCTTTGGGCGGTATCGGGCTGTTCGTGCCCATCCTCAGCGTGTACGATCCCGACCAAGACCGCGGACGCATCTTCTTCTTCGATATCAGTGGGGCGCGGTTTGAAACCCCGGAATACGGCGCCGCTGGCTCGGGCGCGGAACGCATCCGTGGTGTGTTTGATTACATTACCAAAACCAAAGGCGCCTTCAGTGAGCGACCGCTGGAAGAAGTGCTGCGCGAGGCGATCCTGCTGCTCGACATCGCCGCCGACTTAGACGCTGCCACTGGCGGTATAGATAAAGTATTGCCTACCGCCCGCTACGCTACCCGCGAGGGCGTGTTCGAAGTGCCCGAAGAGACTATCCGCGCGATCGTGCAATCCATCCGCACAGGAGGCAACGCCTGATGCTAACCCCTTACGATTTTCAGGAGAACCTTCAGCAGCGCGCCCAATATATTCGCAACCGTTTGCGCGCAGGCAGCCCCGTCATCGGCATCAGCTACGACAACGGCATTATGCTATTGTCGTTCAAGCGACGCGGGCGCAAAGTGTTCGAAATCTACGACCGCTTGATGTTCTCTGCCATTGGCAACCAAGCCGATGTGGAGAATCTGCGCTTGGCAGCGATTGACTTCTCGCATCAAGAGGGCTTCGTGCGCAGCCCCGACGATGTGACGATCCAGCGCGTGGTGGGCTTTGCGCTTTCGCCCGCGCTCAAAAAAGCGTTCGGCGACCCGCTGACAGCGCCGTTTGTGGTGCGCGCGCTGTTTGCAGAGCTGCACGATACCCCCGAACACGACTTGTTCTACACCCTCAACTACGATGGCGAGTTCCTGCCCTACGAGCGCTTTGCCGTGATTGGCGGCACGGCAAACGCCGAGGAGCAAGCCACACGCTATTTGGAGGCGAACCTCAGTGGCGTGCCTACTTTTGAGAGCAGCGTGCCGGTGGCGCTGACCGCGTGGGGCATCGCCTATGAGGCGGCGCAACTGGAAGAGGCAGACGGCGTTTCGGAAGAGGCAGGGCGACGCCGCCTGCGTGAACTGCTTGCCGAGGGGCAGCTGGAAGTAGGCATCTTAGAGCGGCACACCTTGCGCGAGAACCGCTTTCGCCTCGTGCCCCACGAGCAGATAGAGCCGTTCCTGCAACGGCTGTAGCGCTACTGGCGTGCGGTCGTCAGCGAAAGCCCAAACAGCACCGCACTCGGGTTGCGTCGCCAGAACACGAACGGCTCAATACAGCGGTCGCGCCAGCCCACCAGCAGCTGCACATCGTACAGTTCGCGGCCGTCGAGGTCAAACTTCAGCAATGCGCCCACACGTGCGTTGCCTTGTTGGTATTCTACACGAAAACTGGCTTCGCGCCGGGCGCGTATCTGCTCCGACAGGAAGGGGCTGGTGTGGCGCGTGGAGGTTTGCGCATAGCCCGCCATTAGGGTTAGTTGCTCGCGAGGTTGCCACACTATCTCCAACTGGGGGCGTAGCCACTGGTAAGTATCGGCGATGCCTTGATAGCGCGTCAGGCTACTCCACAGGCGCAGCTGGAGCTGCACGCTTTGGTTTGTCCACAAAGGCTGAAGCCATTCGCCTTCCAAGCTCAGGCGTTCGCGTGTGGGGGTACGCTGCCCATCTATCCGCTCGCTAAGGCTGCCATAGCGTAGGCTTACCTCGCCCGTGCCCGTTCGCGCCCGCGTGGGCACGATTAGCCCCAGTTCGCGTCGCGAGACGCGTAGGCGCTCGCGTGGGGCAAATAGCGGGCGTATATCCGACGAATACTCCACGCGCACGGTGGGGGCGGGGCGTGTCTGGGTGCGCTCAGGACGTGCGCGCAGGTTGTACAGTGGCGACTGTTCAAAGCGTAGGCGTAAGTCGGGGTCGCCAAGGCTGGGCTCGCCTTCGCTGAGAGCCGCACCTCCTATCAAGCGCAGTTCAGGCACCGCGTGCAGGTAGCTTACTATCCCACCTTGCATCACCAAGCGATCGCCGATGGGCAACTCCACCTGCATGCGCAGCCCCCACCCTGTCTCGCGTGCATATACGGGCGATGGCATACTCACAATCTCGGCGGTCTCGCGCAGGCGCAGTGTGAACTGAGGCAAGCTCAGCACTTGCCTGCCGTAAAGCACGAGGCGGGCGTTGCTGACTGTAAGGCGCGCCCCTTGACGCAATCGTATTCGCCCTGCCTGCACGCGAATGGGCGGGCGAAACGGATCGCAGGTGGAAACCGTCGCTTCGCGGGCAGAAAAATCACCGAGGTCTCCTTCCAGCACAGCGGCGCGAACATAAACCCCCAACACCTCGGCTTGCACACCTTCAAACCGCCCCCGCTGCAATGCGTAGAAATAATCAATGCGCTCGCCTTGCAACACACCTTCAGGGGCGAAGAAACGGAACGGTGCGTTCGCACGCACGCGCTGCTGTTGCGCGTCTACAGCGAACTGTTCGCCCTCAAGTGTGCGCCCCTGGTATTCCATCACGACGGCGCCCGAGAGGTTGAGCAGCAACGTGCCCTCGTTAGTGCGGATAACCTCGTAGGTAAGGGCGCGGATGGTAAGCGCCTCTTCGGATTGGGGAGCGCCGACGGTGAGTAGAAACGCCGCCCCGCAACCGATCGCGAGGCGGCGCAATTGGGTGGTTATCTGGCGCGTGGATGGAAATTGCATCCGCCGCGCCGATTATACCCGTTTAGTCGCGGTCGGGATCATAGGGGCTCGGGTAGAAGCGCGGTTGCAGGGCAGCCCCGTAGATGTTGCCCACGCCGTTGCGCGTGCTGCTCCAGAACAAGAGCAACGCCTCATCCAGACCGCCGTACTGGTCGTTGAATAGGCTGCGCGAGATATCGCGGAACTCCAAGTTTGGCATTGCCCACAGGTAAAGTTCGTTGGTGGGCAGGTCAATCGGCACAGGTGAGGTGTACTCAGGCTCCGCGCCCAGCCCGCGTGGCAGGTTGCCTTCATCAATCCAGCGGATGATTTGGATCTCTTCTTGCTCCACGATGCGCCCGTCTGGGGTGCGGGTTAGGTAGCGCACGCGCACCTGCTTGCCAAGGTCTTGCGCGGTGAAGTAGATGTTGCCGCGTTGCGCATCGTACTCGTAGAAGCCAAGTGCCGCGCCGGGGGCGTTCACGCCCACAAGCTGCACTGTGGCGTGGTTGGTGCCTTGAAGGAGCGTGGCACTGGCATCCAGCGGCAGCTGTCCGCGAACGGTTAGAATCGGCGCATTTAGCCGAATGCCTGGGCGCAGGGTCTTGAAGAAGAAACCGCCTGCACTATTGGGGGCGGGGCTGCTGCGTCGGAAGAAGACCCACACGCGATCCACCGTTGGGCGGTCGTCAGGGCTGCACACGCGGTTGAAGTCGCCCTTGCGCACAGGCGAGTCAGCGAGGCGCGTGGTAGCATGGCGCGGGTTGAGCGTGCGCTGAAACACCACACGCACCTGCCCGTAAGTGCCTGCGGAGCCGGGCGCAGGCTCGTTTAGGCGATAAACGCGCGGGCGGTAGGTTACGGTCACGAGATCGCGTGCACGCGGTGCCATGTCTACAAAGCGTATCGTGCCCGTGGCAGGGTCAACCACAACGCGCCCGCGTGGGACAAGCGTGTTGCCGCTTACCTCGTTGTAGGCAAACACCAGCAAGCCCGTTTGGGTGTCAACTGCTGGTTGTTGCAGGCGCAACTGGGCAGGATTGGCAGGGTTGCGCTCCAGCAGGATTGACCTGCCGTTGACCTTGATATCTAAGTCTGGGTTGTTGGGGTCGCGGTTCCAGTCGCCAAACAGGGCGACCCAGTCAAGGTGGCGTGTGCGCCACACATTTTGGTTGGGGTCTTTGCGCGCCACCTCATCGGTGATGGCAGCGATGTAGCGTGGCAGCAGAGCATCGGTGATGGCTTCGCGTGCCTGACGGTCGGTCAAGGGCACTAACCGGCGTGTGAACGGGTTGATGTAGAAGCGTTGCATAAGCACTTCAGGCTCACTCTGGTCGCCCACGGTGCCCACGAAGAACACATCTGCCAGCAGCACGAAACCACTTGCCAAGTTGCTGGGGTCAGCTGCCACACGGTAGATGTTCGCGCCGACGCTCTCCACCGAGCGCACGATGCTCGACAGCGGCACGCGCTGTTCCGAGGGCAGTCGACGCACTGATTGCCAATCCGTAAACAGGTCGTTGGGGGTAGCGATGGTGAAAATACCGCTGCGCCCCGCAGGTGCTGCCACATAGAACAGCCAGTGTCCAACCCCTGTGATGCCAGTGATAGCAAGGCTGCTACGCGGCACAACGGGGTCCAGTGGCACGGTTTGCGGGTTGCCCAAAGGCAGCCCTGTGGCAGCGTCGAGGCGCACATAGAACAGCAATTCGTAGCGTTGATTGCGCACCACTACTTCGCCCGTCCAGAAGAGGAACGGCGCGCTGCCGGTGAAGTAGACAAACGGGCGATGATGTTTGATTGTGGCGATTTCAGATGCGGTCAGCGGGCGGTTCAGCCCCAACGCGGTGGCAAAGAGGGTGCCGTTGGGATCGTTCGGATAGGGTCCGAACAGTTCGCCCCACCAGCGGTCCGCGGAGGCAGGTTCCCAACCGTTGGTCGCACGCACTCCGTCTTGGTTGCGGTTGATGTTCCAGTTCAGCGTGGATTTGTACAGGTAGAAGCTGTCGGGACGGTTGGCTGGGTCGAAGCGGTTGCTTGCCCAATAGAGGTGCAGCCTACCCGTGTTGGGGTCGCGGAACGCCGCGGGGGTGAGGTCGCTGACGCGCAGCGCGTTGGGGGGCGGCACATCATCAATCATTGGGCGAACCCCGCGGTTGGTGCTGCCTGTGAGTTGCGTTTCGCGCACACGCACCACCAAGCGCATGGGCGGCACCGCAAAGCTCCATCCTTCCTGCACCACGCCTGCGCCCTGATTGGGTGGGCCGTTGTGTTGGTAGGGCGCCACGAGCTGCGAATAGACGCCCAACGGTTGGAACGGCGGGATGGCGATTGAAACCAATGGCTTGCGCGGGAGCGGCACTTCCACATTGGCTGGGCGGCGCGGCGGAATCGCAGGAATGCCCAACACGGTGGCGGTGTAGTCGCCCACCTGCGGCTTCTGTAATACGGGAAACGGTTGGTTGAGGGTGGGCGTCCAGAACGGGTTCGGTTGGGGCCAGAAGCGCGGATCCAAGGTGCTGACCACCGTCGTCCACACTGGGATGCGCGCGAAGAAGGCTGCAGTATCGGAGTAGAGATACTCCGTGCCTTGAGGCGTGCCAAACGCTTTGCCCAAGTACACAGGGAACAAGTTGACATTGCCTTCGTTGCGTACGGTGAAGGGCTTCCAGAAGGGCTCAAACAGCGGGTTGTCGGGGCGGAACAGCGAGCCGGCATTGTTGGCAAACAGCGTGCCCCAGTTGAAACCAAAGCCGCCCGGCAGCGAACCGAAATCAATCGTCTGCTCTTCCACAAACATCCGCTCGTCAACCCGCACCGCGACGGTGGTGTTGACCACACGGTACGGCTCTGCAAACAGGTTGCGCGTGGCGTTGATGCCTGTGATGTTCTCCAAGCGATCAATGCGCCCATTGCCGTTCACATCGTGGTAAATGATGATGCCACCGTCGTAGCCGCCAGGGTTGGCAGGCTGGAAGCGTGGGATATCCACCCGCACGTCGACGCGGGTGCCTGTACCGAACACGGGGCTGGGAGCGCGTTGTAGTTCGGTCGCCCCGCCTGCCAACAGCTGCATGCGTCGTGCGGGGATGTCGGGATAGTCTGGGCTGGCGTTGCTCGGATAGGTCGGTGGGATTTCCCACGGCAGCATGCGGATGGGCACCTGTCCCGCTTGCCAGGCTAAGTCATTGGCGAAAGCGCGTGCGAGTATCTGCAACGGCACGGGGTTCTCTGTCTGGAGGCGGCGGCGGTCAAACACCTCAAAGTCGCCTACCACAGTGTTGCCGTGATCGCCTTGCGCGATCGGTTGCTCGCCCAGCGGGCTGAGGAACCGCACGGGCACGCGCACTGCCGGTCGCGATGGATCGGTTTCGTCGGGGCTATTGCCGTTGAACAGGTTCGCATTCGCGTCGCCGTTGCCCACCACCGCACCTTGCGCCCCACGCACACCCAACGGGTTCGCGATGCCCACACGCCAACCCGATGCGGTCGTGAACTCCACGGGCGGATAGGAGGGCACCTCGGCTCCGCCGCCGGGCGCAGGGCGGTCAACCTCGACTGTTTCACGCCACAAGTCAGCTGTCCAACCAAACACGCCGTCCACGGATACCTGCAGTTCGTAGGTGCTGCCCGGCGTGTAGAAGTTATTGGCAGACGGCTGAATTGCGAACTCACCTGTGGCGATGTAGTCCAGCGTGCTGTCTTCGCGGGGCGGGTTCGGCGTTTGGCGCACTTGCAAGACTTGCTCGGCGCGCGACACGCCTGGCCCAAACAGCTGCACGCGCACTTGGCGTGGCTGCGTGCCTTGACGGAAGTTCCATACCACCACATAGAAGCGGTCGCCCCACTCCAGCGCGTCGGGGTAAATCGGGGTGAGTTCGTCGGGGCGGATGCGTCCGTCGCGCACGGCTTCAAACTCTTCGCGCTTGGTCGTGATGGATACGCGCAGCTTACCGTAGTCGCCTCCGTCTTGGGTTGTGGTGCCTGTGGGATCGCGGATAATCTCGCCCAGCCCGCTCTCAGGTGCCGCTTGGGCGATGCCCGACACATTGAATGCATAGGCGATGCCGTCGTCATCTGCGGCGTAGAGCCAGCCATCCAGCACGCCTGGCGAGGCGAACACCGTTTCGCCATACAGATCCCAGCCCTCGAACGCCTTGCCACCGCGGGCGTTAGTGAGTTGGTCGGCGTGGAGAGCGAGCAGCCGCCCTTCATTCGTGGCAACCACCACCGCTGGGCGTGCTGCTGCAATCTCGTTGCCATCGGCGTCGGTGTCTTGCACATTCGTGAAGATAGGCGAGCTGAATATCGCACCACCCAACGACTCGCTGATGTAAATCAGATTGCCGTTGTCTGCGTTGAAGGCAATAATGCGCCCAATCTCGCCCCCGACATAGACGATGTTCGTAGGCGTACCGTTGTAGAGCACGCCAGGCACCACCAGCGGCGAGCTGTAGAAGAAGTTGAACTGCGGCACGCGCGGCGCATCCACGCGGGGCTGCGCCCACACCAGTTGCCCTGTGGCAGCGTCGACCGCGTATACACGACCGCCACCCAAGCCACCGCTGGTAAAGTACACGCGCCCCAATGCTACCGCCGGCGTGGAAGTAATCGGTTCAATCGGGAAATCGCCCTCCTTAGGATAAACCCACTCCACGCGCTCATCAACGCTCGTGTTGGGATCATCCTCACGGAACGGGTTGAGCGCAATCAGCCGCCCATACAGATTACCGCCTTCCACACTGCCGATGTAGACCAAGCGGGTGCTCGGGTCGTACGCTGGCGTGGACACGAACGCCGCGTTGGGGCGATTATACTGCCAGAAGAAGTAGCTGTCGGGGTCGTTGGGGTTCAAATCGGTTTTGATCACATACACTGAGCCGGCAGGGTTGCCGATAACAACGCGGTCATCGCCCACGATTAGGGGCGAGGCGTAGTTAAAGCTGGTAGCGTTGCGCGGCTTCACGATCCAGTAGATTTTCGTCTGTCCGCGCAGGGTGCCGTTCTCGCCGTCGCCTAATGCGTCAATGGCATACACCGCGCCGTTCTGAGCTGCCACAAACACTACCAAGCGCGTGACGATGGTGTTGCCGTCGCGGATGCGCACCTGCCCGACCGCTGGCGTGGAGTAGATGCCGCTATCTAAGCCCTCGGCGTCCAACAGCCGAATAGCGTCTGCCACCACGCGCTGCGAGCCAAGCACCACATCATCGGGCGAATAGTTGGTGACAGAGATTTCGTAGGTGGTGCCCACGCGCATCTCAAGCGGCACATTGTTGAGGCGCACCCACCGTCCGCCAAAGCGCTGATCAACGCGAATGCGCTGCTCGCCCCCTTGATACTCAATCACATATTCGGCAAAGCGGGCGTTCTGCTCGTCCGAAGGGAACCATGCTTCCACGTAGTAGCGCCCCGTGCGCGGTACACGCACACGCCAGTAGGCACGCTGGATATTGTTCGCGTTATTGGTGGGTGCAATCTCGTAGTAGCTGGGGCTGTAAGCATCGGCTAAGATGTTGTCTTCTGTGAAGAGCCCTGGCGTGAAGTCAGTGCGACTGTCGTAGATAATGCCTTGAGCTTGGTCGGGCACATCAGGCAGGCGCAGAGTCCAGCGCACGCGCGCGCCTCGCGTGCCCACAGGGTTTTCAACACAGGTTAGCGTGCCGTTGCCGTTAGCGATATAGACCAAGTGGTTGCCTGGGTTGAGTGGGTTTCGGATGGCGACCGGCGACGCCTGAACAGTGCCGTAATCGGGCACAAAGCGCACGGCATCTGCTACCACAATCGTAGGCGCATCCAGCGACGGAAACTCGCCGTTTTCCGCCTGGAAGCGATTCGTGAGTGTAATCGTGATTCCATCTGCGCTGCCGTTGTGATAGAAGGAACGGTCGCCCAACTGACGCCAACCGCCAACGGTTTGGTCAACGAACTCTGGGTGAACCCCTATGCCGTCGGCGACGATGTACTCGGCGCGTGGCGAGTATTGCAGCCGTTGCGAACCGGCGCGGGTGGGCGTAGCAGGCACATACACATAGATGCGATAGTAGCCCGCAGGGAGCGGTCCGCTGCGCCAAGTAAAGGTAGAACTCGCGTCAGGGCGCGTGTAGGCATATCGGTAGGGCTCAGTTGTGTTCGGGTCGTCGCGATATGGGTCAATCGCGCTTTCGCCTGCTGTGGGCACAATCCAGTCGCCCGTGGCGCTGGCAAGGGCAGAGTCGTTATCGATAATCAGCGGCGCGCGCACTGCCTCTAAATCAGGCAGTGTCCATGCCAGCAGCAGGCTCACTGCGCTGTTGCGCGCGTTGTCCGTGGTGCCTGTGCGTTGTTCGCTGCCACGATGCGTATGCCAGCTATCTTGCGCCGCAACCAGCGCAAACACGCCAAACCACAGTCCTGCAAAAAGTCCGCGCACTGCCGAATTCCAGTTCATTCGCCCTACCATCGCCTAAAAACCTCCCCGATCTGCCGAGCTGGGTTTGCGCAGCGGATACGAACCGCTTAGCGCAGGCTTGTCTAGCGTACTCCATACGATTGAACTCGGGCGAAAGCCCAGCCCGTCCTGTTGTAGATTGTAGTCGCTGCTCTCTAATTCAAACACTTCGCCCGGAAAGTCGCGCACTTCCACATCGCCACCCGAGCGCACCAGCGTCTCGCCGCTGTAGCTGTTGACAATCAACAGGTTGCCGTTGTCCAGGTAGCGCGCCTGACGCGGGCGCAATAGGATTGGGCGCACGGGAATGTTGTTCGGGTCCCGAACCAGCTCCGCCCCGCCGATGCGCGTGCGAATGAAGTTCGAGTACACCTCGGTTGGCAACATCCATGAGACTGGCAAAGTGTCGCCGATGGTTCCCGTGAGGGGTACCTGCAGCTCGTAGATTCCCGTGCTGGTAGTGAGCAGCAGGTACAGCCCCGCGGGACCTTGCCCACTGGCGCTTTGCTTTGCCACATCGATGGATTTAGGCGCGAGGATGGGCACAACGGTACCATCGGGCAAGCGCATGCGGCGGATGTACAGCGTCTGGTCGCGCCCGTTGACAATCAGTTGCAGCGTCACCATGCCTGCCTCGCTGGTGGCAGGATCCAACGGGTCAGCGATACTGGTGGCTTCGAAAGCGCTGACGGCAGCGTTTTGCACTAGCGTTGCAAAGCCGATGCGGGTGCGCGTGCCGTCCCAGTATTCAAAGCGTTGTGCCGACACATAGCGGTAGTTGCGCCCTAATCGCTGCGAGGGCGTCATCCAGTAGAGCACGCCCAGCATCTCGCCCAGCTGCGGGTGGCGCACCGGCTCGCCAATGGTGAAGGTATTCGGATCTACTTCATAGCGGTCCACGATATCCACGATTCGGGCGTTGCCCGCATCGGTGATGGTGTAGTGGATCCAGTACTCCAGCGGGCGGCGCACGGTGTAGGGGTTGCGCGCCGCGGGCACAAACTCTGTCCACACGCTTACATCGGTGGGGTTGCGCAGGGTTTCAGGGGCACCGCTGTAGTAGTTTGAGCCGGGCAGGTTGTTCGCCTGTGCGTGGGTCTCGTCACGCAAGTCGATGATATCGATTATTTGCCCTGCGTCGTTGCGCAGTGCCACGCGGTCAGGGATGAAGCGCGTGATAACGCGCACTTCAGAGCCAGCGCGGTCAATAATAGCCACGCGATTGCGCTCAGGTTCCACAATCAGGAACTCATTTTCGCTATAGCGGTAGACACGGGCGTTGGGCGTCAGCGCAAACCGTTGCTTGGTGGGAATTGGCGAGCCGGCGAAAAGGTCTAACTGAGTGTTTTCAGCCGCCCACACCACACGCCCTGCCGTATCTACCTCTAGCAGGCGGTTCTCGTCGGCAATGATGGTAGTCTGGCGGCTGTAGGCGCGCAGCTCGTTTGCCAAGCTCACCAGCACTAGCCCCTCGCCCACCGCGATGGGCGACGCCGCGTTGCCCCGCTCGAAGTTCTGCGCAAATCGCTCAAACAGTGCGCGCAACAATGCGCCCAAGTCGGGGTCGCGTTCAAACTCTTCGCTTAGGTCGTCTACGAAGGGCCAGCGAACAATTGTTTGATAGCGCAGCGGGTTGCTGGGGTCAATCTGTGGGATAACGCCTGCTTGGTCTTTGCGCTGCGCCAAATCGGGCTGCAAGCGATACGGGTCTATTGCCAACGCCATCAGCCCCACACGATTGCGTTCCTCACCTTGCGCGAAGGGGTTGATGGCTACAATCGGCGTGTAGAGCAAGTCGCCCACAATCACAGGCTCAGCACGCGGCTCGGTTAGCAGCAGCACCGCATACCAGCGTAGGTTGTTCCAGTTTGCCAGCTGCGATTCGGGAACGAAGATGTGGTTGACGGGCGGATTGCCGACGCTGACCACTACAGGCTGCGAGATACTCAGCACATTCTCGATAAGATTGATTTGCCCATTGGCATTCGCCCGTGCAAAGCTCTCGATGCGAATCTGTCCAGTTGCGAAATCTATTTTGATGTCGGGGATAGGGTTGCGCGACTGGTAAGTAAGCGTTGAGAGAGTGTTGTTGGCCGGGTTCGCCCCCGAACGCGCGTAGTCGCGCTGTTGGATGCTAATTTGGAAGTTGTCAGTCAGCCCGATGGGACCGCCCGTGTTGATGATGAACAGATTCGGTTCCGCGTCCAGTGTAATGAGCACCGTGTAGGGGAAGCTGAAGGGTCCAACGCGCGCTTGTCCTTCGCCGATTGCGTACACTGCGCCATCGTAGTAGATGGGGGCGCGGCGGAAGGTGAAGTTCATCCACTGCAGTTGTGGTCGGTTGGCGTCGTCGCGGGCGAAGCTGTGGCTAAAGTTCAGGACGTTGCGCACCAAATCCATAAAGGCGCGGTTTGGCTCGTTGTAGATAGTGCTGGCTTCCACGACGCGCTCCGTGCGCTCTGGTCCCGGCACGAGTTGGCGGTAGCCGCCGTGCGATTGCCAGCGCCACAAGATGCGGGAAACGCCGCGCGCTTGTGGTTGTGCGCCCGTGCCACCTTGGGCTTGCAGCGGCGCTTGCTCCAACAGGGCGATGATGTTGCCGCTGGCGTTGTTGGGGTCAGTCTCTTCCGTGCCAGTGGTAATGTAGAGCACGCCATTGGGCGCAAGCGTGTAGCCTCGTAGCAGCTGCGGCGGCACCAGCGCGCCTCCTTCGCTAAACGCGGGCAGCAAGGCTTGGCTACGGAACATCACGCCCGCATCACGCGCAAATGCCCAGTCGATATAGTAGTCAATCACCAGCGCGATATCGCGCGTGACATCTCCCGGAAGCGGGCGCGTAATGGCGACACGCCCTTGAGTGCCCACATTGAAGGTGCACTCCGTCGTCACTTCGCTAATCAGCTCGCCTGTAGTGCGGTTAATCACATACACACGCGGGTGCAGCGGGTTATTCGGGTCGGCGGTGCCGTCGGCGTTGGCGAAGAACCGCGCGCGCCCCGTAATCCTCGAGCGAAAAGCGTTCTGGAACACGCCCCCCTGTATAATCGGTTCAAGGATTTCGCCCTTGGCACCAATCCAAAAGGCGCGTATCGATTCGGTGATTTGGTTGCCTGTGCCCGTGGGGTCGTTGCGCACGCCCATATAGACCACAATGTCGTTGCCGCTTCCTTGACCGTAGTTGGGCACATAGCCTGCCACAGGCGGCAGCAACCAAGTGCCTATCGTCGTGTTGAGTGGTTGATACCATTCGGCGGGCACCACATTTTGTGAGCGGATTACATCGGGCGTTTCCGATAGCAACACGGCGTAAAAGCCTGCAGTGGTGGTGTTGCCCACTGTATGCTGGGTCGGCACGAGCAGGATGGTGTTATCAATCACGATAGGGGCGGGGATGCGTCCGCTGCGCGCAGGGATGGGCAAGGTGCTTCCTGGTGCAGGGGAAGATACTGCCCATGCCTGTTGCCCAACTTCGGGCACGCGCCCGTCGTTGCCGCGTGGCAACGCCCAATAAGCGCGCACGCCCTGTTCAGTGGCCACCACGACTTGGATCCCGCGTGGGTGTTCCACAATCACGGGCGGCGAAATGCGCCCTCCGGGCACCTCCACGCGCCATACGCGGTCATACCGTTCGCCGTGTTCGAAGTCTAAAATACCATCATCGGCGCGTCCGTCGCCATCCAAGTCGCGTTTGGGCACTGCGTCGTAGCAAACGAGCTCGTTGTTGTTGACCACGAACACCAAGCCGCCGTAGACCACCGCACCGCCTTGTTCGCTGAAGCCGCCATCCGCCACGCGCCAGCGAATGCCCAGTGGTGCACCGTACTGGTCTGCCACAGCGTTCGCGCGGCGCTGGTTGAAGGCATCCGTGCTGCCTGCCCCCGCCCAGCGGATGAGGTTGTAGGCAAATTTGAGCTCCAAATCGGGCACGGTTTGCAGGGCAAGGTCAAACGCCCGTTGGGGGATATTGCCGTTGGGCAAGCGCAGCGGTTCGTTGATCGCTGCGGCGATGCCTGCCGCGCTGACAAGGATGCGTCCCGAGCCGTAGGTCGCTGCAGCAATCACGGGTGCGTTGCCCGCGGCGGTGACCACCTGCAACACGGGACGGTTCGCGGTGGTGTCAACTGTCGTGCCGCCGAAGCCACGCCCACGCAGCCCCAGCTGGGCAACCTCCGCTGGCGAGAGAGTGTAGTAGCCCCGCAGCAGCGGATGGTTCAAATTCACCACGCTCACGCGCGCCGTGTTGGGCGGATTGGTAAGCTGCACCTCGGGGAACCACAATCTGCCCGTGCTGCCCTCGCGAGGCACATCAATCCACAACATGCCGCCACTGTCCACAAAGCGACGCAACTTCTCGCGGATATCGGCGGTCATGCCGTTCCAGTTCGTGCGGCTGAGTAGCAAGATTTGGTAGCGTGCCAGCTGTTCATCGCTCAAACGCGCCAAGTTGACCAGCCAGTAGGCAGCGCGGTCGCGCGTGACAGGGTTGTTGTCTGCGTCGCGGGTGGGCGCAAACGGATTGCGGAACGACACACCGATGGGCTTGAGGTCGGAGCGTCGCTCCATCGCGTAGAAGGTATACACATCGCGCACGGCGGTGTCGTTCTCACCGAACGCCACCACGCCAGCGTTGATGGTGACGGTGCGCGCCTCGTAGCCACGCCCATCAGCCCAACTCACCACTGCCAGTCCACTCAGCACGCTCACCAACAGCCACTTCATCCGCATCATCGTCTTACACCTCGCTTACGGGCGAATATCGCCGACAAAAATCGGTTTCGGGCACACCGGCAGGCGCGGAATAGGTGGCAGTGCCCTGCCCGGATGTTGCCCTGAAGGGTCTTGAGTCGCATCGTATGCCACGCGCAGGGGCTCGGCGTCTACGCGCGGGCGCAAAATCGGGTCATATCGCATAAACAGGTTCACCGCATACTGGCGGGTTCGCTCATCATGGAAATACCGTTGATGCTGCTCTGGGATTTCAAATCGCGAGCTGCCATAGTAGCGTGGGATCCAGCCCCAGCGGCGTAGCCATTCAGTCTGGTCGCCCTGAGCCGCCGTAAAGTTCTCGGCAATGGAACCGACGATAGTGATCCGAATATCCAGCGGCTCGCCGTAGAACGGAAACTCCTCCGACACCACGCCGGGGGCGCGCTGCCCTGTGCGCAGGTAGTTCGCCCGTGTGTCCTGCGGGTTAGTGTTGAACCAGTAGCCTGGAATCACAAAGAAGCTGCCCTCTTGGGCAAACAGTGCCGCCTCGATTCGGATGTCCAGCGGTTGCACGGCAGCCGCGCTCATTAGGTAAGGCGCGTTGCCCGTCGGTAGCTGATAGTTCGCCACATTCGAGAGCGGGTGCAGTTGCAGCTGCAATAGGTTCGGGATGCCTGGTTCAGGAATCAGCAGGTACTGTGCACCGTTGGGACGCGGCACCAACGGAAGTGCGACTTTCTCGTAGTTCGGATACACTTGCAGCGGGTTGCCCCCCAGCGTGTAAACGCGCGGGTCTGCCACAACGCCAAACGGATAGTAGGGGTTGTAGCCCGCGTCGTCGAACCACGCGGGGTTCACCAACAGGTTGATGAACGAGCCGCTGCGTGTGGCGTGGCGCAGGAAGAGCCGAATTGCACCGAAGTTGCCTGTGTATTGCTGAGGGTCAATTCCGAAGCTGAACAGTAGGCGCATCGGGCGGTCTGGTAGCACCTCGAAGAAGTAAGGTGCCTCTAGATTGGTGGGGTCGCCCTGAGCTTCCGCTGGGCTGTCAAAGGTGCGCTGCAAGAACTGCGTGGTGTTCACACACACATAGTCCTTCGCGAGAATCGCTAATGCCGAGTTCTTGTCGCCTTTGACGATGTTGCCTTCAATATAAGCGGTACCATTGGTGACAATCAGAATTTGTCTGCCTGAAGGGATGCGCCCTTTGATGCGCACATTGCCCTCTGCGTAAATCACGCCGTTGAAGGGCACATCAAAGGTGCGGTCGTTTTGGGTGATTTCGCTGGTAAGCGTAGGGTCGGTTGGGTCATTCGGGTTGCGGAAGAAGAAGCTCATCGTCTTAAGGTTGGTGGGACGCCCGGTGGTAGGGTCGAACCACACATCGCGTGGGTCAGCTTGGTTGCGTGTGATGCGGAAGCCCTGAGCGCGAATGGTGCCGTCAGGGTTAAGGATTTCCACCAGTTCAATGAACGCGCCCGGCGGTTCGTAGAACGGTCCGTTCCAGTATCGCGACTTGCCAGGGTTGAGCCAATCGCTGCGCAAGGTGTAGCCACCTAACAGGTTGCGGCTCTCTTGTTGGATGTCTTGCGCGTTGTTGATATAGATTCCGCGTCCGTAGCCGTACTGCCCTGTGTTGAACCATGTGCCGTTGGGGCGTTGGCGCCAGATGCCCGACTCGCGCGTTGCGGCCACATAGCGCGGCAGGTTGGTGGCGGGGTCTACGGTATCCATGCGCGGTGGCTCCAGGTAGGCGATAGCGCGTGGGTAGCCGTCTGCAGCGGTGAGCGGGCGTCCGTCGCGATACAGCCCGTTGGCAGTCGTGAAATTCGGGTCGCGGCTGGGCGGCAGGTTGAACACGCCCTGAGGTGTAATCAGTTGCACCGTTGTGTTGTCGCCGTGCACCACCTCGCCTGCTACATAAATTCGCTCGCCGCGTGTGGGGTCAAGCACAATCCGAACATCGCCGTTGAAGCGCAGGTTGCCGTTCACATAAATCGATCCGCCCCCCATACCAAACTCCGTGATGCCCCCGTCAGGCGGCTCGCCCAAGATGGTGCGGTATGGTAGCTCGCGCCCTTGCTCATCCAGCAGCCCAATGGTGGGCACGCCCAGCTCCATCAACGTGCCGCGTTGCTCCTTGTTCATCACGAAGCGCAGGTAGTCAATGGTGCCGATTTGCACATAGGCAACGCGTTCAGCACGCTGCTCGCGGTCTGCCAACTGGAAGGTCGTGGGGTCGTTCGGGTCTACCAACCCCACACGCCCGATTGATTCTATCTTTATCACCGGTTGCTGATGCACGGGTCCAGAGGGCTGGTAAGACACGCGAATGAGCGCACGCCCGCCCTCTAAGTTGAGGCGCGTGAAGCCCCCGGTGCGGTCGGCAGGGTTGTAGGGTTTGAGCCAGAAGTAGTCAGGGTCAGCAGGATTGGTGAGGTTATCGGGAATCGGTCGCCAGTCGGCACCGAACTCGCTGCGCACCAGCTGGTCAATTGCAAACTGCAAGCCCGATTCGGCAAAGTAGGCGGCGCTGAGCCGTTCGCGTGCTTGGCGCACATTGATGAGGTTGCGCGCAATTACCGCGATGAACACACCGCCCAAAATCAGTAGGGCAAAGCTCACCAGCAGCGCGACCACCAGCGTCTGACCGCGTTCCGTTCGTGTGCCTCGCATCTTATCTCCCCCGTACTTGTACGATGTTGGGTGCTTCCAGCTGTGTGGCGACCGAGTAGCTCACGGGACGTTGCGCCCCGTATAACTTCAGCCCCACCTTGAGGTTCAGCAAGCGTCGAGTGTAGTAATCGGCTACATAGGTGTCGGAGGGCAGATTGAAGCGGTAGTAGAAAGTCACCACCACTTGCGAGTTGGGTGGCAGTGGGGTTTGCGGATCGCTATGGAACTCGATGTAGCCGCGCAGCAGTTGCGGGGTAAAGCCCATTGTGGTTATCACCTCTTGGTAGGGCGCGGCATCCTCATAAAGAATGCGGTATTGGTTCGGACCGGGTGTCGCCAACGCCGACGACACGCGCTGGTAGCGTATTGGCTTACCGAAGTTGGGACCAGGGCGTTGGTCGGGTCCAATAACTACTTCCGACCCGGGCACCAGTGAGGCGGTGGGTAGCACAAGATGGTTTTGGCGCGGGTCGTCAATCTGCCCATCGCCGTCTAAATCCAGCAACGATACAAAGCGGCGGGCGTTTGGCGCATCGTCGGGGTCACGAAAAGCGAGATTGAAACGCCCGTTGATGGTAGTGGTGTCGGGGGCTGGATCGCGGTCGGGTGGGAGGTAGACGCCCGTCTTGAAGCTCACCCCTTGCACGGGATAGTGGAACCACCACGGCAGCGCCATATCAACCAACCCCGCTTCGAGGTTGACATAAAACGCCATCGGCTCCGCTTGTGTGAAGTAGTTGAGGTTGGGGTTCAGCCAGCCCGGCTGGGGCGTGCCCGTATGCACCATGCGCTGGAGCAAAGTAAGGTTAGCTACCCACTCATCGGTGGGGCGCTCATTCGGCACGGCACGATAATAGCGAATGTACCACTGCCCATCGTTCGGGTTGTAGGCGACATAGAAATAGCGCAGAGGCTGGTTTTGTCGCAGCGCGTCGGGGCGGCTGCGGAACACCACCAAGCGGAACGAGTTGGGGTCTATATCCCACAATCCCAGCGGGAACCGCACTTGGAGAGGGGCGGCACCGGCGCCCTCATCGCCCAAAGTCTCGGTTTCAATCGGCACACCCATCTGGTTCACGACCAGCGCGGGCGAAAGCTGTACCAACGGCTCCACGCGCGGGTTGCCTTCAGCGGTGTAGGTGACATTCACCATATCCACGATGCCCAGCGGCACGATGGGTTTCGCCACGCGCCGCCACGCCGCGCGCCGTTGGGGGTTCGGGCTGTAGAAAAAGTCGGGGTCAAACAAATCGTCGAGGCTATCAAAGAGTTCAGGGTTCAGCACCCAGCGGTTGCCCTGACGCACATACAGACGGAATTCGGCGCGGTACAAGACGGCGTAGTTCTCGCGGGCAGTGGCTTCAATCAGCCCCGCTTCGTCAGGGTTGAGGTAGGGCCGCTCGTTGTCCATCAGCCCGATGAAATAGCGAATGATGGTGCGCCCGGGCGCCACTGGAATCGCAAGCTCGGCGTCTGGTTCGCCGCTGCGCCCAACAGGAATGTCGGAGGTGGGATCGTTTGATTCCTGCGACGGGTCGCCATAGGCAGGGGCGACCATATCAATAATCGCGTGGCGCATCGGAACAAAAACCACTTGCCCTTGCCCATTCGCGGGGCGGGTGCGCACAGGCAGGTTCACAATGCGGTCGGCGCTGTCAAACACAAATGCGGCGCGCTTGAGGTCGTTGCTGATCTGGTTGAGCGCAAGGCGTACCGCGTCTTGTGCTTGGGCTTGTGCTTGTCCCTGGCGTGTGAGCCGAAAGCCCTGCACCAGTGGAATCAGTAATAACCCAAGCAGGATGGCGGTGATGGCAATCACCACCAACAGCTCCACCAGCGTGAATCCTGTATTCCGCGCCTGCCGATACCGCATCGCCGTTTTTGCCACCTCCATTCGGTAGACTTACTCCTTTGAGGGTAGGTTCCAGTTTCAGTCGCCTACGGGCAACAGTACATCGTAATCGGTGCGCGAGCGTCGACCGGGCGGCTCGAAGGTCACGCGTACCTTGAGCGATAGCCCCTGGATGCCCCGAATCGCCTGTCCGGTCACGCCCGGGTCCCAACGCAGGGCGTCACGATGGGCGGTTTGCAA
This sequence comes from Armatimonadota bacterium, assembly GCA_030550775.1. Classification (GTDB taxonomy): domain Bacteria; phylum Armatimonadota; class Fimbriimonadia; order Fimbriimonadales; family GBS-DC; genus GBS-DC. The sequence continues at coordinate 49,179 of JAUQOS010000001.1, forward strand.
ATCAATATACACAAAGCCCGTCTCGTCGGGGCGATCGCTGATTCGAAACACACCATTGGTGCCGCGGCGTGTGCGCTGTTCGCCTGTACGCTCATCCCGTGCCACATACCAATACTCGCGCAGCAGCACGGTCTTGCCCGCCTCACTGCGGCTGAAGTAGAGGCGTCGGGTGCGCTCGCCCTCCTCGCCTTGATAGGCACGCTCCCAATCGTACCAACAGGTGTCTACCGTAATAGCGCGCGGGTCTGCCACCAAGTCGTAGCGGGCAGCAGCTTTTTGCACAGAAACCGCCCAGTTTTCGTGCACCTGATACAGCACTAAAATCTTGCGCCCGCGCATGTTAGGATTACGAATTTCAATCACGCCCGTGCCGTAATCAATAGTGGCCTGCAGATTGGGCAACAGGGCTGCGCCCGTGCCAAGATTGAGTTGGGTGCCTTGTTTGAAGTAAGCAGCGCGCCCTGTGAGCATATCCACAATCACCAAATCCGCCTCAGATTCGGGCGTTTGATAGCCCACATCACGCCCAAAGCCCAGCCCCTTGTAGGTGGTCTGGTCGTCCAGCACATCGCCAAACTGTTTGAGGTCGGCAAACGCGAGGCGAATGCGCCCGTTCTGTGGCACCGTAAACTCCTCGCGGATAACTCTCCAGTCGTGCACGAAGTAGCTTACATAAGCTTGGAGTGGGCGCAACCCGCGCCAGAACCGCTCATAGTAACCCGAGGCTGCGGGGTTAATCACAATGGTGCCCGTCAGCGGGTTCAACACCTTATATTGGTAAGGATCGTCTGGATCCCACGCTTGGTCAGGCTCCAGCTCAATAAAGGCGCGGGCAGCCGTATCCGAATAGGGCACCACGCCCAAGAAGCCCGGCAGGTTGCGCACGGGTGTATCGCCCAGCGTCAGGTCGAACCAGCGGGGCACAGGCGGGTCTGCGGGTTGTAGCTCAATTTCGTTGGTAACCAATCGGCTGATGAGGCGGTTGTTCTCCACCAGCAGCACGCTGAACTCCACTTGATAGCGGATGGGGCGTGTACGCAGCGGACGCAGCAGCACTTGCGCCGTCTCGTAGTCGATTCCATACTCAAACAAGCGGATCTCGCGGAATTGGAAGTCAGAATCGAGCACGATGCGGCGCATCGGTCCGCTGGTGACGCTTAGATAGTAGGCATAGCGGCCACCGTCGGCGCGGTGAGGCTTTTGAGCGATGGGCGAGAACAGCGTGGTGTACACGATGCCTTCGGTTAGCTCGTCTTGCGAGCCAAGTGTGGGACCAGGCAAGCCTAAGGCAATGCGCTCGCCCACAATGCGACGGAACCGATTCACCCCGCTGGCGTATTCTCTCGGAAAGTTCTCAGGCAGGTTTGGCTGTACGTCCAGGTCGTTGGGGTAAATCGTGGGATCGACCACCAGTTCCGCCTCGCCCGTACGGAAATCGTAGCTGACAGGTGCAATCAGGCGCGGCAGGTTCTCGGCGCGCGTGCGCAATCGCTCCATCTCCTGTTGGGCAAGGCGTGTAGCAGCATCGCCCTGCCCCGAGCGTTTCAGCGCCAAGAAGCCGCTCGGGTACAGGCGAATGAACGCCAAGATGGCGATCGCCAAAATCCCAATGGTCACCAGCACCTCGACTAGCGAGGCGCCTCGTTGCAAACGACCCATGCCTACCATCGGTTATCGCCCCTTCGTACTTGCACGGCGACCAGTAGCCGTGCGACTACAACACGCCTGCTGTGCGTTGTGCCGCCTATGGGCGCATCAGGTAAGGCGACTCGAACATCTGACGCGAGTCGACCACCTTCACATTGCCCGTTAGGAACAGCACAATGTCGTTTTTCGCGCGTTGCGGAATATCACCATCATATGAGCGATGATAAGTGCACCAAGTAACCACAGCAGTCGTGTCGGGTGCACGATAACCCAGTTGGCGTGGGTTGTCGCTGCCTTTGGGACCTATGTCGCCATCGTAGTAGCCCTGACCGTACTGGGTACCGCTACGCTGATTCTCCTGTTGGTTTAGCTCTTGATCCGACCAAAACAGCGTGTAGCGCAGCTCGTACACAAACGAGTTGCCGCGTGGCACGCGCCCTACCGAATAACTATCGTAGGCGTAGAAGCAAACTTGTGGCGCGTTCGGTAGCCCCGTGCCAAAACGCACGGGCGTGGTGCCTTGCCCATAGAGGGCATGCCCGCGCGGATAGTATGCCTGCACGATTGTGCGCTTGTCGCTAATGGGGTTGTTCGGGCAGTAGAAAATCTCGTCGTTCTTGAGATAGCTCCCCAGTGGTTTCGGGGCACGGTCAAACGGCACCGCCGCTTGCTGGTTACAAGTCAGGTTGCCGTTCGCATCCACCGCATACGCGCCCAACACAAAGGGGTATGCACGGTAGTCTTCCTTGTATTGTTGTAGCGCAAGATAAATTTGGCTTAGGTTTGAGATGCAGCGGCTGCGTCGCGCATTCTCGCGCACCGTGCCCGCAACAGGAAAAATAATCGCCGCCAAAATAGCGATTATCGCGATCACCGTCAACAACTCCACCAGAGTAAAACCTCGCCGCATGGTTGCGCCCCTTCGTCCTCACCGCTTTAGACTGCGGTTGGGTTCTTTTCGGTTCCCTATGATTATGACACGTGCCCCCAATTTCCTGCATGGTTTTAGGTTGCGTTGCCCTGAGAACTAACAAAAGTTGCTCCCTATCTGTATCGAACGTGCAGGATTCTTCGCTGCGCTCGGGGTGACAAACGGCTCGGCTCCAGCTAACCCTTGTGATTCCGAGCCGAAGGCGAGGAATCTCATACACGAAACAACTCTCAATAAAAGTTCGTGTCACCGTACAGTAGCTGGATATACGCCACCTGCCCCAGGTGGTAAGTCAGGTTCCAGTAGTGCCCAAGTGCCAGTTCCTTTGCTGTGTACGGTTTGCCCCACGGAGTCATAATCGGCTGTTCCAGCACTTCTTCTGGAAGGGTGCGCACCACCTCCAAGAACTGCGCGGTGTTGGCACGCAGGGCTTGCTCAATTGCGTCCAGTGTGGTTAGCTGCTCCGCCTCGGCTTGGATGGGGGCAAACAAGTGTGGGTCTACCGGCTCCTGCGGACGCGTTTGCAGCAGCAGGGCAAGCGTGCGCGGCGTGTGCACACACTCTTGTAGAATTTCAATCACCGAGCGGGCATGCTCCGCAGGACGCCAGCGCAGCTTATCCTCAGGCACGGCACGCGCGTACTGCATCAAGTCCTCTACAGCGTCGTTGGTCATCTCTTCAACTAACTGATGGAACTCCATCGCCAACCTCCGCTAACGATATTCACACTTCGTGAAGGTTTACCTGCTGGCAGGCTCTATCAATCGGCTTCTTCCGATTGCGGTTGAGGCTGTGCCATACGAGATTCCTCATCTGCGGCGGGGTATCTTATTGCTATGCCTCAGCAACGCCGTCAGCCGCCGAAAGAGCCAACTGAGCGCGAACTACGCGCCCTTGAGCAGCGCATCCACGCGCTTGTCAACGAGCAGCGCAAGCGCGCCCAACTAGAGCCGCTGGCGTGGCACGAAGCAGTCGCCCGTGCTGCGCGCGACCATAGCAAAAACATGGCAGAACGCAACTTCTTCGACCATAAAGACCCCCGCTGGGGCGATGTGGACAAACGGCTCAACCGCTTTCGCATCGCGTGGCGCGCCTGTGGCGAGAACATCTTTATGTCGCAGGGTCACAGCGACCCCGCGCGCATCGCCATGCAGGGTTGGATGAACAGCCCCGGACACCGCGCCAACATTTTGCGTCAACAGTTCACGCACGCGGGCGTGGGCGTGTTCTATCGCAAGCACGATCAAGCCTATTTCATCACGCAAATCTTCATCCGCCCATCTGAGGAACACAACCGCCCCCGATAACCCTACAAAGCGGTATCCTTAACTCCGATGGACGCGCGCACGACGACAATTGTGATTTTCGGCGCAACGGGCGACCTCACGCGCCGTCTGCTGCTGCCCGCTCTGTTGCAGCTGTGCCATAGCCGTATGCTGCCCGAAAATGTGCGCATCGTGCTCTATGCCCGACGCCCCTACACCCTGCAGACCTACCTCAACGAAGTGGAGCACGAGTTGCGCGAAGCGGGCAAGCCGCTGAGCGGTTGGGACAAGTTCTGCCAGCGCTTTGTGGCTTATGTGCAGGGCGGGCTGGATGAGCAAGGCATCTGCCAATTGCACGACTATGTGCAAGGCAATGCACTGTTTTACCTTGCACTGCCCCCTGGCGTGTTTGCAACCGCCAGCCAACTGCTGGCTCATGCGGGCTTCCACGATGAGGCACACGGCTTCCGAAGGCTCGTGATTGAAAAACCGTTCGGCTATGACCTAGAAAGCGCCCAAGCCCTCGATCGTCAAGTGCGCGAGTTCTGGCGCGAGGAGCAAATTTTTCGCATCGACCACTACTTGGGCAAGGAAACCGTTCAGAACATCTTAGTCTTTCGCTTTGCAAACTTGCTTTTAGAGCCGCTGTGGAACCGCAACTATGTCGAGCATGTGCAAATCACGGCAGCGGAGACTTCGGGGCTGGAAGGGCGCGCCAGCTATTACGACCAAGCGGGCGCCCTGCGCGACATGATACAGAACCACCTCATTCAGCTGTTCACGCTCACCGCGATGGAGCCGCCCAGCAGCCTGGTATACGACGACCTCCGCTCCGAAAAAGTGAAAGTGCTCAAAAGCGTGCGCCCGATTCCGCGCAGTGCGGTCAACGCCTTTGCCGTGCGTGCCCAATATACCGCGGGCGAAATCAACCGCGAGCGTGTGCCCGGCTATTTAGAAGAAGAAGGCATCCCGCACACCTCCACCACCGAAACCTACGCAGCCATCAAACTCTATGTGGACAACTGGCGTTGGCGGGGCGTGCCGTTTTACCTGCGCACGGGCAAACGGCTTGCCGCCGACCGCAGCGAAATCGCCGTCCAGTTCAAAGTGCCCCCACTACACCTGTTTCGTGAAACACCCTTAGACCGGCTTGACCCGAATTGGTTCATTTTTGAGATGAAGCCCGCTGAGGCGATTTACCTGATTGCGCAAGCCAAGAAAGTAGGCTTGGAACTAACGCCACGCACCATCGTGCTGCGCGCCCCCTATCGCGAGGCGGGGCAAGAAGGCTTTGATGCCTACACCACCCTACTGCTGGATGCACTGGAGGGCAACCGCCAACATTTCCTGCGCTTTGACGAGGTAGAGTGGGCGTGGCGCGTGTTAGACCCCATCCTCAAAGCATGGCAAAGCGGCGATAGCCCGCTGGCGACTTACCCCGCAGGCAGCGAAGGACCTGCCGAAGCCGCGCGCATTTTGGATTCCGAGCACCACCAGTGGCGCCCGCTGCGCTAAAATGGTGGCTGAGGCGGATTACCCGCCGCGTTGACCGTGATTTCGCGCTCGGTGATGTTGCCTGCGCCGTCCACCGCGCGCAGCTGCACACGCACGCGCCCCGCCACGCCGTTCCACTGAGCCTGAAAATCGCCCTGATAGACGCCCTGCGTGAAACTTAGTGAAACGCTGGCTTGCGTGTTGTCGGGGTAGATGAGTGTTGCTTGCACACTGGCAACGCCCGAGCGATCATCTGTAACGCTGGCGCGGATCCGAGCGTTCGTGCCGACCGTCAGCAGACTTGGTTCCACGCTCAGGTTCGTGATGAGCGGTGCCGTTGTGTCGGGGGCTGGAAGCGGCGCGCCACCACCCCCACCGCCGCCACAAGCAAGCGCAAACAGCGCAAATACACCAATTAACCCATTTCGGAAGGCACGCATAGGCTTCTCCTTAGCGCGTTAGGATTAGCGGTACCACCGCGCGGGCTGTTTGACCATCTTCTGATTGCGCCGTCAACTGCACCAAGTAGTTGCCCGGCGGCAGAGCGCGCCCAGCATCGTCGCGTCCATCCCACACGGCTTGCACGGCACTGCCCGAGCGGGTGGCAATCAAGGGCAGCGTACGCACAACGCGCCCTGCAGCAAGAATGCGCACTTGCAACTGGGCAGCGGTCGTGAGAGTTGCCTGAATCGTAAACTGTCCGTTGGTACTGCGTCCGCCTTGCACGGCGGGCTGGAGAATGCGCAAGATGGCTTGGGTGCGGCTGGGCTCGATGCGGAAGCGGAACACCCCACCTTCAGCGGGTGCCGTGAAAGTATAGCGTGGGCTGCCTCGCAGGGGTATAGCGCGCCCTGTTTGCGTGTCCACCAACACCAGCGCCACAGCATGCGGTAGGTATGCCCAGTCAGGCAGTACCAGCTCCACTGTCTGCGGCGCGTTGCTGGGCGCAACCGCCACTTCCAGCTCCCATTCGGGGCGCTCGTGGCTGCTACGCACTTCCGCACTGAGCGCGGCTTGCCCACGCCGCAGACGCAGCTGCAACGGCGAGTGCGACTCTGGCGCAGATGGCGGCGCGGGGGCGCGCAACGCACTGCCCACGCCAATTACCACCTCATCGCTGAACGCTCCTACACGCGCCTGCACGCGCAGTGACCAGCCCCGCGCAGTGGTTTCTATACTCCGTCCCGCGCGCCCGCCCGCACTCGGTGCCACGACAAGCTCACATGGCTCCCACGCTAAGAGCCACATGCCTGCCCCCGAAGGCACCGCGCCTTGCGCACTGGGCACCTCGCGTGGGTCGTACACCAGTTCGTAGCGTCGCTGGGTGCTGTTCCACACCCACGCATAGGGTTCCAACCAGCCTGCCATGGCTCCCTCACGTAAGGGGCGCGTTTCTCCGCCCCGACGCACGCGCAACTGACTTAGCTCCCACGCCAGCGGCGTCAAGTACGGGTTGCTAACAAAGTTCCAACCGACACCCAGCGGAATCACCACCTCGCCCGAGATGGGCACCCCACTGAATTCTGGCTGCACAGGAGCGTCTGCCTTGACAAAGTAGCCCCTCCCGATTTGGAGCTGGGTTACATCCCGATATTGCTGAGTTTGGGCATCCCACTCCACAACACGCGCCATGCCCAAATTGAGTGCGCTTAGGCTGGCGTCAGGCACTTGCAAAGTTAGCCCGATGCTTTGTACGCCCTGCAGTTGGCGCGGCACCGCAGCGCTAACCGAGATGACACGCGGCTCGCTCCAGTTACTATAGTTGTTCGCACTGTCGCGTGCACGGGCACGCCACTGCCCACTGCCTTCGGGCAACGCTTGGGCGATGGGCACGCGCCATACCGCCTCCTGACCGCTGTTGACCGCATCAGTGGTGAAGCTAAACATCCGCCCTCCGATGGCTATCTCTATTTCGAACTGCACGCGGTCGTTGTCGGGGTCGTCTGCTTGTAAACGGAAGGTCGGCGTGGGCGAAGTGGTTGCCCCGCTTGCAGGCGCGCGCAACACAGGCGTTGTGGGCGGGCGATTGGCAGGTGGGTTATCACCACTGTTGCCACCGCCACCACCACCGCCATTGCCGCCACCGTCGTCGCCATCCCCGCCACCATTATTGCCGCCACCGTTGTCGCCAGAGGGCACTTGGAATGTCCACCACTCGGTCCAATCGCTCACGCCGTCGCGGTTATCAACGGCTCGGGCACGCCACTGGTGCGTGCCTGCTGGAAGCGGTTGGGTATTGGGCACGACGATGGTGAATTCGCTGCCAGAGGCTTGGAACGCGCTTTCCTGTAGGCGTGTTGTATTGTCCGCGAGGCGGATTTCGATGCGCACTTTCACTTGGTCGTTATCGGGGTCGGTGGCGCGCAGGCGGAAGGTGGGCGTGGACGTGGTGGATGCACCATTTTGCGGTTCGAGGCGTTCGGGGGGCGACGGGGGGCGGTTCGGTTGCGGTACAGTGAATTCCCGCGCCTCCGTCCAGTCGCTTTCTGCACTGAACTCGTCTTCGGCTCTAGCTTGCCAAGTGTAGGTGCCTGGTGCCAGCGGCTCGCTGGGCGAGAGACGCACCTCTGCCCCAGAGTCCACGAAACCAGAAGTTAGAGTCAGCTCAAAGCCGTTCGCACCGCTAACGCGGATGACCACGCGACAGCGGTCGTGTTCGGGATCTGTAAGGCGCACGCGGAACTGGGGGCGGTCGTTGGTGGTTGCGCCCGCCGCGGGTTCGAGAATTTCAGGCTTGCTGGGAGGTTGGTTGTTTACTGTAAATGTTCGGGTATCGCTCCAGTTGCTTACAGCATTCAGCGAGTCGAGGGCACGTGCGCGCCAAGTGGCGATGCCTGGGCGCAGGGGGGCGTTTAGGGTGAGTGTGAACTCGCTACCACTGGGTTGGGGCTCACTGCGGAGCACACGCCTCTGCCCGCCTTGGTCCACCTCCAGTTCCACCACAAGCGCATCGCCGTCGGGGTCGGTGGCGCGTACTCGAAAGCTGGGGCTGCGCCCAACGGTTGCGTCATTCGGAGGCTCCAGCAACTCCGGCACGCTGGGCGGTCGGTTCAGCGTCTCGGTGAATTGCAGCAGCACGATGCCCTCATCGCCCCCGGCGAGCAGGTAGCGCCCATCGGCACTCACTGCCAGCGTGGCAATGCGGGCGGGCGTGGGCTGCCACTGCCCAACCAGCGTGCCCGTAGAGACCTCATACAGGCGCACATACCCCGTGCCGTCGGTTGTAAAAAGTCGCTGGTCATCCACGAACGCCACCGCTGTCGCCCCAAACTCGTGCCCCACAAGGGGGGGCGCGAGAGCGTCGCCAGTGGTACTTCGCACGCGCACAGTGCCATCCGCGCTGCCCGATGCTACCAGAGAGCCGTCTGGTGAAAAAGCAAGGCACAACACAGCTTCTGTGTGCCCCTCCAAAGTGCGCAACAGCTGCCCGTTGCTAGCGTTCCACAAACGCACCTGCCCCGCAGCATCGCCTGTGGCAATAACGCCCGCTCCGTAAGCCACTGCAAGGGCACCGCCCGCGTGTCCAGCTAAGGTTCGCAGCAGCGTGCCTGTAGCGGGGTTCCACACTCTGGCGGTGCCGTCCACACTGCCGCTTACCAACTGCCCTCCATCGGGCGAGTAGGCAAGGCTCACAATCGCTTCGGTGTGGGCGTTCCACTGGCGCAACCGCGCGCCATCTGCAAGCGCATAGACTGTGATGTGCCCGTTCCAATCGCCCACTGCCAGCATAGCACCATCGGGCGAAACCGCAACGGCTTGAATGTCTGTGTCGTGCGTGATTGATGCCCCTACCGCCCCACCTGTATCAAATGCCCAGAAGCGCACTGTGCCATCGTTGCTGGCAGACCATATAAGGTTATTCGCTGCGAAGCCCACACCCACTACAGGGGCCTGATGCCCGCCTAAAGTGGCTTGCCGCGTACCAGTTGCGGGGTTCCACAGGTGGACTTGCTGGTCAAACCCGCTTGTTGCCAGCGTGTTGCCCCCTGGATGCAGCGCCATGCTAACAATGCCCGCGGCGTGGGCGTCAAACTCGCCTGCAGGGTCACCTGTAGCCGGGCTCCAACCCCGCACCTTGCCGTCCATGCCCCCCGCAGAATAGAGCAGTGATGCACTGGCGTAGATCAAGCGCGCCACACTCCCGACATGGGCATTCATCACATGAGCAAGCACCCACTCCCCTGCAAAGTTGCGCGCCCACAGCCGGATTTGTCCATCTTCCGAAGCGGTGGCGATGCGCGTGCCGTCGGGCGACCAAGCAACCGCCGTTGCTGCTCCCACGTGGGCTTGCCAAGTGTAGTTTTGGAGCGTACCGCCAGCAATCTGCCAAGTGCGTGCGATACCCGCCTCATCAACGCTTACCAACTCTTCGCCGTTCGGTGCAAGGGCGATGGCGCGCACCGTTTCTATATGCCCCATCAAGGTGCGCTCCAGCGCGCCTGTACTCGCGTTGCGCAGTTCCAACCGCCCCTCGCTGCCCCCTACAGCCACCCAGTTCGCACCTGCACGAACGAGGCAAACCCCCATCGCCGCGCCTGTTGGTACCTGCCATGTCAGCGTGCCTGTGCTCACCTGCCAACGCAGCAGCTGACCGTCGGTGGTAAGCGCAAGCACCGCCTGACTATCCGACGAGAACACAAGATCGGCAATCGGTGCCTCATTCCCTTCCAAGAAGCGCACCAGTTGCCCACCCTGATACAAGGCAACCCGATTGCCCACCGTAGGCGTTGCTAACCACTGCCCGTCTGGCGAATAGGCAACCGCTTGTCCGCTCAAAATCGGTTGACGCCATACCACCTGCTGGCTCCATCCAAGCGCCAGCCACCACAGCCCCACAACGATTGCCAGCCCTCGCATGCCAACAGAATTATCGGCAGCAAATCTCAGGGGTGTAGTGGGTAACTACAGGGGTATAGTGCCCTACCTTAGCCTGCAACGCGGCTGCTAAATCTTCTTCCGAACCCCCTTCAGCAGGTATACTCCAACGGAGGTGAGAACCGACATGAGCCGCGAGTTTCTGGCGTTGGCACAAGACAAACTGCGCGATTTGCAAATGGAAGCGCGCGCCGAAGGCGTGCGCCTCGGCGAACTGCGCAAAATCAATAAAGACTTCGCCAATGCCTACCGCTTCCGACACATGCGCGTGTTCTATAAAGAGCCGCTCAAACTGCGCTTAGAATCGGAAGTTCAAGGGCAACGGATTACTTACATTCTCAACGGGGGGCAGAAGTTGGTGATTGCGCCGCGCCAACGCGTGCGCGAAGATGTGTCTAACTCCCCAGGCAAAAAACAAACCCCGATGGATTTCGGCTTTTTCACACCCTCTGTGGCGCGCCAATTTGATGTGAAGTTCCTGCGCGAAGAACGCGAAAACGGCATTTTGTACTTAGTCTTTGAGTTGCAGTGGAACTATGGCGACGATGATGCCCGCCATATCGTCTGGATAGACCCTGAACGCCGCTACTCTGCACGACGCGTGTGGTACAGCCGTACAGGTCGCTACCGTGCCCGCTTTGAATACAAAGACCCCGTTGAGGCTGCTCCCGGTATCTGGATTCCTAGCAAGATCGAAGTGTACAATGTTGACCAGCGCTTCGGCGGGCGTACCGTGAACACTAACATTCGCGTCAATCAAGGTCTCGATGACAGGCTCTTCGACGTCTGAATCGTTTGAGGCGATTGCGCCATACTACGACTTGCTCATGCAGAGCATCCCCTACCTGTGGTGGATGCACTATGTGGAAACGCTGCTGGAGCACTTCAACCGCACCGCCCACAAGGTGCTGGATTTGTGCTGCGGCACGGGCAACCTCAGCGAACTGTTAGCACTCAGCGGCTACGAGGTGGTGGGCGTAGATAAATCGCCCGCAATGATTGAACAGGCGCGGCGCAAAGCCGACGCAAACCACAGCGGCGTGCGTTACTATGTGCAAGACGCTGCACAACTGAAACTGAACGAAACTTTTGACCTCATCGTGAGCCTGTTCGATAGCCTCAACTATATCACAGAGCCAACAGAGTTCGCTGAAACGATGCGGCGCGCCCACATCCACCTAAACCCCGAAGGCGTGTTTATATTTGACCTCAACACAGAATACGCCTTCGTGCAAAAGCTGTTCGACCAGTCGCTGCTAGAACCAAACGCCCCCCTGCGCTACCGCTGGCGCAGCCAATACGACAAACAAACGCGCCTGTGCACCGTGCAGATGGAGTTTTGGGTTCGCGAGGGCGAGGCTGAACGCTACTTCACCGAAACCCATGTGCAGCGCGCCTACCCCGAACCAGAAGTGCGCCAAATGCTACACGATGCAGGCTTCCCCGAAGTGCATACCTTCGACGCCTACACCCTCGCCCCACCTACCCGCCGCAGCGACCGCATCTTTTATGTGGCGTTGCGCTAATCCCGCACAGATTTATAGGCTTTGAAAAGTCGCAACCGATGCCGTAATCGGTTGCCTGCAGCGCAAAACAAAGGGATGACAGTATGCTTTTACGAGCAAAAGTGTTGTCATTCCCAATCGCGGGCGAGAAAGCTCTGCAGCCCCTCGCTACGCTCTGATAAGGGTACAACGCATAGGTTCAACTCGGCTGTACCAACAACCAACTTGGCTCCCTCAACCCTCTTACCCCCATCCGTGAGGTTCCTCCCCGCTTCGCGAGGGGAACCGAAAAACTCACTTGATTCCCCCAACGCCGTAGGGGGAACCGAAAAACGCTCTCGGCTCCCCCTACGCAGGAGGGGGAACCTGAAGGAGGGGGTTCGAGAAAAATCCGTCTCTGCCCCCTGCTTGAGGGGTTGCAAGTGGGGAAAAATGAGCCAGCGGCGCCCGAATTTGGTGTAGAACCGTCTACCCTTATCAGCTCGCTACGCTCGGGGTGACACAATCGGGACACCGCCTGCATCCCAGGCTCAATTGCGTGTTGGGTGGGCGTTGCCGTCAGTGAGGGTACGAATGTCAAGGCTTGCCCATGGCGTAAGGTCAAAGGTGTGGTAAGTCGGTTGAGCATATTGAAATGGACTGGCCTGAGGGCGACCGCTGCCTACCTTCTCGAGAGCAATCGGATGCTGCACGCGTTGCAGGAGAAGTTTTTGCGAAGGCGAACCGCAAAGCTATGACACGCGAGCAGGCGCAGGCGCGGATTGCGGAGCTGCGGCGGCTGATTGAATACCACAACTACCGCTACTATGTGTTAGATCAGCCCGAAATCTCCGACGAGGAATACGACGCGCTGTTTCGCGAACTGCAGCAGTTGGAAGCGCAATTCCCCGATCTTATTACGCCTGATTCGCCCACGCAGCGCGTAGGCGCGCCGCCGCTGAGCGTGTTCCGCGAGCACCAGCACCGCGAGGTGATGCTCAGCCTCGACAACGCCTTCAGCGAGGAAGAACTCATCGCGTTCGACCAACGTGTCAAACGATTTTTGGACTTGCCCCAAGAAACCGACATCGAGTACACCTGTGAGCTGAAAATTGACGGGCTGGCGGTCTCCCTCACCTACGAGGACGGTGTGTTGACGGTGGGCGCAACGCGTGGCGACGGCGTGCGCGGCGAGGATGTAACGCCCAACATCCGCACGGTGCGCCAGATTCCTCTGCGCTTGCGTGCAGGCGAAAGTCTGTTTGATGCGCCCCCACGCATCATTGAGGTGCGCGGTGAGGTTTATCTAAGCAACCAGGAGTTCGAACGCATCAACCACGAGCGGGCGCAAGCGGGCGAGCCATTGTTTGCCAACCCGCGCAACGCTGCCGCCGGTAGCCTGCGCCAACTCGACTCGCGCATCACCGCCCGCCGACGGCTCAGGTTCTGGGCATACGGCATTGGCTACTGCGAGGGTGCAGAGTTCCACACCCAGTGGGAGGTGCTGCAACAGCTGAAAGCGTGGGGCTTCCCCGTGAATCCGAACACACGCGTGGCAAAAAACATTCACGAGGCTGTCGATTTTTGCCGTGCGTGGGATACACGCCGCGCCGAGCTGGACTACGCTACCGACGGCATCGTCATCAAAGTAAACCGCCTCGACTGGCAACGCCAGCTGGGCGCCACCGCACGCGCCCCCCGCTGGGCAATCGCCTACAAATATCCCGCCGAGCGTGCCATCACCACCGTGCGCGAGGTACGCTGGCAAGTGGGGCGCACAGGCGTGCTCACGCCCGTTGCAATTATGGAGCCTGTGCCCGTGGGCGGCGTGACGGTCTCACGCGCCACACTGCACAACATCGACTACATCCGCGAGAAAGATATCCGCATCGGCGACCGAGTGGTGATTCAACGCGCGGGCGAGGTAATTCCCGAGGTGCTGTATGTAATCAAAGAGGCACGCGATGGCGACGAGGTGCCGATTGAGCCGCCGACGCAGTGCCCTGTGTGCGGCGCGCGAGTCGAACGCGCCGAGGACGAAGCCGCGCTGCGCTGCATCAACCTCGCTTGCCCCGCCCAGATTGTGGAGCGCATCCGCCACTTCACCAGCCGCCACGCGATGAACATCGAAGGCGTGGGCGACAAATGGGTACAACGCCTATTCGAACTCGGCTACATCAAAGACCCCGCCGACCTCTACACGCTGCACGAACATCGTGACGCGCTCATTCAACTGGAGCGCAGCGGCGAAAAACTGGTCAGCAATATCCTCAACGCGATTGAAAAAAGCAAAAACAACTCGCTAGAGCGACTCATCTTCGCGCTGGGCATCCGACAGGTGGGCGAGCACGCCGCGCGCCTGCTGGCAGAGCATTTCGGCAGCCTCGACGCGCTGATGAACGCCACCGAAGAGCAAATTATGCAGATTCACGGCATCGGTCCGGAAACCGCGCGCGAGGTTGTGGAGTTCTTTGCCCGCCCAGAAAACCGCGCCGTGATTGAGAAACTGCGCAAGGCGGGTGTGCGAATGGAGGCCGCACGCAAAGAGCGCACTGCCGCCCCATTCGCGGGCATGACCTTCGTGTTCACAGGCGAGCTGGAAACCTACACGCGCGAGCAAGCCGAAGCTCTCGTGCGCGAGCTGGGCGGGCGCGCCACCTCCAGCGTCAGCAAAGCCACGACCTATGTGGTAGCGGGTCCTGGCGCTGGCAGCAAACTTCTGAAAGCGCGCGAGCTGGGCATCCCCGTACTCAACGAAGAGGAGTTCCTGCAAATGCTGCGTCAAGCAGGCGTGGCGGTGGAACCAGCCCGCCCTCAACGCACCTGAAACGGCACGATTTGGCTAATCGCGCGCGTGCTGCGGTCGTTGGTGAACGCCAACACCACCAAGTAGTAAGTACGCCCACGCACCAACGCGGGCGTGCCCGGATAGACCAGCGAGGTGCCCGGCGCAAACACCTTCGCCAAACCCGGATTACTCAGGCTCACAGGAAAATAGGGCTGCACTTGATAGTCAGGAAAACGGTCGTAGATGAGCACCAGGTAGTAGTCGGCGTTGGGCACGGGTGTCCACTGCACGATGAGGTTGTTCACGACTTCATTGGGGCGCGGGCTGGTAATGGCAATCGGCGCGAAGGGGCGTGCGCTTACGCGGTTGCTCCGCGCCGATTCTGAGTTGCGCTGATCGGGGTAATCTGTGTTGAGTGCGGTGATTTCGTAGAAGTAGTTCACATTCGGCTGCAGGGCGGGGTCTAAATCAGCGAAGAAGTCCGCCAGCGGGTCGCGCAGATAGGCAATCGCGTTGCGTCGTAATTCGTCTACTGTGCGCCCGCGATAAATGCCGTAGCCCAACAGGCTCACTTGCTCGCGATAATCCCAGCTTAGCTCCACTTCAATCCAATAGTCGCCTGCGGCACGCGTTGCCATGGCGTGGCGTTTGCGGGGCTTGTTGTCAAACAGGGCGCGGATGGCGTTGTAGGCTTCGCGTTCGCGCACGCTGCGCGTGGCAACCAGTGTTTGGGGCAGTGTCCATGCCGTCGCTTCTAAGTTTTGAGGGGCGTCCACAGGGCGGTTCACCGAGCGGTTGAGCGTAAAGCCGACCACAGTGGTCTCGTTCGCATACACGCGGGCAAGCTGCTTCACATTCTCGTAGCCCGGTGCGGAGGCGACTACTGGATACTCATAGCCCGCAGGTAGCCCCCGAATGCGGTAAAAACCGCGGCGGTCAGTTACCGCAAATGCACTGCTGAGCGGACCTCCTGCAAACACACGCGCCCCTTGAATTCCTGCACCAAAGGCATCGCGCACGAAGCCCTCAATTGTGCCCTGACGGTCGGCGGGTGCAATCATAATGTTGACACTCTTTGATTGCTGCTTCGGAAACACCTGCGCCACATTCTGACCTGTGTACTCCACGCCGCGAATCACGGCGCGTGCGCGAATAATCGTAAAACCTTCGGGCACATTCGTGAGGTAAAAAGTGCCGTTGTGCAAGGTGCGCGTGAGGCTGGTCGTGCCTTCCACGAACACTTCGGCGTTGGCGACCGGCTCATTTTCGATGTCGGTGACCGTGCCCGACACCACGCCCACATCCTTTTCGTTAGCGCAGCCCGTCAAGAGCGCGCCCAGCACCGCTGCCCACGCAATCCACGCCCATACGCCTCGCATTCCAAGCATCTGACGATTCGCGCCGATGCCAGTTTCTCCTTGCGTGAGGTATGCTAAGCGCAGCATGCCAAGAGCGCGCACGCAGTATGTGTGCACGGAGTGTGGTTATACCACGCCGCGTTGGATGGGGCAGTGCCCTGAATGTGGTGCGTGGAACACACTGCAGGAGGAAACCGTCGCGCCCGCACGCGTAGCGGCAACACGACCTGCCAAAAGCACACCCACGCCTACCGTGCACGCCCAGCCAATCGCAGCGTTGGGCGAGCTGGTGGAAGCACGCCTGCCCACGGGTATTGAGGAGTTCGACCGTGTGTTGGGGGGCGGGGTGGTGCCCGGTTCGCTGATTTTGCTGGGGGGCGAGCCAGGCATTGGCAAGAGCACGCTGTTGCTGCAGGCAGCGCAGGGGCTGACGCGTCACGGCAAGGTACTCTACATCACAGGCGAGGAATCGCTGCGCCAGTTGCAAATCCGCGCTCGGCGCCTGCGCACGCTCAGCCCCAACCTGCGTGCCGCTGCCACTGCCGATTTAGATGCTGCGCTCGGTCTGCTACTCACCGAGCAGCCGCGCGTCGCCGTTATCGACTCCATCCAAACGCTCTACTCGTCGCAGATTGACAATCCCCCGGGTACCGTGTCGCAAATCCGCGCCTGTGCCACGGCACTCCAACAGGTAGCCAAAGAGCAAGAGATTGCGCTGTTTTTGATTGGGCATGTCACCAAAGAGGGCGCCATTGCGGGTCCCAAAGTGCTGGAGCACTTGGTGGATGTGGTGCTTTACTTCGAGGGCGATCCGCAGGGGCTATTTCGGATTTTGCGCGCGACTAAGAACCGCTTCGGCGCGACCGACGAGGTGGGCGTGTTTGACATGCAAGCAGAGGGGCTGGTGGCGGTGCCCAACCCGTCGGAGCGGTTGCTGGCGGAGCGGGCGGTGGATGTGCCCGGCTCGGTGGTGTTCCCGCTGCTAGAAGGCAGTCGCGCGATTTTGGTGGAGATTCAAGCGCTGACCACGCCCTCGTTTCTCAACACGCCGCGTCGTGTGATTACAGGGCTTAGCTACGAGCGCGTGAGCTTGGTGTTGGCAGTGTTGGAGAAGCGGCTCGGCTTTCGGATGCTCTCGCACGATGTGTTTGTGAATGTGGCAGGGGGCGTGCGCGTGTGTGAGCCAGCGGCAGATTTGGCGGTGCTGGTGGCAGTGGCGTCGGCGATGCGCAACCGCGCCTTGCGCAGCGACTTGGTGGTGTTTGGTGAGGTGGGCTTGGGGGGCGAGGTGCGTGGTGTGCCGCGCTTAGAAACACGCCTTCAAGAGGCGGCGCGATTGGGCTTTCGCTATGCGATTGTGCCGCGCAGCAACCTCCAACGCCCTCACGAGCGGCTGCCCCTCACAGCGCTGCCCGCACGCACGGCTCAAGAGGCAGTGGGGCTTGCGCTCGGCAGCTCCCGCGAGGAAGCTACCGAGCCAGAGTCGCCGTTTGACTAACGCAGGTACTTCGCCCACCACTGGAGATACTGTTCCAGCCGATGGCGACGCAGGTCGGGTGGTCCGCTGCGCGAGAGCCCATGGCTGGCTTCCGCAGGGTAGCGCACATACAGCACTTCCTTGCCCTGACGCACCAGCGCGGCGAACAACTGGTCGGCTTCGCTAATGGGGCACCGCAGGTCGCCCTCGCTGTGCACAATCAGCAACGGGGTGGTGATGCGTCCCGCATATGCCAACGGCGAGCATTCCCATAACTTCTGCGGTTCATCCCAGAAGTTGCCTTGCCAATAGCGGTTCGGGATCATCGGAAAGTCGGAGGTGCCCGCCATGCTCACTAAGTTCACCACGCTGCGGTCGGTAATCGCGGCTTTGAAGCGATTCGTGTGCCCCACAATCCAGTTGGTCATGTAGCCGCCGTAGCTGCCGCCTGCCACGCCCATGCGCTCGGCGTCTACAAACGGTAGGCTTGCCAAATAGTCGGCGACAATCATCAGGTCTTTGAAATCGCGGTTGCCCCAGTCGCCCTTGATGGCGCGGGCGAACGCCTCACCATAGCCGATGCTGCCGCGCGGGTTGGTGTACGCCACCACATAGCCCTGCGCGGCGTGCAGCTGAAACTCGTGGAAAAACACGCGCCCATACATCGCGTGGGGTCCGCCGTGAATCATCAAGACGGTGGGGTACTTGCGATGCGGGTCGAAGTCGGGCGGTTTGAGCAACCAGCCGTGCACCTTCACGCCGTCGTCGGCTTCCACCTCGAACTCCTCAGGGTGCATTAGTTCCACTTCATCCAGCAAAGGCTGGTTGAGGGCAGTGAGTTGGATAAGGTTTAGCGTGTTGCCCGTGCGCTCTGCCAAAAACACCTCGTGGGGGTGCGTGGCGTCGCCTTTCAACAGCGCAAGGCGATGCTCGTCGCGGGCGAGGCTGATGTCCGCCACCTCAAAATCGCCGTCTAACAGCTTGTCCAGATGGGTGCCATCCACTTTCACGCGGTAGGGGTAAACACCGCCCCGCTCGCTGACCAGAAAGTACAGATGTTGGTTGTCTGCGCTCCACAGCAGGGGTGCGCCGCCGCCAAACTCGCGCACATCGGTCAGTGTGCCAACGCCAACGGTGTTGTCCAGCTGCGGGATCAGATCCACGGCGTCGCCCCCATCGGGCGAAACGCGCCACACATGGTCGTTGCGCGGATACGAGTCGTCAGGGTAAGGATTGCCGATGTACGCCAAGTATGTGCCGTCAGGCGACCAGCGCAAGGCGTACTTGGGTCCATCGGGCGCTTCTACCTTGCGCAACTCGCCCCCATCGGCAGGCACAATCCAGATGGCATCGTAGCCAGGATGGTTGTCGGGGTCGGGGTGGCGATTGCTGATGAAGGCGATATACTTGCCATCGGGCGACCAAGTGGGGCTGTGCTCGCTGAATTCGGGATCGGTGGTCAGTTGTTTGGTTTCGCCCGTTTTCACATCAACCACATAGAGGTGATAACGCTGGTCGACAAACGCGCCGTCGCCATCCAGTCGCCAGTAGGCACGGCGGATGATGCGCGGCGGGTTAGATAAGCCCTTCTCTTGGCGTTCCTTGCGAGCTTGCTCGCGCCATTCGGACGCGGTTTCGCGATAGATGAAAGCGATTTTCGTGCCGTCGGGCGACCAAGCGAACTCGGCGATGCTGCCCTCCTCCAAGTTCGTAATCGGGCGCGCCTCGCCGCCGTCGGCAGCAATCAGGTAAATTTGGCTTTTGGGCTTCTGGCGATTGCTGATGAAGGCAATATACTTGCCGTCGGGCGACCAGCGGGGTTGAGAATCATTCCACTCGCCGAAGGTGAAGGGCTGGGCTTCTTCGCCGATGCGCACGCGCCATAGGTTGGAGAAGTATTTGTTTTTCTCGACATCAATCCACTTATACACAAACACGACTTGGCTTCCGTCGGGCGCGATTTGCGGGCTTCCTAACAGTTTGATGCGAAACAGATCCTCAATAGTGATAGCGCGTTTCATAACGGTTGCCTCCTGCGGCTAAGGTTCAGCAAGGGAAGTCACTTTCCTGCCACTGGGAGCCTGAAGCGCGGGTGCGCACTTCACCGCTCTCAGGTACACTACAGCCATGCGATGCCTAGGGTTGGATGGAGCCGTCGTGGCGACTGCTTGGGTGCTGATTGGCGGGCTTAGCGCAGGTCTGTGGCTTGCTTCACACGCTTCACAAAGGTCCTCTCTGTCTTCCTACACTCTCAAAACCTTCAAGGAGCGTATACCAGGCACCACAGTGGAGTTTGAAATGGTGTATGTGCCCCCTGGCAAGATTGAACTGCCTGACCCAGACAACCCTGCCCAGATGCGCGTGGTTGAGGTCGGTGGCTTCTGGATTGGCAGAACGGAAGTGACTTGGGATGAGTACGGTACCTATGCCTTCAACACCGAGATAGCCGCCATTGAGAAGGAGCGCACCGCGGATGCCATCGCCAAGCCAAGCAAACCCTACGGCGCGATTGACCGCGGCTATGGCTACGAGGGCAACCCCGCGATTGGAATGACCTTTATGGCAGCGCAGCGATATTGCGAGTGGCTCAGTCGTATGACGGGCAAGAAGTACCGCCTGCCCACCGAGGCTGAGTGGGAGTACGCGGCGCGCGCAGGCGTGTTGGGGCGCGAGCCGCTGCCACGCGAGCAACTGGATGCGATGGCGTGGCACGCCGAGAACTCCGACCTCAAGCCGCATAAGGTGGCGCAGAAGCAACCGAACGCTTGGGGTTTATATGATATGCTGGGCAATGTGATGGAGTGGTGCGTGGGGCTGGATGGCAAAGCAGTTGCCTGCGGCGGCTCGTTTATGGATAAGCCTGAGGCGGTACATCCGGGCGCGCGGGCACGCCAAACCCCCGACTGGAACATGACCGACCCACAGTACCCCAAGAGCCGTTGGTGGCTTTCGGACGCGCCGTTTGTAGGATTGCGCGTAGTGTGCGAGGCACCAGCCCCTTAGGCGGCGACTTCAGTACGTCGCGGGTTGCTGCCGCTGGCGAGAGCCCCCGCTGTGCTTGGAATGACAAGTTTCTTTACGCAGAATAGGCTCGTCATTCCGAACTGCAGGTGAGGAACCCACACTGTCGTTCCGAGCCGCAGGTGAGGAATCCGAGAGCAGATCGCAATCTGGTTTAGCTACAAAATCGGAAACTGCTCCAAAAAGCGCAGGTCGTTTTCCAGAAACAGGCGCAGGTCGTCTACGCCGTACTGCAGCATGGGGATGCGCTCGATGCCCAAGCCGAAGGCGAAGCCGCTGTAGCGTTCGGTGTCAACGCCGTACCGTTCTAAGATGGCAGGATGAATCAGCCCTGCGCCGCCCAGCTCCAGCCAACCGCCCTTCCACGAAATTGCGAAATCCACCCCTGGCTCTACAAAGGGGAAGTAGTCGGGGCGGAAACGCACGCGCACATCCTCGCCGAACATCATTTGCGCGAACTGGGTCAGCGTGCCTTTGAGGTGCGCCATGCTCACGCCCTCATCCACCATAAAGGCGTCCACTTGGTGGAAGGTGTGGGAGTGGGTGGCGTCCACATTTTCGTAGCGGTAGCACCGCCCGATGATGGCGATTCGCAACGGCAGCTGGCGTTCGCCCCGCTGCAGCTGTTCGAAGATGCGCCCCTGAATGGAGGTAGTTTGGGTGCGCAGCAGGTAGCCCGGCGCGATATGAAACGAGTTTTGTTCGTCCATCGCGGGGTGGTCTTCGGGGTAGTTGAGCGCGCCGAAGTTATAGCGGAACTCTTCGAGGTCATAGCCGTCTACGAACTCAAAGCCCAGCCCGATTAGAGCAGCTTTGACGCGACGCATCGTGAGTGTAAGCGGGTGCAGCCGAGCGGGGCGCAGGGGCATGCCGGGCAGCGTCACATCAAGCCGTTCGGCTTCGATGCG
Organism: Armatimonadota bacterium; assembly: GCA_030550775.1. Taxonomy (GTDB): domain Bacteria; phylum Armatimonadota; class Fimbriimonadia; order Fimbriimonadales; family GBS-DC; genus GBS-DC. The sequence goes on from JAUQOS010000001.1 coordinate 70,427, forward strand.
TCGCGCAAGTTCCAGCTGTTCCAGTTCGGCGCGGCGGGCGGCAAAGCGTTGCTCCAGCTGCTCGCGGGCGGCGTTGACCTGCTGCCCGAAGGCAGGTCGCTCTTCGAGTGGCAGGGTACCTACTTGGCGCAGCAGCTGGCTGATAGCTCCTTTTTTGCCCAAATAGCGCACCTCCACCTCTTGGAGTTCGGCGGTGGAGGTGGCTTGGGCGATCGCGTGTTCCGCTTCCGCTAAGAGTTGATGAATCGTTTGCACGGCTACGCGCTGGGGCGTACCGCGTCCACGAGCATCTTGAAGGCTTCGGGGTCGCGGATTGCCATTTCAGATAGTTGCTTACGGTTGATTTGGATGCCGCGCTCGCTTAGGGCGTGGATGAACTCGTGATAGCGAATGCCGTGCAAGCGGCAAGCAGCGCTGATTCGGGTAATCCACAGGCGTCGAAAATCGCGTTTGCGCTGCCGACGGTCACGAAAAGCGTAATGCAGCGATTTCATCACCTGTTCGTTCGCTTTGCGGAACAGGCGGCTTTTCGCGCCGTAGTAGCCCTCTGCGCGCTTGAGTATCTTCTTATGGCGACGCCGCGTTACGGTACCACCTTTGACGCGCATCTTTTTGCCTCCTTAGCGTCCTGCCAGCAAGCGGTTCACACGCCGATACTCGCCCTTGAACAGTTCGTCCTCGTGGTCGAGCCGGCGTTTACGGGCGGGCGACTTACTCAGAAACAGGTGGCTGTTGCCCGCTTTCTTGTGCATGAGTTTGCCCGTCGCTGTCCGTTTGAACCGCTTGGCGGCGGTTTTGCTCGTTTTCATCTTGGGCATGGGTTATACCTCCTTCGGTGGCAGCCGACGCTTTGGGTTTGGCTTGCGGCTTTTTGCCGGGCGCGATGACCATCGTCATCTGCCTGCCTTCCATCGTCGGCTGCTTTTCGACAAAGCCGTACTCCTCCACAGCGGTAGCGATTTTGCGCAGCAGCTTTTCGGCTGCTTCGGGGCGGTCGGCTTCCCGGCTGCGGAAGATGACCACGAATTTTACCTTATTGCCGTCCTGCAAAAACTCGATCGTGTTGCGGATTTTGACCTCGATGTCGTGTGCGCCGATGGCGGGGCGCAGGCGCAGCGTTTTTATATCGCCACCCTTTTGCTTCTTTTTGGTCTCTTTGGCGAGTTTTTCTTGTTCATAGCGGTAGCGTCCATAGTCTAAGATTTTGCACACGGGCGGGTTCGCTGTCGGCGCGACTTCGACAAGGTCTAGCCCCCGCTCCTGCGCGATTTTGAGCGCGCGGCGCAGGGGCATAATCCCCAACTGCTTGCCGTCGGTATCAATAACGCGCACCTCTTTGGCGCGAATGCGGTTATTTACTCGCAGCTCCTTTTGAATGGCTTCCTCACCCTCGCTTTGATGTGTTATTCGATGAGCACTTGACCGAGCACACGACGAATGTCTTCCATGACCTCAGGAGCGAAGCCCTCCTCCGAGTAGCGGATAATACCTTTTTTGTCCACGATGTAGGTGGTGGGGAAGGCTTTGATACGCGCTCGGCGCATCACTTCCGACTCGTTGGGGGGCACCACGATTGGGTAGGTTACTTTGAGTTGTTCAACGAAGGCGCGCACTTCGTCAGGTGTACCTGAGTCGAGGGCAATCCCCACGACGACCAAGCCGCGATCGCGATATTTTTCGTGCAGCTCTTGGAAAAAGGGCATCGCTTCACGACAGGGCGCACACCAAGTTGCCCAGAAGTCCACCAGATATACCTTATCCTGCTTGCCTCCGAGTTTGACCTCGTTGCCGTTGAGGTCCTTGAAGGTCATTTCGGGCATCTTTTGCCCAACGCGCAACTGCGCCCCTGAGGGCACTCCCAGCAGCAGGAGTGCCGCAATGCCCAGCAGCACCACTGGTAGAATCAGGCGTTTCATCACTGCCTCCGCGCCGTATTATACCATGCTTGATTACAAGCCACGCAGAATCATCTCGATGGCTTCCTTGTGCTTGGTCTCGTCGGAGATGATTTCTTCAAGGTCGTTTACCAGCCCGTAGTCGCCTAGTTGCTCGGCTTGCTCACGGCGTTGTTTGTAGCGAGCGATAGTGTCTTCCTCGGCACGCAGCACATTCTGCAACATCTCTTTCAGGTTGGCTGCGGGAGGCACAGCTGTAGGGGTTGTGACGGGTGTGCCGCCCAGCGCAGCGATTTTGTTTGCCAGAAACTCGGCGTGGCGCAGCTCGTCGGGCACCTCACGCATAAAGAACTCCTTCATCTCCTCGCGATAGATGCCCGTTACCGTCGCCCCGTAGGTGATGTAGGTGATAATCGCCTGATACTCGTTTGCCAAATCGATGTTCAAGCCCTCAATCAACTGTTCTCTAATAGACATCGCAACCTCCGTGGCGTAGTATACCCAGTGCGGGTTTAGTTTGTGATACCGTCGGCGGGACGCTGACGCTACGATGTTTCGTCGGCGCGGGCGCTGAAGCTACGGTAGGGGCAGGTTCTGAACCCACCCCTCCATCGGGCGGTTCAAAAGCGCATACCCCCTAGCTTACTCCACACCCTCGATGAGGTCGTAGACGCCCGGCTCCACCTGAACCAACGCACAGGGGGCGTCGGTGTCGGCGTCGTGGAACATGAACACATGCGCGCCCTCCGTATCGGCTTGGAGCAGTGCCTCTTCCAAGCTCATCGGCTTGAGGGGCACGCGGATGGTGCGCCGAATGGAAGGGTTGGGCGCGGAGGTTTCGGTAGTGGTTTCGGGCATTTCGCCCAGCACGGTTTCGATGATCTCCTCGCGTGAGCGGCGCCCACGCTTTTGCAGTCGCTCCTTGTACCGCGCCAGTTGGTGCTCCAAGTGCTGCACAACTGCGTCGACGGCGGCGCGGAACTCAGGGGCGCGGTCGTCGTAGTAGAACTTTTGCCCGTCGGCATCAATCAGCACGGAGATATGGTGCTGCCCGCGCGAGAGTTCGTAGGTGACTTCCAGCGCCCACAGTTTGTGGAAAAAGCGTGCCAGTTTCGCGAGTTTGCGTCGCACATACTCTTTTTCCGCCTCGCTGAGTTCTTGGTGCGGGCTGCGGAAAGTCACATCAACCATTTCCACTTGTTTGCGTTTGGCTTTGCTCATCGTTCTCCCCTCCGTAGGTTGGGTGAATGGTCGCGACGGCGTAGCAGGCGATGGCTCGGCGTGCGCCGACAGCGTCCATGCCTTCGTTCGTCGTCGCTTTGAGGCTCACTTGTTCAGGTAGGATGCCCAATGTGTGGGCGATTCGGGCGCGCATCGTCGGAAGGTAGGACGCAAGTTTGGGTGCCTCCGCCAAGATAGTGGCATCTACTTGCAGGGGCTGCCAACCGTGTTGATGGAGCAGGGCGCGCACCTGCGCTAACAAGTCCACGCTGGAGGCGTCTTTCCAGCGCGGGTCGGTGTTTGGAAAGTGGTGTCCAATGTCGCCCAAAGCCGCGGCGCCCAACAAAGCGTCGCAAATCGCGTGCAACACCACATCAGCGTCGGAATGTCCTAGCAATCCCAGCGGATACTCGATTTCCACGCCTCCCAGCTTTAGCGTGCGCCCTTGCACTAGTTGGTGGATATCATACCCAATCCCTACACGCAGGGGCGTGCGCTCCCCCACATAGGTGCGCAGCAGGGTGAGGTCGTCGGGTGTGGTGAGTTTGAGGTTGCGCGGGTCGCCCGCCACGAGGAACACAGGGTAGCCCGCCTGTTCCAATAGTTGCGCGTCGTCGGTAGCATTGGCGAGGGCATAGTCATCGGTGCGTTGGTAGGCGTCGCGCAGCCAATCGGCGCGAAATACCTGCGGGGTTTGCACGCGGTAAAGGTCAGCACGCGGCACGGTGGCGACCACTTGCCCGTCGGCGTGGGCGCGTTTGAGCGTATCTTGCACGGGCAAAGCGGGTACGGCTGCGCCGTGCACGCGCGCTGCTGCAAGCAACCGATCCACCAGCGCGTGGCTAACCAGCGGGCGCGCAGCGTCGTGGATGAGCACAAACTCTGCTTGTTCTGGCAGATATGCCAGCGCGTTGCGCACGGTGTGTTGACGCGATTCGCCCCCGCAGGGCGCCACCGTAAGTGGTTTAGGGGCAGGGTATTGCGCTAAGTACGCCTCGTAAGGGGCGGTGTTGCCCTGCGCGACAGCCAGCGTGCCCGAATCGAGTGCAGGATGGCTCAACAGGCGCCACACCGCATGGCGCCACACGGGCGCGCCCTGCAACCGCTGCCACAGCTTGTCGCCCTTACCGAATCGGGCGCCGCTTCCTGCTGCCAGGATAAGGGCGTGTTGTATAGTCAATCCCTCCTTCGCCTTTGGAGTCGGCAGGCTTCGGTTCGGCAAAGATGATTTTACCGCGCGCCGATTGCAGTACGCTGGTAACGACCACCTCAATCGCTTGGTTGATGTAGTCGCGCCCGTTTTCTACGACGACCATCGTGCCGTCTTCAAGGTAAGCGATGCCTTGATTTGGCTCCTGCCCCTCGCGAATAGGTATCACCGTGAGTTCCTCGCCAGGCAACACATTGATGCGCACGGCTTCCGCTAGCTCATTGATGTTCAGCACACGCACACCTTGTAACTCCGCCACACGGTTGAGGTTGTAGTCGTTGGTGACGATATCGGCACGCATCGCTTTGGCAAGGCGCACCAACCGCGAATCCACCTCATCGCCAGCAGGGGGTGCAAGGCGGTCGTGCACGCGCACTTCTAAGTTCTCGCCCAAGTCGGCTTGGAGCTGTTTGAGCACATCTAAACCGCGCCGCCCCCGCGCCCGACGCAGCGGATCCTCCGAGTCGGCGATGTGTTGCAGCTCATCCAGCACAAAACCAGGCACATACAATTTGCCTTCCAGAAAACCCGTGCGCAAAATGTCGCGAATACGCCCGTCAATAATCACGCTCGTATCCAGCACCTTGATGCCTTTGGAGCGGCGCGCCATCTGCGCTGTGAGGGGCAAATATTCCTTCATACTCAGAAAGCTCACTACACTCAGGTAAATCAAAATAACAAACGCTAACAGCGTGAGCGCCCAGCCCAGACGCGCCCCCCCAATCGCAAATAGCAACGGATAGAGCGCAAAGGTAATAACCGCAGCCGAAACCAGCCCTAACCCGATTGCCAGCTTCTCGTCTGGCTCTGCCTCTTCTAAGTGACGTGCCACGCGCGAAAGCAACTGAAAGCTATGGTTCGCCACCAAAATGCCCATCAATAACCCCGCAGTGGTCAGCCCCACGCGTGTCCAGAGTGGCTCAATGGGAGCGTTCCCAGAAAACCAGTCATCCACTACCTTGAGGAATGGGTCGGCGGTCAAAAAGCCTATCGTGGCAAACACAATCATTCCGACCCCAAGAAACAGCCAATACATCAGGCGATGGATTGTCATCGAACCCTCCAGTTATATTATACGCCCTGCTGGGTGTGGTATCGCACAGATGGCGGGTTCATAGCAGGGGTTACGGTCTCTAACGGCCCGAGTTGCGAGGCAGTTGATGGCTACGAATGAGCAGTGAACTCAGACGGCTCAAGCCGTTCTTGTGTGAGCCAAGCTAACCTCCGTCGCCCCCGTTCGTCAGTGTTGGTAAGGGCACGATGCCCAAGTTCCAACATGCGCCAATTGCTATAAATCTGCCCCCTCCTGCAGGTTCCCCCCGCTCCGCAAGGGGGAACCGAAAACCTGCTTGGTTCCCCCTACTTGTAGGGGGAACCTTACGGAGAGAGTTCGGGACAGGCGGACAACGGCTTGGGCAGTTGAAGCAGTACCCTGTACCCTTGTCAGGGGAGTAACCCGCTCCTCCTGCTCGTGACAACCCTGAGTTGCGGGGTTAGCACCCTTGCCCGAAGCTAAAGAGCACGCGCAACAGGTCAGAGTCGTTCACCACGCCGTCGCAAGTGACATCCTCAGGCAGGAAGTTGCCCTCATTCCCGAAGGCGAACAGCACACGCAGCAGGTCGGTGTCGTCGATGCAGCCATCAAGGTTCACATCGCCGCTGGCAGTAACGCAGCAGCCGTTCTCGTTCACAAAGAACGCGCCTGTAAGTTGGATGGTGTAGCTACCCTCTGCCAGCGTAATGCCCGACCAAGCGGCAACTGGTTGGTCGGCGCGAATACCATCGGCACAGCGGATGGCGTTCGGGTCGCCCAGCGGGTCCCACAGCGGCTGCCCCTCGGCACTTACGGGGAAGCGGTTGTATCGGGTGATTGCCAACAGGTAAATCCCTGCGCCCGGTAAGCAGTTGGTGCTGTTGTCAATCCGCGATTGGATGGAGCCGCCGAAGTCGTCGTTGAACACCACGCCACGTCCATCGCAGCGGAACAGCCATAGCTGGGTGTCCCAACCCGTTGCGCCCACTGTGGTTGCAGAGAATGCAGCAGGGTTTGTAATGCAGATGACGTACATATCTACATCGTTCTCGCCCATCGTGCCTTGAATCTGGTCAACGGGCGTTTGGCAACCCTGTGCACCTGCGGACTGCACCAGTTGGGCAGTACGGGGCAGATCTCCTGCGTCGTCGCGTTCTTGATAGATGTTTTGCGCCGTCGCCAGCGCCCACGAGATATTTACCACCACCAAAGTCCACAACAAGCGTTGCATTATTAGCCTCCCTTTCACGGCAAAGTGCCGCGGATATCGGGGGCGCTAAGGATGCCCCCTGCAAATATTATAGCCTAAGTTTCTACTTATCGCTCGCCCTTGGCTCGAAATGACAAGTTCACTTTCGCAAAAATGGATTTGCCGTTCTGGGCGAAGTGCAGCATCGCGCTTGCTTGGAAGCAACTTGGGCCATTGTAGCCTATGTTAGTCTCTGCCGCTGCGAGCGCGCAGGTAGCTGCTGGGCGGTGTGGCACGCTGCAAGTGCCCCAGGATAAAGCGTGCCGCTGCTACTACGCCCTCTAAGTCCACGCCCGTTTGGATGCCCATTCCGTGTAGCATATAAAGTAAGTCCTCGGTGGCAAGATTGCCTGACGCGCCCGGCGCAAAGGGGCAGCCGCCTAAGCCACCCGCACTGGAATCGAAAATGAAAATACCATACTGAAGCGCAGCAAGCACATTTGCCAGCGCGGTGCCATAGGTGTTGTGGAAGTGGTAGGCAAACCGTTGGGGAGGCAGGATGGGCAGTAACGCCTCTGTGAGGCGTGCCACCTGAGTGGGAACCGCGGCGCCGATGGTATCGCCCAAACTCACCTCGTCCACGCCCATTGCCAAGAGGCGCTCTACGATGGGCTTAACCGCGTCTGGTAAGATTTCGCCCTCGTAAGGGCACATCAGCGCAGTGGAAATATAGCCGCGTACCCAACAGCCCGCCGCCTTCGCCTCGCGCACCACCATTTCATACTCGTGCAGCGACTGCTCGATGCTGCGGTTCAGGTTGCGCTGGCAAAAGCTTTCGGAAGCGGCGGTGAAAACCGCCACTTCCGTGGCGCCTGCTTGCAACGCACGCTCCAGCCCTTTGAGATTGGGCACTAGCACAGGATAGCGCACTCCCTCCCGCCGACGGAGTTGGCTCAGCACATGCTCTGCGTCAGCCAGCTGAGGCACCCACTTGGGACTAACGAAGGCAGTCGCCTCCACCATCGGCAAGCTCGCATCAGCCAGCATCTCAATAAAGCGCACCTTCACTTCCGTGGGCACGGTGGTTGGTTCGTTCTGTAAACCATCGCGCGCGCCCACCTCCACTACCCGAACAAACGACGGCAGCGAACCTACCATAGCCGACTCCCGCTGTAGGTATACCTAAGACACCACAGCAGGTACACTGTTTAACCGCTATGGAAGGTGTAGAGAAGCTGATTATTATCGGCTCGGGGCCAGCGGGCTACACGGCGGCAATCTACGCCGCGCGTGCCGCCCTGCAACCGCTCCTGTTTGCGGGCGTTCAACCCGGCGGACAACTAATGATAACCACCGATGTCGAGAACTACCCCGGCTTTCCCGAAGGCATTCAAGGACCTGAACTGATGGAACTGTTCCGTCAGCAGGCGGAGCGGTTTGGCACACGGATTATGTATGAAACAATTATCAAAGTAGACTTCAACGAGCATCCGTTCCGCTTGTGGAGCGACGCGGGCACCGAATATCGCGCGCTTGCCGTGATTGTCGCCACAGGCGCATCTGCCAAGTGGCTCGGCTTGGAAAGCGAGGAAAAGCTCAAAGGGCGCGGCGTGTCGGCATGCGCCACCTGCGACGGCTTCTTCTTCCGCGGCAAAAAAGTCATCGTTGTCGGGGGCGGTGACACCGCGATGGAGGAAGCGCTCTACCTCACCAATCACTGCGAGAAGGTGTATGTGGTACACCGCCGCGACGAGCTGCGTGCCTCCAAGATTATGCAGGAACGCGCCTTCCGCAACCCCAAAATTGAGTTCATCTGGAGCACTGTGGTACGCGACATCTACGATGTCAATCAAGGCAAAGTGACGGGCGTGCGCCTGCGTAACCTCAAAACCAACGAAGAGTATGACTTCCCGATTGATGGAGTGTTCATCGCTATCGGGCACTCGCCCAACACGCAAATCTTTCAGGGCATTCTGGAGATGGACGAGCAAGGCTACATCATCACCCGCAACGGCACCTACACCAGCGTGGAAGGGGTGTTCGCTGCAGGCGATGTGATGGATAAAGTCTATCGCCAAGCCGTTACGGCAGCTGGTACGGGCTGTATGGCGGCGCTGGACGCCGAGCGTTGGCTCGCAGCGAAGTTTTTGCACTAATCCAGAGCGCATAGTGGGTATACTTGCACTTGCTATGCGCTCGGCTCAGCGCTCCACCACGCGAATTGCACTCGGCGTTGCGGGGGTGTTGCTGCTATTGTATGTGGGCAACATCGGCGTTGGCTATTACCAAGCCAGCCGCATGCAGCTAAGCACACTTCGCCCTTCGCAGTTCACGGTGTTCGGCTTCCCCGCCGTTGAAATGGAAGAGCGACGCTGGAAAATCATCATTACGCACGAAGTGCCGAAAGTTGTGGAGATGCTGCGCGAGATAGCGTTTGAACGCCCCGAGTTCGGCACTGAAGACCAGCAGAACTTCCGTCGCGTACCTATGGAAGAAGTTATGCGCACGCTGCCCGTGGTGCTGACCGAGCAACACATCGAGAAAGTGTGGGTCGAGTCGCGCGAAGCAGAAACGCTGCGTGCCCAACGCGCTTACTATGTGGTGCACCTGCGCCTGACCACCGAAGGGCGTGCCCGACTGTGGCACTATGCCCGCGAACAGCTTGCCCGCAGTCGCGTCTTAGGCGAAAAACTGCGCGACCAACGCCTGCTGGTGGTCGTGGGCGAACAGCCGTGGGCTGCGCCCATCATCAGCTCCGAAGTCGCCAGCAGCTGGTGGCTGATGAGCCGGTTCTCCATGCTACAGCCCTCTGATGTACAAATCTTCCCCATCTACGACGAGGAAATCGCGAACACCATCGCGCAGGGCTTTGCCGAAGCCAAGCAAAAAGCCATCGCCACCGCCTCACGGAGCCAGCCATGACCATCCGCTTAGGACACAGCCCCGACGCCGATGACGCCTTCATGTTTTGGGCACTAAGCGCAGGCTTGGTGCAAACGCCCCTGCAGTTTGAGCATGTGTTGCGCGATATCCAAACCCTTAACGAATGGGCGCGCGATGGTACGCTGGAGTTCACCGCAATGTCGGTGCATAACCTCGCCTATGTGGCAGACAAGTACATTGTGCTACGGCAAGGCGGCAGCTTCGGCGACGGTTATGGACCGATGCTTGTGGCACGCGAGCCGATTCCGCTGGAGCAGCTGCGCGAATTGACAATCGCAGTACCCGGCTACCTCACCAGCGCGTATCTGGCGCTGCGCCTGTTTTTGCCCGACGCCCGCACGGTGGCGATGCCCTTCGACGCGATTATGCCCGCCGTGCAGCGCGGTGAGGTGCCTGTGGGCGTGCTGATTCACGAGGGGCAACTGACGCACCAGCAAGCGGGGCTGCACCTATTGCTGGATTTGGGCGCGTGGTGGCATACTGAAACGGGAGGCTTGCCCCTGCCGCTGGGCATCAACGCCGTGCGTGCCGACCTGCCCGAACCCATCCAACGCGAAATCGCTCGCGCGTTCCGCGAAAGCATTCAGTTAGGGCTGCACCATCGCGAACGCGCCCTCGAATACGCCCTCCAATATGGGCGCGGAATCGACCCCGCAACCGCCGACCGCTTCGTGGGTATGTATGTGAACGAACTCACCCTTGATATGGGCGAGCGGGGCAAACGCGCCATCGTGGAGTTCCTCGCGCGCGGCGCTGCAGCGGGCATTACCCCGCCTGCCGCCGTGCGATTTTTGGAAACCTGACCCTCGAGGCACGCACCCCTTCCCACCACCAAAGCCCATTAGGTATGCTTAATGCACTCCACGGGCAACTACCCTCGCTCAAAGAGGAGCGAGGCATAGGAGGAGTTCAGCGATGCCGATTGATTGGACTGCAGAGGCAGACAACCGCGAAATCGATGCACTCTTAGGTCAAGCCAATCCGTTGTATCACAATCTTTCAGTGGCTCATTTAGTTGAGCATGCAGTGTTGAATGGGGAAGCCCAACTGGCGTCGAACGGTGCGCTCATCGCCCGCACAGGACAATACACGGGACGCTCCCCCAAAGACAAGTTCGTGGTGCGCCATCCTGAGTTCGAGACGGACATTGACTGGGGGGCGGTCAACCAGCCGATGGCACCCGAAGTGTTCGAACGGCTGTTGCTGCGCGTGTCCGCCTACTTAGCGCATCGCCCACTCTATGTGCAAGACTGCTTCGCCGGGGCAGACCCACGCTACCGCATCGGCGTGCGCGTGATTACCGAAATGGCGTGGCACAATCTGTTTGCCAAGCAGTTGTTTATCCGCCCCTCACGCGAGGAGCTTACGCACTTCCGACCCAGCTTTGTGGTGTTGCACGCGCCCAACTTCAAAACTGACCCCAAGATCGATGGCACGCGCAGCGAAGTGGTAATTGCGCTCGATTTTCGGCGGCGCATCGTGCTGATTGCGGGCACAGGCTATGCTGGCGAAATCAAAAAATCGATTTTTACCGTCATGAACTTCATTTTGCCGTTGCAGGGCGTATTCCCGATGCACTGCTCGGCGAATGTTGGTGCTGAAGGCGATGTTGCACTCTTTTTCGGGCTGAGCGGCACGGGCAAAACCTCGCTCTCGGCAGACCCTGAGCGACGCCTGATTGGCGACGATGAACACGGCTGGAGCGATACGGGCGTTTTCAACTTCGAAGGAGGCTGCTATGCCAAGTGCATCAACCTCTCGCGCGAAAACGAACCGCAAATCTGGAACGCCATTCGCTTCGGTAGCGTCGTGGAGAATGTGGTGGTCAACCCCGAAACGCGCGAACCCGACTATGCCGACGCCTCTATTACCGAAAACACGCGCGCAGCGTATCCTGTGGACTACATCGAAGGTGCGGTGCTGCCCGGCATCGGGGGGCACCCGCGCAATCTGTTTTTCTTAGCAGCCGATGCGTTCGGCGTGCTGCCCCCGATGAGCCGCCTGAGCATTCCCCAGGCGATGGATATGTTCTTGCTGGGCTACACTGCGAAAGTGGCGGGCACCGAGCGCGGCATCACCACCCCAGAGATGACCTTCAGCGCGTGTTTTGGGGCACCGTTTTTGCCGATGGCGCCCGCGCGCTATGGACAAATGCTTGCCGAAAAGCTCAGCCAGTCCCACGCCCAAGTGTGGCTGGTTAACACAGGTTGGACAGGCGGACCTTACGGCGTGGGGCATCGGATTCCCATTCAGTATACGCGAGCGATGATTCGTGCTGCGCTCAACGGCGTGCTTACGGAAGTGCCCTATCGCACGGATCCCGTGTTCGGATGGGAAGTGCCTGCGCACATTCCCGGTGTGCCCGACGAACTGTTGACCCCGCGCGACACTTGGCAGGACAAGGTCGCCTACGACGCGCAGGCACACCTGCTGGTAGAAAAGATGCAAGAGCGGCTCAAGCAGCTGCGGGGCTAAGCAGGGGTCGCCCCCAACAGCAAGGGATCGCCTTGCGCGTTGGGGGATGTCGCAGCCCTTTCAGCGTCGCACGACACGGCGTGCCCCGACATAACGCTCCTGGTAATAGCCTGAATGGAGCGTGTCGATGCGCACGCGCCCCCGCGAACTGGAAGCGTGAATGAACTTGCCGTCGCCGATGTAGATGCCCACATGCGAGATGCCACGCCCGCGCGTGCGGAAGAACACCAAGTCGCCCGGCTTCAGCTCGTGCCGTGCGACAGGCACGCCCACGCGGTACTGCGCGCTGGAGTTGTGGGGTAGATGGATGCCGTGCTTACGATAGATGTGCATCGTGAAGCCGGAGCAGTCAAAGCCCCGCGAGCCGCTACCACCGTAGCGGTAGCGTGTGCCCAAATATGCCATCGCACTTCGCACGGCTTCAGGAAGCCCCGCTGCCTGCGCAGCTGCAAGCATCTGCGCGCGCGACGGCTCACGCACCGTTCGCTTTGCTCGAGAAACTACTTGCTTCGCTTGTTGAGGCGGTCTAGTCGGGCTGAGATACTCACTTTTGACCCAGCCCTCGCGCCCGTTTGCCAAGCGCACGCGACTCCATTCGCCCTGCCGTGCTAACACCTGCACTTTCGTCCACCGATCCACAATGGTGATGCGCTTGGCAGATACATCAGGCGCGCTGCGGACGTTGATGCGGTCTTTGTTGAGTTCCGCCCAGCCCGATGCGGGGGCACTCGAGCGGGCGCTGCCAGTCTGCACGCGACTCGCCGCAGAGTTGCGCGGAACGGGAATCTTGATTTGATCGCCCACCTGCAGCGCATGCGGGTTGCGCAGATTGTTGACTCGCAACAAATCAGGCAGGCGCAGACCATGCCGATGCGCAATCGTGTAAAGCGAGTCGCCTTTCTTGACCGTATAAGTAATTGTCTGCTGCGCCGAGGCTGCGACCATCAGGCTCACGAGCGGGGCGACCAGCCCCCAACGGGTAAGTTTGCCCATGGCTTGCCCTCCTTGACAACGGTCTCGTGCCCTGCGACCTCGGTCGCAAAGCAGGGGCAGTATACCCGTTTAAATCGCGTGGAGTCAACCCCGTGGTGCGGGGGCTGACCCTAAGCGGAACTTCTGCCGATACTCATGGTATCATAGATTTAGGGGGCGAGCATCGTGGCATACGAAAAACAAGGCTATTGGCTCTCAGTCGACGCATGGGATTTGCACCGCCGCGCCGAAAAAGATCGCTTGCGCCATAACGAGAAAGTCAAAGAGGTCATCAAGCAAAATCTCGGCGAGATTATCGGACAGCAGGACATCATCACCGCCGAAGACGGCAAAATCATCAAGATTCCTATTCGCGGACTGGAACTGCCCCGCATCCGGTACGACCCGCACGGCAAAAAAGGCGTGGGGCAAGGTCCCGGCGGCAGCCAGCCTGGCGATGTGATTGGGCGTTCAGGGCAGCAAGGGCAAGGCGCTGGCAAACAAGCAGGCACCGAACCTGGCGTCGACTTCTACGAAGCCGAGTTCACCATCGAAGAGCTGGTGCAGATGGTGTTCGAAGACCTGCATCTGCCCAACCTGCGCGAAAAAGGCACCAAAGATATCTTAGCCGACCAGGTTCGCTTCGACACCATCGCACGGCGTGGTCCGCGCTCGAACTTAGACAAAAAGCGCACACTCATCAACGCTTGGAAGCGCAACGCCTTGGAAGGCAAGCCTGGCTGGGAGATTCGCGACGAGGATATGCGCTTCCGCAGCTGGGAAATTGTGCCCGAAAAACAGCGCAACGCGGTGGTGATCGCCATGCGCGATGTGTCGGGCAGCATGGGCGAGTTCGAAGCATATATCGCCCGTAGCTTCTACTACTGGATGGTGCGCTTCCTGCGCACCAAATACACCGCAACCGAAATTGTGTTCATCACCTGCCACACCGAAGCCAAAGAGGTGGATGAACATCAGTTCTTCGCAGCAGGCGATTCAGGGGGCACACGCCTCTCGGCTGCCTACAAACTCGCGCTGGAAATCATTGAGAAGCGCTACAACCCACGCGAGTGGAACATTTACCCGTTTATGTTCTCCGACGGCTATAACTGGGGCGACCACGAGGTGGTGGAGTATATGCGCAAGTTAGTGGAGTACTCCAACCTTGTGGGCTACGGCGAGATTGCCAACGACTTGTGGGGCAGCTCGGGCGGTTTGGCGCCGTTGGGGCAAGCCCTTAGCGAAGCGTTTCACGACGACCCGCGTGTCGTGATTGTGAAAATCACCTCCAAGGAGGATGTGTGGCCCGCGCTGAAGCGATTCTTCAGCAAGCATCCCGAGGTGGCGGCGTTGTAGTTAGGAGGCGCTTTTGACCTGTTGGGTGGGCGTGGGCACATCGGCGGGCTGTGCCTGCGCCGCGCGTAGGTTCTCTTGCTGAATCGCTTCGTAAATCTCGCGCCGGTGCACCGCAATGTGGCGCGGTGCCTTGATGCCAAGGCGCACTTGCTCGCCCCGCACCTCCAGCACGACGACCTCAATCTCGTCGCCAATCATTATGCTTTGGTTCACCTTGCGTGTTAGCACCAACATGCCCATAGCCCTCCGTGGCGCAGGCGCTCAGCCCGTCGCCTGTGCACTTTGCACACTGCGCCACATCTCTTGCAAAATCGGATGGCGCGTATGATACCGCTCATCTTCCAAAATCACCTGCCGCCCCAAACGCGCCTCCAAGTTAATTACCAGCGGCGCCATCAGGTTCGAAGTCATCGCATGAGGCTTACCGCGGGGGATCGTCACCGTGGTAAGCACCACCTTCGGCGTCGACTCGCTCAACTGCAGTCGCACGACTTCCTCGTCCGACAATACCACCTCGTAGTCCGAACAGAAGTACCACGGATCAATCAGCAACAGCGCCAAGCTCGGCTCCTCCACCGACTGCAGCCACCAAAACGGGCTGTCGTCGGCGTGTTGAATCAACACAAACTGGCGATATTGCCCCAAACCCACCAAGCCGTCCTCAAAGGTGATGATGTCTTCTGGTCGTATCCTAATTGTACCGAATCGTGTGGTTTCCAGTTCCATCGGCTACCCTCCGCGCAGGAAATCGAACAGGTTTGCATTTTGCACACGGGCGAAAATGTGCAGTGACGCTTGATAGCTAAGTTCTGCCTGTTTGAGTTTACTAATCGCTTCTGCTAAGTCTATTTCTTCTATATCGGCGAGGTTGCCCGTCAGTTGGTCGCGTCGCGTAAGGTGGATTTGCTCGTAGGCGGCGATTTCGCGCAGGCGTACACCCACCTCGCCCCGATAACGGTGAAACTCTTGCTGATACTGCTCTATGTCGCGTAGGTCGTCCATTGAAAGCGCGAGGCTGTTGTTGGTAAGCAGATGATTTTCCACCTCGGTAAGCTTGTTGTAGAGATCAGCTAAGCGCGCGCCTGAGAAGTTGATTGCAAGCACGCGGTCGGGCGCGATGTTGACCAAGATGGGGTTGTTGTCGCCGTCGTAGGTCGCCATGCCGCCTGCCACAACCAACGGAGGGCGGTGGGTGGCTTGCCCACTGAATAAGTGGCGCTCGCCGTCGGGGCGTTGGTTGGCGATTTGCAACAGGCGGTTTCGGATTTCGCGGATTTCGCGGGCGAGCGCTTCGCGGGCGTTAGCGTCGTTGGTGTCGTTGGCGCCTTGGGTGATCACCTGGCGCGTGCGGTGCAATAGCTCGCCGATGTCGGCAAACGCCTGCTCGGTGGCTTGCAAAAATAGACGCGCCTCGCGAATGTTGCGCCCATATTGGTCAATTTGGGCGACTTGGGCGCGCAGCAACAGCGCGTGCACCGTGCCAACGGGGTCATCCGACGGCTGCTCCAGCCGCTTGCCCGTTGCCGTGCGCCGCTGCCACAGCGACATACGCTCTATGCTCTGCTCGGCAACGCGCTCCATCTGCCGAAACTGCCAATAGGTGCTGATTCGCATCAATGCCCCTTGTGTTAATTCTTGCGATTTCGTCTGTTTTCTGCAGGGGGTTTTGCAGCACCCATCAGGCGTGTCTGCCACCAAGTCCCTCAAGGGTAAAATCGTCTCCAAGCTGTCGTACGGGACCGAGTAAACCCCCTCCTTAAGATTCCCCTCACTGCGTAGGGGGAACCGAGCTGATTTTCGGTTCCCCCGCGAAGCGGGGAAACCTCAGGGAGGGAGGCGAAGTAGGGTGGAATAGGGACGATCTAATCTTTGAGGGACTTATTGCTCTGCGCAAAGAAACGGGTGAGCACTGCGTGACGGGAAAGTTGTCAGCGAAGGCACCAATAGCGCCTTGGAGGCACGCGGATGCACATGGATACCTTCGCTGACGATGGGGTTCAATCTCGCTGATGCGACGAGCTGCGGAGTTACGCTTACGCGGCGCGCGAGGTGTGTTGGTGTTGGCGCCGTTGGAACGCGCTCAACGCGCGATTGAGTCGTTGCGCGATCTCGTAAAGTTGATTGGCCCAGCGCGCCACTTCCTGCGACTGCGCCGCCAGCTCTTGACTAGATGCACTCACTTCCTGCGCGGCGGCGCTGGTCTGCTCGCCCGAGCTGGCAACCTCGTCCATCGCCTGACGCACTTGCTCGGCACCGCGAGCCATCTGCATCGCAATCTCGCGGTAGCGTGAGACAATCTTGTCTACCTCACCTACAGCGACGGCCAGTTCTTGCTCAAACTGCCGAATGGAACGCTCCATCGAGCCGACCGCATCACTGACCACTGCGCGGATTTGGTTGACAAGACGCGCCACATCTTTTGCCGCTTGGGCAGACCGCTCGGCAAGCTGCTGCACCTCTTTTGCAACCACTGCGAAGCCGCGTCCCGCCTCACCCGCGCGTGCCGCCTCGATGGCTGCGTTCAGCGCAAGTAGGTTTGTCTGGAACGCAATCTGGTTTACGACCTCAATGATTTCACCGATGCGCTGCGAATGCTCATCCATCGCGCCGACTTTCTCGGCGGTCATTCGAATGTTCGCCCCCACCTGCTCAATGGCGCGATTGGCACGCTGCACTGCTTCGGCTTGTTCTTGAGCACCTTGCGAAACTGTCTGCACACCTTCGCTAAGCATTCGCACCGACTCTGCCGCGTGATGAATCTGTGCAGCTTGATGGGCGCTGGCGCGAGCAACCTGCTCAATCGCCGCAGCAATCTGACTGATTGCCTGCTGTGTTTGCTCGGTGGTATTCTTCAACTGATACGAGGCAGCAACGATCTCGTCACCAGCGTCAATCGCAGAGCCAATGGCTTCCACGAACAAGTGGCGGATATCGCCCAGGTAATCCGTCAGGTCGTGACGTGCCGACTCCACGCGGATAGCCCCCAGGTCTAAACCAAAATCCTGAAGCAGCATCAGCACAAATGAGTCCAGCACTGCTTGGATATCATACAGAAATACACGCACAATGGTTTGAAATAGCTCACGCCCTTCCTCGGCAGGGATCTCTTGGGAGTCGCGAATGTAGCGCGCCAACAAGCTTATGTGCAACCCATAACTGCCCAAGTACCACTTGAGCGGCAGGTCAATTGTGTTGTGCACATAGCCTATTCGCAGGCGACGCTCGAAAAACTCTGCGCCGAACGCACCACCACGCCGTGCCTCCCGAAAAATGTCCAGCAGATAGTTCGCTTGGGCTTGTTCAAGCGCGGCGCGTAACTGGGTAAGCGAAATGCCCTTCTTTTGCGCATACTGCTCAAAGAAGGCGCGAGTCTCAGGGAACTCAAACTGGAAGTCATAAAAATCGCGGACGTACTGGGGCGCAACTCGTTCCATCCAGTTGGCATATTTGCTTAGCAACTCGATTTCAGAGTCAGTCAGGCGTAGAAACTCGCGCCTCAGCTGGAGACCCTGCTCGCTAATACGCAACTGGTACAGCAAGTTTGTTGTGGTGGTATGCATCCTCCTTCTGCCTCCTGACAGCGATTATCGGAATCTCCAAAATGCTCTGGAGGGGGCATCAATGTCCGACAAGGGTACACTGCCTGAGTTGTACCGCGCTTCTTGCAGCAGGTTTTCCGGTTCTGCCTCCCTTCTTGCAGGTTCTGACAAGGGTACGGAGTTCTGCCTCAACTGCCCGACTATTGCTCGCTTTTCCCGAACCCCCTCCTTTAGGTTCCCCCTACTTGTAGGGGGAACCGTTAGAGGTTTGGTTCCCCTCACTTCGTGAGGGGAACTGACGTTTGTCACTTCGCACAAAAGCACAGTCTGTAGAGGCACAGTGCCCCGCTGATGCACAAGATGCAGCGTAAATCGTGCAAAGTGACAAAGATGAGGTTTCCCCTACGCAATAGGGGGCACCTACAGGAGGTGGGCAGAGTTGGAAAATCACCGCCATAGGTGCGTGGTGAAACTTAGACGATGGACCCCTGTTGAATCCCACGAAGGAAGGTCAAAACAACCTGCCCTCTGCAAGTAGCCTCGCGCGAAGAGGTTCGGGAACAATCAAGCAACGGTATAATTCCGCGTGCTATGAGATGCCTGAGCCTGCTTTGGGTGCTGCTTGCTTTTGGGGCGCACGCACAAACCTATCAACCTCTGCTGAACCACGAACGGATGACGCAGCTATTTATGCAGATGGCACGGATTGACAGCGGCTCGGAAAACGAGGCAGAGATGTGCGCTTTTGTGGCAGAGCAGTTGCGCGCGCTGGGGGCAGAGGTTGTTGTGGTGGATGAAGCGAGTAAGCAGATTGGCGGCACGGGCGGTAATGTATTTGCTCGCTTTAGGGGCACGGTAGAGGCTCCGCCCCTGCTGCTGAATGCCCACGTGGATACCGTGCAGCCCACTGCAGGTATTCAGCTGGTGCGCGATGCGAACGAAATCCGCACTGATGGGCGCACTATTTTGGGCGCAGACAACAAAGCAGGCGTGGCGATTATTTTGGAAGTTCTGCGCACACTCAAAGAACGGAATCTGCCCCACCCACCGCTGGAGGTGGTGTTTACCATTCGCGAAGAGAAGGGGCTTCAAGGTGCGAAGGTGTTTGACACGCGCCAACTGCGTGCCCGCACGGGGCTGGTGATTGACGGGGGTGAAGACCCGCAGGTGCTTTACATCGGCTCGCCCACGCACTGGAAGTTTGAGGTAGTGTTCTACGGTAAGGCGGCGCACGCGGGCGCAGAACCCGAAAAAGGCAGGAACGCCATCGCGATGGCTGCGCGCGCCATCGCGCAGATGAGCTGGGGGCGACTGGATGCGGAAACCACTGCTAATGTGGGCGTGATTGAGGGCGGTCAGGCGATGAACATCGTGCCCGAGCGCGTGCGGTTGGTGGGCGAGTTCCGCAGCTTTGATCCGCAGCGCGTGCAAACGCTTGCTGAACGCTGGAAAACCATCTGCGAGCAGGTTGCTCGCGAGATGGAAGGCAAGGTGGAGGTGAACCTGAGCCAAACCTTCGAGGCAGTGCGCTTGTCGCCCGACGCTCCGATTGTGCAGGCCGCAGTGGAAGGGTTGCGGGCAATCGGCTTAGAGGCGAAGCTGGAGCGCACAGGCGGTGGCACCGACGCGAACGCGTTTGCCCTCAAGGGCATTCAGTGCCTCGTGTTCCCCACGGGTGCCGATCGCATCCACAGCACCGAGGAACGGTTGATTTTGCGCAACTTTTATCTATGCGGTGAAGGCGTGTTGCAAACGATCTTACACTGGGCAAAACGCGCTACCGAGCCACCCCCCGCTACAACCACGCCTTCAGCCATTCCGTAGTGTGGGCAATCAGCGTCTGCTCGGCTTCAGGTTGAGTGAAGGTATGGTCGGCGTTCTCAATAAGGCGGAACTCGAACCGCTGGGCATTTACGAAGGCGCGCTCGTAAGCACGCCCCTCCTCGGCGCTAACGGCTTGGTCTGAACTCCCATGCAGCACTAGCACACTGCCCCGATAGCCGCGCACGCTCTCCAGCGGCTTAAGTTCAGGCAGTTCGCGGAAAAACGCAACCCCCACCAAGTAGCCTCCACGATTCTGTGGGCGGTCGGGCACGCCGCTGGGGGGCATCCAGCGCATCGGGTTGGAGACGGGCGCCCATAACACGATGGTCTTAATCGCTCCTGCGCGCGGTAAGCTCAACGCCACCACACAGCCCCCCAACGAGAAGCCCAACATCGCCAAGCGAGTAGGGTCTATGCGCGGCTGCTCGCGCAGGAACGCCAGCGCGTTCAGGGCATCTTCCACCTCGCCGCGAATGGTCATCTCCTCGAATCGCCCTTCACTGTCGCCCGAGCCGAGAAAATCAAAACGCAGCACTGCAAACCCGTGTTGGGCGAGGTGGCGTGCCGCGTGCACAAACAGGCGGTGACTCTCAACTTTGTGCCCAGTGAAACCATGGCACATCAGTACCGCCGGCGCGCGCCGCTGCCCCTCAGGCAGGTGCAACACACCCGCCATGCGTTTGCCACGACTGGGAATCCATAACAGCAGTTCCTCCAACGGCAACCTCCTTGGGGCAAGTTTCTACGGGGTTTCGGGGCATCGGGTGAGTGTTTTTGTTGCTTCAACCACACCTGCGCCCGTCGCCAGTAGCCCCCACTGATAACGCACACGCACATACAGGTTCGGCTGGCGCGTTTTGTCGAACAGCAGGTGCACCTCGGGCTGCACACGCCGCGGAAAACGACGGATAGTTATCGGTACTTTGGGGGCTTTGGGGGGCTTACCGTCCAGCAACGCGGTCAGTTCAATTTCGCGCAGGGCAGTGAGTGCGGTGTTGTAGAGCTTGAGGCGCACCTCCTGCTCGCCCGATGGTAAGGGAGCGATGCATCCTTCAACCACCACATCAGCCGAGTTGAGCACCAGCCGCTCGGGTGGAACTGCAGGCTTGTTGGCACCCGTCACTGCGCCGCCGCCCGTCACCTGATAAGCAACTACCAGCGAGGCGGTAAACAATACCACAATCAACAACATCGCAATCCAGATAAGCACGCTGGTGCGCATCGGTTTACCCTTGCATGTCTACACGCAGTATCTCAGGCTTAATGATACCGATGTAGGGCAGGCTGCGATATTGCTGGCGCCAGTCTAAGCCGTAGCCCACCAGAAACTCGTCGGGGGCGTCGAAGCCCTTGTAGGCGATGGGAATGTCAATCAACCGCCGATAGGGGCGGTCTAAGAACACGCATACTTTGAGGCTGGCGGGCTTGCGACGCTCTAAGTTTTTGTAGATGTAAGCAAGCGTTAGCCCCGTGTCCAAGATGTCCTCGACGATGATTACATGCCTGCCTGCGATAGGCTCGTCTAAGTCTTTTGTGATGCGTACCTCGCCCGACTGAGAGTGTGTGCCGTAGCTGGTGATGGCTAAAAAGTCCAGCGTGTGGGGGATAGTGAGCGCGCGTGCTAAGTCGGTTAGGAAAAACACGCCGCCTTTCATGACGGTGACTAAGTGGGGCACTAACCCGGCGTAGTCGCGGTCGATCTGTCGGGCGATGCGTCGGACTGCGCGTTTGATTTTGCGCTCATCGAGCCAGACGCGCTCAATAATCGGTGGCAGCGTCGGCTTTTTCAGCGTCGCCGTTTCCACGCCCCTTAGTGTACCCCAATGCCAGAGGAGAGACCCCCCTAGGTGGGGGTCTCCGTCGCTATGCCTTACTTGCCGCCGAACTTGCGGTAGGTCGCCTCGTCAACGAACTTGGTGAGCTTTTGCCCGTTGTATTCGGCTTTCAGGGCATAGCGCACCTGTTTAGCGCCCGATTTGGTGACGCGCTCGTACTTTTCGGTACGCACCTGATCATCGGGCACCTCCACCATGCGGCGCTCTTTGACGCTATAGAATTGCATAAGCCTCCCTCCTATGACAGATTCGCAGGCGCAGTTGCCTGCGTATGCTTCGTTTATACCGCAAGTGTTTCCTGATTCCTGCTAAAGTTGAGGGGAACCAGGCACGATTTTGTCCATATGTGCGCAGGTTCTGGTAGGTAGCAGGTTTTTTCTTAGCCGTGAACGGCTTACGAGTCAAGCACATGCCGATAAACTGCCAGCGTTTGTTGCGCCACGTGCTCCCATGTGTAGCGGCTCAGCAGGAAATGGCGTTGGGCATCGGCGTCGTGAGGGGCATCCCACGCTTCTAAAATAGTCGCACGCAGCGACGCCACTGAACGCGGATTAGGATAGCGCGCAAACTGCCGAAAGTACTCTGGCGCGCCGCCGTAGGGCGTGACCACCACGCGCGCCCCCGCCACCCCTGCCTCTAAGGCAGCCAGCCCTGGCGTTTCCAGTAGCGAAGGCAGCGCAAACACGCGACAGGCGGCATACGCACTGGCAAGTAGAGGGCTATCGTGGGGCAGTGGCGGCAGAAACAGCACGGACGTGCGTTGTGCGGCACGCTCACAGTGCCTCAGGTATCGCTTTGAAATCGGTTGCCCAATAAGCACCAGCGGGATGCCCGTGCCTTGCAACGCGCGAATCAGGCGCAGTTGGTTCTTGCGCCACTCAATGCGCCCCACGCACAGCACGAAATCGTGCTTGATGCCAAACTGTTCGCGGAACAGGCGTGGGTCTGCTGTGGCAAAGCGAGCATCCACGCCATTCGGTACAACGGTTGCAGGAGTATCTACGCGGAAATAGCGCTGCACTTGCGCCGCCTCCGCGTGTGTGTTGGGCAATAAATGATGCGCTTGCCTCAAAAGTGCGCGCTGCTGTTGGTAGCGTCGCTGGCGACCCTCCCACAAGAACGCCGTGTGCACGCGCAATCGCCCCCACCAGCGACTGATATCCTTGAAAAAGATAGGGGAAACCACCACAGGCACACCCCGCGCTCGATAGACCGCCACCGTTGACAGGTAGTCGGGGTATAGCCCAAATGCGTGCAGCAAGTCCGCCTCGGGCAAAGAATCGGGCTCCACAAACCGCACCCGAATCCCTAAAGCTTGTAGAGCGTTGGCGGTGTGAAGGGCTTGCAACTGTGCCCCGCTAAACCACGGGTTCGCATGAAATAGGCGCAGAAACGCTACTTGCATATGCCTGCCTCTCGTAAGCAGCGCCGATAAACCTGTAGGGTATGTTGAGCGACGCGCTCCCAGCTGAAGTTATTTAGCAAATGCTCGCGCTGCGCTGCCGCATCGTGGGGGCGGCTCCACGCCTGCGCAATCGCCTCGCGAATGGAAGCCACCGAGGTCGGCTTCGGGTAGATAGCATAGTGCTTGAAATATTCTTTTGCGCCCCCAACGGGGGTGACCACTAGGCGTGCCCCTGCCACACCCGCCTCCAAAGCAGCAATCCCAGGGGTTTCCAAAAGCGAGGGCAGTGCAAATACACGACAAGCAGCATACGCACTCGCTAATAGCGGTTCATCGTGCGGGAGAGGCGGAAGAATACGCACGAGGTCTTTGCCAACCTCGAGACACTGTTTGTAGAGACGTGGGTCTGCAACCTGCCCAAGGATAATCAGCGGTACGCCTAACTCTCGAATCGCTCGTATGAGGCGCAGCTGGTTCTTACGGCTTTCAATGCGACCCACATTCAAAACAAACTCCTCGTTTACCCGAAAGCGTTCGCGAAACAGTTCAGGAGTTGCATGGGCGAAGCGCGTCTCCACGCCGTTGGGCACTACGGTGATACGCGTGTCTGGAATGCCGAACAGCCGCTGCAACTGGCGTGCTTCTGTTTGGGAATTTGGCAGCAAGTAGTTTACCTGCCAGAGCAAGCCCAACCGCGGATGCTTGCGCAAACGCCCCAACCGCGCTTGAATCATCCAGCGCATCGCACGAAATACGTTGGAGAGTGAGACATATCGATGATAAAAGATTGTAGACAACACCGTGGGAACCGCGCGCTGGCGGCAATAATGTGCGACGGGCTTGTAGTGTTCGTACATCCCAAAGAAATGCACAATTGTTCCTAACTGGTGGGTTCGGGGCGTAAAGAACTCTACCTCCACGCCAAGGTGTTGTAGGGCGAGGGCTGTTTGCGCCGCTTGAGTCTCGGCACCGCCATACCATAACCACCCATCGTACCGGGTCGCGAAGGTCACTCGCATCGCTGATAGTGGGTACACAGCAGCTTATGCACGCTTCGGAGAACCTCGTCGGCGGTGATGGCAGTCATGCCTTGGGGGGCGGATTTATCAATCACAATATGTCGCTCGCCCACAGGTCCGTAGCGGCGCGCGGAAGTCGCGCCATACAGCCCCACCACAGGTGTGCCCACCGCTGCTGCCAAGTGGGCAGGTCCTGTGTCGCCGCTGATGAGCACATCCAGCCCGCTGATCGCCACGATTAGCTCGTCCAGCGTAAGCTTGCCTGTAAGTACCAGCGGTTCGCTGTGCATTGCGCGCAGGATGGCTTCTGCCAAGCCGATTTCGCCCGCGCTGCCCAGCAACACCACGCGCATTCCCTCTGCTTGCAACACATCGGCAACTTGGGCATAGCGTTCGGGCAGCCACAGCCGCTCAGGCGAGCTGGCGCCGGGGTTGATGCCTATCAGCGGACGTTCGCCTCGCCACCCCGCCTGTGCCAACTTCTCAGGTAAGCTCTGGTACGCTTTTGGGTCGGGAAATAACTCCAGTCGCCAGTCGCTGGTGTCGCAGCCCACCAACTCCACCACGCGACGGAAATGGTCGTTCATATCGTGCGCGTTTGGATCCCACTCCACGCTGGCAGTGAGCAACCTACCGAACAACTTTTTGCGCACCCCATAGCGTTCGGGAATGCGCGCCAAGAAGGTGTGGAGCGTTTTTTCATCGCTGCGGTCT
Source organism: Armatimonadota bacterium (assembly GCA_030550775.1). GTDB lineage: Bacteria > Armatimonadota > Fimbriimonadia > Fimbriimonadales > GBS-DC > GBS-DC. The sequence continues at coordinate 95,057 of JAUQOS010000001.1, forward strand.
AAAATAACCGCACGGTCGAACTTGCCCTTGTAGAGGTTCCAAATACTGCGCAGTTTGCCGCGCAGCCCGCGCGGGCGGATGCGCACCCACACCTCATCCACATAAGGACAGTAGCGTAGCAGTGAATGTCCCCGCTCGCCCGCCTCGATGGTGATATGGGCGTTGGGGAAACGCCGACGTAACGCACGAAGCGCGGGGATGGTGTACACGATATCGCCAATCCCTGTGCGCGCAAACACGAAAATCCGTTCGCGTTTCGCCTCCACGGCAGCCCTCGCGCCTTTGTATTGTACCTGAACCGCTCTAAAAGGTACAATACCCGCCCGATGGTAGCACTGAATGTTCAGTTAGGTGTGAATTATCCGCGCGGTTTTAAAAGCGCGGGCGTCTATTGCGGCATCAAAAAACCAGGCTTGCTCGACTTGGCATTGATTGTCTCGGAAACAGAGGCAAGCGTAGCGGGCGTGTTCACCACGAATCAGGTACAAGCAGCGCCAGTGCTGTGGTCGAAGCAGGTGGTGGCAGGCGGCAAAGCACGTGCGATTGTGGTCAACAGCGGCAACGCCAACTGCCTTACGGGCGAGCAAGGCATGCGCGACGCCCAACGCATGGCGGAGCTGGTCGCCAAACGGCTCGGCTGCCCGCCCAAGCAGGTGGTGGTTGCCTCCACGGGCGTGATCGGTGTGCCCCTACCGATGAACGCCGTGGAATCGGGCATCGCGCTGGCGTTCGAGCGACTTGGCGACGGCGACGACCGTGCAACCGCCGACGCCATCCTCACCACAGACAACGCCTCCAAACGCGCCTCCATAGAAATAGAAACCCCTGCGGGCACAGTGCGCATCGGTGCAATTGCCAAAGGCGCGGGCATGATTGCCCCCAGCATGGCAACCATGCTTGCGTTCATTACCACCGACGCGCAGATTGACCCTGCCTCGCTACAGGCGTGCCTTACGCGTGTGGTTGACCGCACCTTCAACGCAATCAGCGTAGATGGCGACACGAGCACTAACGACATGGTAATCGCGCTGGCAAATGGTGTCTCGGGCGTCGCAGTAGAAGGAGCCGCGCTTGAGGCGTTTGAGCAAGGACTAACTGCGGTCTGCGAGCATTTAGCCAAGCGCATCGTGCGCGACGGCGAAGGCGCGACGCGGATTTTCGAGGTGCGCGTGGAAGGCGCCGCCGACCACGCAACAGCGAAACGCATCGCCCGCACCATCGCCGAGTCGCTGCTGGTCAAAACCGCCATTCACGGCGGTGACCCAAACTGGGGACGGATTATCGCTGCAGCTGGGCGTGCGGGGGTACCGTTCGACCCCAACCGCGCTAAACTCTACCTTCAGCAAACTTTAGTGTTTGCCGATGGGCGCCCTGCCGAGTATGACGAACCTGCGTTGGCTGCCCGCATGCAAGCGGAGGAGGTCTCCATCGTGCTGCAGCTCCGCGACGGCGCAGGCAACGCTCACTACTGGGGCTGCGACCTTACTGCAGAATATGTGCAACTCAATGCCCACTACCGTACCTGAACTTATGCGCGCCTACCGCCTCGTTGCGCCCAACCAGCTGCGCTGGGAGCAAGTGCCCATTCCAGAGCCGCGCGTGGGCGAGGCACTGCTGCGCGTTATTGCCTGCGGCGTATGTGGCACCGATCTTCACCTCAAAACGCAAGGGCACTACTACTGGCGTCAACAGCCCCTGACCTTGGGGCACGAAATCGTCGCAGAAGTGGTGAGCCTGCCGTTGGATGCCCCTAACGAGTGGCAGGTCGGTGATGTGGTGGTGGTTGACCCGCAGTTAGTGTGCGGTGCGTGTTATTTTTGCCGTCGCGGACGACTAAATCTGTGCGACCGTTTGGAGCATTTGGGGCTGAGCGTAGACGGTGGCTTCGCGGAATATCTGACTGCTCCGCTACGCAACCTGTATCGCGTGCCCAACCACGCCGCCGACGCCGATTTGACGCGCTATGCGCTGGTGGAGCCCGTAGCGACCTGCGTAGCGGGGATGCGTCTTGCCAACCCACAGCCCGATGAAACCGTTGCGATTGTGGGGCTGGGTTTTTTCGGGCAGGTGTATGCGCAGTTGGCACGGCTGTGGGGGGTGCGCAGTCTTTTGGGTTTGGAACGCGACCCGGCCCGGCGCGCGGTCGCCGAGCAACTCAGCGCGATTGTCGCCCTTGAACCAGAGGCGTGGGCAGACAACCCCATAACAGCAGATGTGGTGATTGACGCTGCGGGCTCGCCCGACGCTGCCGATTGGTGCTTGCGCCTTGCCCGCAAAGCGGGGCGCGTGATTGTGTTTGGCTATCGCCCCGAACCTGTGCAGGTGGATTGGTACCAAATCCTTATCAAAGAGCTAACCGTGCTTGGCTCGCGCTCCAGCAACCACGCGTGGGAGTTCGCCTTACACCTGGTGCACGCGCAACGCCTGCAGCTGGAGCCGCTGGTGCAACGCTACAGTGCCGATGCCATCCAGCAAGCGTTCGCCGACGCCGAAGCGAAACAGATCTTCAAGCCCATCGTGCAGCTATCAGGTGCGCACACGGGCTGACTCCTGCTCATGCAGGCGGTGGAGCGCGTCCTCGTAGTGCTCAATCAGGTGATGCACTAACTCACGCAGAGGCGTGGGCTGTTTGCCGAGCGGCGTGGGCGCAGCAATTTGGCGAATGGCATCCAGCGGGTGCTTGCGCCGCTGCACCACTTGCAAAAGCCACTCGGCCGCTTGCTCAGCAGGCAAGCGCGTGTCGTAGCCGTTGACCTCTAAAAATGCCAGCACAGCAATCAGCGCAGTCGCGAGGTTTCCACGCGCAAACGGGCGATACTTCAGATAGCCCCACAGGAATCGCGCCGCTTGCAAGGGCACATCGCGGCTCTGACGATAGCTGTACTGATAATAAGTGGCTTCCTCCAAGCGGTCGTAGCTATAGCGTTGAGGCGACTTGGTAACTTCGGTGTTGATCCAAATCAAATCTTGCAGGGTCAGGTAGCGCCATTCAAAGCTTGGTCCGGGCGTGGGTTGGCGTGCAGTGCGGATGGGGGCAGGTAGGTTTTCTAAGCGCACCAGTTGGGTTTCGCGCAGGGCACGCTCGGTGCGTGCAAGCGGCTCACGGTAGCGCATCGCCAGCTCGTCGAGGATGTCGCTCCAGGCGCGTGGGTCGGGCGTAGTGGGCGTATCGGGCAGCGCAAGCGGCTGTTGGTGCGCAAGCGCGTGCACAAGCTGGCTGGCTTGCTCCTCGGTGAGGCTGACCGCGATGCCATTGGCTTGCAGAAATGCCAAACCGAGCAGTGCTGCAGTGCTGGCGTTGTATTCGGAGAACGGTTGCCCTGCGTACAGCGTGCGGACCAGTGTCTCGGCGCGGGCGGGCAAAGCAGCCTGAGGCTCGGCAAGCGCGCCCGCAGTAAGCAGCGCCTCTATGCGCGTGCGATTCGCCTCTGCAGGCAACACACTCATCCGTTCATAAGCAACCAGGGCGTCGCGCACCGCAGGGTAGCGGATGAGCGGGGCTTGCGCCAACGCACGCCCAATCGCTTTCTCATACGCGCTCAGCTCCTCCAGCAGCACTTGGGCAGAGCCTTCGCTAAGCGGTTGCACGCTTTGCAAGATCAGCTCCAACTCGCGTTGGGTCGTTTCTGGCAAATAGTTCCAGCTCAGGCTGAGATCGCGCAGCAAGGTGCCCAACGACGCCCACACAGGCGCATCAGCCCGCAACAAGTGTTCGTGCACACCGCGTAGCGTATCGGCAAGCCAGCGTTCCATAGCCCAGATTGTACCTACTGGAAGCCAGGTAGGTGGGGTATAATCGCCCCCATAGGAGGTGTCGTGTAACTATGCGTACTTTCGCGCTCGCTGCCGCTGCGTTTGTGGTGGGCTTTGTGCTGACCACGACCGCGTTCGTGCAAACCGCCCAAACGAAGTCAAACCAACCTACAACGAAGCAGACCGCCAATAACAAGCAGCAAGTGCGCTGCCCTGTTTCAGGAGAGGTGTTGACCGACCTCAAGAAAGCTCCTCGACACACCTATCAGGGTAAGACTTACTATTTCTGCTGCAACAACTGTCGTGCAAAGTTCCAGAAGGAGCCGCAGAAATACATCCAGGCGGCTGCAAACGCTAATACCTCAAAGCCCGCAGCGAAAACCGACACGAAGTCGGGGTGCTGCAGCTCAGATTGTTGCAGCACAAAAGACAACAAGTCGGGCTGTTGCAGCACAAAAGACAGCAACTCAGGCTGTTGCAGCACAAAAGATAACAAACAAGAATCGAGCTGCTGCAGTGGCAAGCAACCCGCACAAACTGCCGAAGCGCCCTCCGATAAACTTATTTGCCCCGTGTCGGGTGAGGAGCTGGAACCTGAAACCGCCGTGCGCCTTGTGTACAACGGCAAGGTGTACTATGTGGGGTGCGAGGGCTGCAAAGCGACCTTCTTGAAAGATCCTGAAACCTACGCCAAGAAGGCGGAGCAGCTCTCCAAACTGCAGGGCAAGCCCGACACGGAAGCAAAGAACTGAGCTAACTCAAGTTGCTTTGCCCGGACGCGATCCCTCGCCTGCGGCTCAGAATAACAAGCGTTGGTGGTCGCCACGAAACCTACCACCCTGAGCGCAGCGAGGGGTCTCAATCGAAGGGCTTGTGCAGATTCCTCGCTGCGCTCGGAGAGACAAGGTTTGCGCGCAAAACATTCTTGTCATTCCGAGGCGCAGACGAGGAATCTATAGAAGGAGCAACTTGGGGTGAGTTAGGACGCTGGGGAGCTACTGCCCGGTGCTACCCGCGCAGGATTGCTTGTGCGCGGCGGCGCAGTGGAAGCGCGAACCACCAGCTCAATTGGCAAAAACTCGTGGAGCGGCTCAGGGCGTTGCCCACGCGCTAACTCAAGCAAGCGTTGAACCGCGCATGCCCCCAGCTGCTCCAGCGGCTGGCGAAAAGTGGTCAATGGTGGCGTGGCAAGCGCGGCTGAAGGCGGGTCATCAAAGCCAATCAGCGACACATCGTCGGGCACGCGCAACCCCATCTGGCGAATCACTTGTAACACGGCTAACGCCAGGTAGTATCCCCCTGCGAAAATCGCCGTTGGTCCGTCGGGCAGGCGCAGCACCGTGCGAATTGCCTCGCGGTTGGCTTCGTCTATTTCGTCAGCGTAGGGAGTAGCGAAAGTCCAGAGATGCGCCTCAGGAATGCCCGCCTCGAGGAGCGCGTCGCGGAAGCCGCGCCAGCGATCGCGCGAGTTGAAGGTCTCCAACGCACCAAACAGCCCGATAAACCGCCGATGCCCTAAACCAAGCAGATACTCTGCCCCCTCGCGTGCGGCGCGGTAGTTGTCAGTATCCACTGAAGGTATTTGCCACGACTCGTCGCTGGCGCCCACAACCACCACGGGGATACCGCGCCGATAGAGGTCTTGCAAGAGGGGAACATGCTCTACAGCAGGTGCAATCGCCAAGACCCCCACAAACTCCGAGGAGAGCAGGTTTCGCTCAATCTGGTCTATCTGATAGCCCAGCCAGAGGGTACGTAGCCCAAGGGGCGCCAGCGCATTCAAGATGCTGCGCTGCAGGCTACTGAAGTAAAAGTCAACAGGCTGGCGCGTGCCTGCGCCCGTGCCCAGCGCCATCACCGTGAACGCCCGCTGCAATAGCATCGGGGGGAGGTTTTCCGCCACAATCGTGCCCACACGCCGTTTTCGAATCAGCACGCCTTCCTGGGCCAGCCCCTGCAACGCACGGCTCACCGTAAGAGGGCTAACTCCCAGCTGGCGCGCTAACTCACGCTCTGGGGGCAACACATCACCGGGTTTGAGTTGCCCCATCAAAATCTGCCGTTCAACCCACTGGCGCACCTGCACATAGCGCGGCGCCTCTGCGCTAAATCGTATTCCCATCGTTTCACCGACAACCACAAGGTTATATGTATGATACCCTGCTCTATGCAAAACTACGCACTAGCGACGCGCTTCCAAAAACATAAGGCTAGCCCAATCCGTTCGGTATAGGCGCGTTTGCTGGCGCGCAGCGTCCCCTGTGTAGCAAGCAAAGACCCACGAAAATGGTCAGTCGCGCCTGTGGATGGGGTGTGGTCTTCGTCGGATGGGCGGCTCTCGGCACCCCCCTTGATATTTAGCCATGCTAAAGGGTATATTTATGGAAAATGGCACTGGCACCATCGGAGCTAATGCGCAGGCAAACGCAAGTGTGGCGGCGCCCGAGCGTGTTGCTTGTGGGCAGCCCGAACGTGGGCAAAAGTGTGCTGTTCCACAAACTCACGGGGCGTTATGTCACGGTTTCGAACTACCCCGGCACTACGGTGGAGGTGTCGCGAGGGCGGATGCGCCATCGCGGGCGTGAGTTTGAAATTATTGACTCGCCCGGCATGTACTCGCTGATGCCGATTACTGACGAGGAGCGCGTGGCACGCCGTATCCTGCTGCAAGAGCACCCCGACCTTGTGTTGCATGTGGTAGATGCCAAGAACTTGGCTCGCATGCTGCCCCTGACGGTGCAACTCATCGAAAGCGGCGCGCCCGTCGTGCTGGTGCTGAACATGATGGATGAACTGGAGCGCGCTGGGTTGAGCATTCACATCGAGGCTCTACAACAGCAACTGGGGGTGCCCGTGGTGCCCACTGTGGGGCTAACGGGCGAAGGTATTGACGCCCTGAAGGAGCTAATCTATGAACGACTTGCCGCCGACGCTGACCTACCCGCCCGCGGTTGAGCAGGCAGTTGAGCACATTCAAACCTTGCTGCGCGGCGACTATCCGCTTAGCTACCGCACGCTTGCCCTCTTGCTGCTGCAAGACGACCCCGAAATCTGGGACGAGATATCCGCCCAAGAAAGCCCGCACACAATCGCGCAAATCCGCCAGCTCAAAGAGCAACTGGAACGCGCGGGTGACACTCCACTGGCTTGGCAGATCGAGCACCAACGCCAACTCTGGAGCCAGCAACTGGCGGCGCAAGTCACCCACGCGACCACCCCACCACGCCCAAGCACCTTTGCCGAGTGGGTCGGCTGGCTGTGTATGAACCCGTGGACAGGCTTCCCCATCCTCGCGCTGGTGCTGTACTTTGGGCTGTACCAGTTTGTGGGCATTTTTGGCGCGGGCACGGTGGTCGAACTCATCGAGGAAGGGTTGTTTGGCGAGTACATCAACCCATTCGTAGAGCGTATTGTGCGCGCGACGGTGCCGTGGCAGCCCATCCAAGAGTTGTTGGTAGGCGAGTACGGCGTGTGGACGCTGGGGGTGACTTACGCCATCGCGCTGATCTTGCCGATTGTTACTTTCTTTTTCTTGGTGTTCGCGATTTTGGAAGACACGGGCTACCTGCCGCGCTTGGCGATGTTGATTGACCGCGCCTTCAAAGCGTTGGGGCTCAATGGGCGCGCGGTGATTCCGATTGTACTGGGCTTTGGATGCGACACGATGGCGACGGTCGTCACGCGCGTGTTGGAGACGCGCCGCGAGCGGGTAATTGCCACATTGTTGCTCACCTTGACTATCCCTTGCTCCGCACAGTTGGGGGTGGTGTTGGCGCTGCTGTCGGCGTATCCGCTGGGGTTGGCTATTTGGGCGGGGGTACTCGTGGTGGTCTTTCTGCTGGCGGGCTGGCTGGCAGCGCAAATCTTGCCTGGGCGCGCGATGCCGTTTTATATGGAAATCCCGCCGATGCGCCTGCCGAGCCTCTCGAATGTGTTGCTCAAAACGCTGGCACGGTTGCAGTGGTATTTTTTGGAGGTATTGCCGCTGTTTTTGATTGCCAGCGTGCTGATTTGGGTTGGACAACTCACGGGGCTGTTTGACTTGGTGTTGCGCGTGCTCACGCCGCTTACGCAACTGCTGGGCTTGCCTGCCGAAACCAGCGTGGCGTTCCTGTTCGGCTTTTTCCGACGCGATTATGGGGCAGCGGGCTTGTACAACTTGCACGAGAAGGGCGCGCTTTCGGGCAACGATATGCTTATCACGGCAGTGGTGCTGACGCTATTTGTGCCATGCGTCGCACAGTTTCTGGTGACCATCAAGGAGCGTGGGTGGAAAACCGCGCTGGCGATGTTCGCCATCGCGATGACCACGGCGTTTGGTGTTGGCTTTGCGCTAAGCCGTTTGCTGAATGTGTGGGGGGTGCAGCTCGGATGAGGTGCAGCTTTTGCGGGTTAGAGTTGACCGAGGAGGGCATTGCGAAGGCGTGTCGGGGGTGTGCGGCGTTTGGGGGCTGCCGCCTTGTGAAATGCCCCCGCTGCGGCTACGAGCAACCCCAGGAGCCACGATGGATACGCAACCTGATTCGATGGGCGCAGAGCAAGCGCGCAGCGAAGGACGCGCCATCCCGCTGACGCAGCTGCCTTCAGGGGCACAGGCGCGGGTGGTCCGAGTCGTGCACGACGCGGACGGGCATTGGCGTAAGCTCAGCGCGTTGGGTATTGTGCCCGGCACTATGCTTCAGCTTGTGCAGCGCTTCCCCACCTATGCCTTGCGTACAGGGCTGGCGATGGTAGCTATTGATAAGCAGTTAGCCGCCCTGATTGAGGTGGAGCCGTTGTGAGTCTGCAGCGGCTTACACCGTTTGCAGTGCCTCGGCAGTGGTCATCAGGCGTGCGCCAGCGGCTTGCATCTCCTGTAAGGCACGCTCGCTGTCGCCAGATTGCAAATCCACGCCCCGAATCGCGTCGGTGAGCACAATCACCTCGTAGCCGTGTTTGAGGGCATCCAACGCGGAGGCGCGCACGCAATAGTCGGTGGCTAAGCCGCCCACTAGCAGGCGTTTGACCCCGTGCTCGCGCAACACCGCGTCCAGCGTTTCGCCTGTATCTGTATGCCCTTCGAAAGCAGAGTAGCCGTCGTCCTCGGTGCCAGTGCCCTTAGAGATGATGATGGTGCCCTCTGGCAGGCGCAGGTTGGGGTGGAACGCTGCGCCTTCGGTGCCTTGGACGCAGTGCACGGGCCACTTGCCGCCGAACTCGGCGAAGTGCTTGGTTTGGCGGGGGTGCCAATCGCGCGAGGCGAGCACCAGTCCACCGCGCTGCGCCACTGCTGTTGCAGCTTCGTTCAACGGCGGAATCACCTGATCACCCTCGTTCACCGCCAGCGCACCGCCTGGGCAAAAGTCGTTTTGCACATCCACAATCAGCAGGGCGGTTTCGGCAGCCATTCTACCACGCTCCTTTGTGTATAATACCCTCAAGCGGCACATGCGCATTGGCTTGTTCACGGTGAGTTTGGAGGTTGGTGGCGCGGAGCGGGTGTTGGTGACGCTGGCAAACCAATTTGCAAAGCGGGGTCACTTGGTGCATATGGTGTTGATGAAACCGGAAGGGCTTTTGCGCAAAGAGCTGCACCCCGCTGTGGAGATTGTAGATTTGCTAACTTACCGCACGCTGCGCACGATTGTGCCGCTGGCGCGCTGGTTACGCGTGGTGCGTCCCGATGCGTTGCTAAGCACGCTCAGCCAGCCTAACTTATGCGCGATCGTTGCCCGTCGCTTGGCAGGTGTAGCTACCCGTATAGTTGTGCGCGAGGCGAATACCCCCTCTTCGGAGTTTGGCTCGGCATATCTGCTCAAAGATAGAATCGTACCCGCGCTTATTGCGCAGCTTTATCGCCACGCGGACGCTGTGGTGGCTGTTTCTGAGGGGGTGCGACGCGATTTGTTGCGCCTTACGCGATTGCCCAGTGAGCGCATCGTGCGGATTTATAACCCTGTGATTACGGAAGCATTGCAGCAAGCCTGCAATGCCCCGTTAGAACACTCATGGTTTGAAAGGGGTGCCCCTCCTGTAGTGCTGGCGGTTGGGCGACTAACCCCACAGAAGGATTTTCCGACCCTGATTCGTGCCTTTGCCCAAGTGTATCACCAACATATGGCACGGCTGCTGATTTTAGGCGAGGGCGAGCAGCGCTCTGAACTGGAGCAACTTGTAAAGCAGCTGGGGCTGTCGGAAGCGGTGCACCTACCAGGCTTTGAACCGAACCCGTTTCGGTACATGCGCCGCGCGGCGGTGTTCGTGCTTTCCTCACGCTATGAGGGGCTGCCCAACGCTTTGATTCAGGCGATGGCGTGTGGTTGCCCCGTCGTCGCCACCGATTGCCCTAGCGGACCGCGCGAGATCTTAGACGGCGGCAAATATGGTGCGTTGGTGCCTGTGGGCGATGTTGATGCGCTTGCAGAGGCAATCCTCGCCGCCTTGCAAGGTAAAATACCCCCTGCGCCACCAACTTGGCTCCACCAGTTCGACGAGAGCTACATTGCCGAGCAGTATCTGCGCGTGTTAGCCCCTCCCTAAGCCGAAGGTACAATCTGGTGCGATGCGCCCGTTCGCAGTCGTTGCCCAACAGGTAGACACTCTTTATGCCCAAGCGATGCGCCCCGAGAACAAGGGGCACTACGCCGAAGAACTGTGGCATTACTACCCCCAACTTACCCACACTAAAGGACGCTATCAAGAAACCCGTTATGTGTACGACCTTTGCCAGCTGGCGCGATTTGACCCCGAAGGAACGCGTGTGCTGGATGTAGGCTGCGGCTACGGCTTGCAACTTACCATTCTCTACTTTATGGGTATACGCGAAGGGGTCGGCTTCGACCTTAGCGCAGAACGACTGAACACTTTCAAACAAATCATCAACGACTTCAAGCTCGACGCGACGCTATGTGCCCATCTGATGGGTTTGGAAGATGCCGAATTCGAGCCCGAGTCGTTTGATATGGTGCTATCGAACGAGGCAATTTCGCATTATGCGGATGTGGCGATGTTTTTTGACAAGGCAGCGCGGTGGTTGCGACGCGGGGGTGTGCTGATTATCGCTGATGGAAATAATGGGGCAAACCCGCGCTTGGCACGCTTCACCCGCGAAGTGTGGCGTCGCTTCGAGCAAGGACCGCCCGGTGCAATCGGCGTGCATCGCGTTCATCGTCCATATGTGGAACTGCGGGCAGAGATTATTCAGAACGCCTATCCCCACCTGCCGCTTGCCACAGTGCGTCAACTATCGGAGCGCACCAGCGGCATGACCCGGGATGCGATTTTGCAGGCGGTGGCGCGATACTTAGATACAGGTGAGTTGCCTCACGCATTCTTTGACGGCAAGTCGTGCCCTGTGGAGCCGTATTCAGGCGCAGTAATTGAGCGTCTCTTCCATCCTGTGCGGTTAGCCAACGAGTTAGCGCGTTATGGCTTTCGGGCGCGGGCTTACGCTTACTTTGGAGGTGCAGGGGGTAATCCAGTGGTTCGGGCCGCGAACCGTGTGTTGCAGTGGCTCACGCCCCTCTCCCTACGATGGGCGCCCAGCTTTCGCCTAGTGGCATACAAGTCGTAGCGGATTACACCCGCACGGAGAAGCCCCGTGAGGCGCGCGGCTCCGCGTGGAGGCGTACATGGCGGCGCATCCGTCGCCACAGGCGCACGACCCACCACCCTCCCAACCCCAAACCAAACAAGGCGCCTACCA
>JAUQOS010000114.1 GCA_030550775.1 Armatimonadota bacterium
TTTTTTCCCAACCCCCCTCCGTAGGTTCCCCTACTGCGTAGGGGGAACCGAGTAGGTTTCTGATTCCCCCCGCTTTGCGAGGGGAACCTACGGGAGTTGACAAGGATACATCGCAAGTTTTTTGGCTTTCTCGCGCGTGCGTGGCGAAACCAAGGGGGCAGGCGTTTTTCCTAAACTCTCCTGAGGAGTTTGGGTATCCTTGAAAAACGAATGTCAACGAAGCCACTGTGGCGTAAGCGGCTGGAGGGCAAGTTGGGCAGCTGGGGGCTGCGTATGGCGTGGGGGCTGTTTCGTCTGTTGCCGCTGCGCGTTGCGCAACGCCTCGGCGCTGCGTTGGGGCTGCTGGCATATGCGCTTTCGGCGCGCTATCGGCGTGTGGCCATTCAAAACCTCCGACGGGCGTTTCCTGAGTGGAGCCACGCCCACGCCCGCCGAGTAGCGCGTCGCGTGTTCCGTAACTTCGGGGTGAGTATGGCGGAATTTTTCAAAGCCCCCTCAATGACGCGCGCCCAAATCGAGCAGATTCTCACGCTGGAAGGGCGCGAGCATTTAGACGCCGCCTTCAGCGACGGCAAAGGCGTGTTGCTGATTACAGGGCACTTCGGCAACTGGGAGCTGATGGCGCGCTATCTGTGCTTGTTGGGCTATCCGATAGCCGTGATTGCCCGTGAGGCCGATGACAAAGGCACCACCGAGCTGATTACCATGCTGCGCGAACGCAGCGGCTATCGGGTGTTTCCGCGAGGCAACGCCGCGCGCTTAGTACTCAAAGCCTTGCGCGCCAACGAGGCTGTCGGTATTTTGCCCGACCAGAATGCCGGCGATGTGTTCGTGGAGTTTTTCGGGCAAAAAGCTGGCAGCGTGGCAGGACCTGCTGTGTTCCACCTGCGCACGGGTGCGCCTTTAGTGCCCCTTTTTTGCGTGCGCCTGCCCAACGACCACCATCGCGTGGAAATCTTACCCCCTATGCGCTTCCAACCTACAGGTGATACGCAAGCCGATTCCCAGGGTGTCATGCAAGCCTTGCACGATGTGCTTGAGCAGTATGTGCGTCGCTACCCTGATCAGTGGCTCTGGCTCCATGACCGCTGGAAATCGGCACGTAAACGCTTTGAAAATCATCCACCGATTGGGTGAATTTTTTGCGCAAACTTCCGTATAATATCATGCGGAAGCCCCTCGAGTGGGACTTCAGTAGCAACCCCAGCAGGGCGTGCGCGTCTTAATTCTCAGTACTTCACGCTTGCACGAGTGTCCATTAACTCATGGCACGACCTGCGACAACAGCGGGGTTGGGTCTAAACGATGTTTATCAGTTGTCGGACGAAGACAGGAGGTATGAAAACGATGGCAGCGTTCACTTCGATGGAGGTTGAGGCGATTCTCAATCGCTTAGCAGGAGAGAAAGCAGAACGGTTCCAGCACGAGGTGTTGTTCCCGCAGATGGCGCGCGCGATGCGCGTGCAACTGCCCGACGCGCAGGCGGTACGCGACGCGCTGGCGGACCCGTATTACGCCTTTCGCGTGATGTTGGGGTACTATGCCTTTGCCAAGCGGGGCAACGACCGCGTGGAATACTCTAACTTCGCGCTGCAAGCGTTAGATCGCGTGCTCAGAGGCGATAAGGCGAACTTTAGCGCGTTTTTGGCGTCGGGCAACGCGCCCGAGCAGCTGTGGAACGCCTTCGTGCAGGTGTGCCAAGAGAACCAGCGCAAAATCAACGAGCAGCTAAACCGCGGCTTGCTGGAAGGTTTGGCGGCTTACGCCTCGCGCCTCTATGCCGAGGACGAAATCGGCAACATCTGGATGGATATCCAGCAAGCGATTGTCAAATCGGGGCGCGTAGAGCCAATCTACCAGAAGATTACAGAGATTCGCGGCATCGGTCCCAAGGTCGGCGCGCTGGTGCTGCGCGACATGGTCGCCCTGTACGACTTGGAGGGCAGAATCGACCCCGCCGATTACCACTACTTGCAACCCGTTGACACTTGGATTCGGCGCATCGGTCCCCTGCTGACCGACGAAATCGACGACAAGACCGCCGACTGGGTCATCGCGGGCAAGTTGTCGAAGCTCTGCCGACGCCATCGGGTCAGCGGCGTGCGGTTCAATCAGGGCGTGCAGTATCTGGCGATTGTAGAGCTGCGCGACTTGGAGCGGCTCAAGGGCCATTTGCTGTCGCTGGCGCGCAGCGGCGTAGGGCGCATGGGCAATGGCGTACGCTCTGCCACCAGCGGGCGTCCTGCCCCACGCTCGTTTACCTGGCGCGGGTAAAATTCGTTCACTATGAAACTGTTCCGTTTCGAAACCGAGCAAGTTATTCCCGCGCCGTTGGATGTCGTGTGGGACTTTTTTTCCAGCCCTGTGAACCTGAAAGTCATCACGCCGCCCTACATGGGGTTTGATATCCTCACGCCTGTGCCCAACAAGATGGAGGCAGGGTTGATTATCGCTTACACGGTGCGCCCGCTGTGGAACATCCCAATGCACTGGGTCACCGAAATCACGCATGTGGAGGCGCCGCGCTTTTTTGTAGACGAGCAGCGGTTTGGTCCATACCGATTCTGGCATCATCGGCATACCTTCACGCCTGTGGAGGGCGGCGTGCATATGCACGACTTGGTGTACTACGCACTCAAGCAGCCCCTGATTGACGGGTTAATCAACAGATACATCGTGCGCCCGCGCATTGAGGAGATTTTCGAGTTCCGCAGGCGCAAGATTATCGAGCTGTTTGGCGAGGCGCCCCTGCCTACAGCTACCGCCGCCGCTCGTTAGCGGTTTATGCTGCGGTGGTGCGAATGCGCTCGTTGGTCAGCTCCAAGTTATGGCGTGCGTGCTCGTGGCTGGGATCCAGGGCAAGCGCGCGCTCGTAGGCGATTTTTGCTGCATCATACACGCCCATGCGGAAGTAGCTGTTGCCCAGAGTGAACCACGCTTGGGCGTTGTAGGGGTCGCGTTCAATGCCCGCGGCGTAGGCATCAGCTGCTTGGGCATATGCGCCCAGCTGGTAAAGGGCGTCGCCTGCGTTCAGGAAGGCGTTCGCGTCGCCAGGGTCTAACTCGATTGCCCGCGTGAAGTGCTCCAGCGCCTCTTCGTAGCGATGCAGTCGCCACAGAGCGCGCCCCCAGTTGATATGCATCGGTGCCGTGATGGGGTCGCCCTGCGCTGCGCGGAACTCATAAGCCTCCACTACCCCGCGCCACTGGTGCGATTCTTGAGCCGCGTGGAGCCAGCGCTCCCACCACTCGGGTTCGTTGGGTAAGGCTTGGGCGATTGCCCGCAGGTAGGGCACGGCGCGCCCATAGTCGCCCGCATCCCACCATAGCTTCGCCAACAGTTGTTGCGCCGCGGGGGCGTACTCTGCCTGCGAAGCAGCCTGAAGGTAAGCGCGCTCGGCAGCTTCCAACGCCCCTTGCTGCGCCAACACCTGCCCATACTCCAGCAGCACCATCGCGTCGTTGGGACGTATCTGCAGCAAACGCTCAAGGGAAGCCGCGGCTTCGTCTAAGCGTCCCAACGCTTGCAAGCACTTTGCGCGAAGGTAAAGCCACTTATGCCCCACCACGCCGATATCGCCCACATAGGGGCTGCCTACCTGAATAGCCTCACCGTCGGGCGTAAGCACCTGCATCCGAACTGCTGCCTCGCGCACTGCCTCCAGCGCCTCCAACGCTTTTTGGTAGAAGCCCATGTGGAAGTAGACCGTCGCGAGGGTATAGTGCACCATCGGGTGGTCGATTCGGCGTGCCAGTGCGTCTGCGCCCACGCGCAACGCTTCCTCCAACTGGTTCATCCGAAGCAGCGAACCAATCCAAATCGCCCACGCCTGCCCCGCGTAATCTTCGTCCCCGCGCAGATAAGGGCAGGTCTGCTCTGCCCAAGAGACCGCTTGCGCATAATCCTCCGCAGAGAAATAGGTGTTGGCTAAGTTGAACTTTTGGAATAGATCCTCGGGATTGTGCTCTAGCGCACGCTGAATCAGTGCCAAGTTGCGTTGGATTTTGTCGCGCTGCTGCATCAGTTCGGGGCGATAACCCAAGTGCAGGATACGCGCGCTAATGGTGGCGAGGCGTCCCCCCTGCGTCGCGATGCTTGGCACAATTTGCTCGTGGATTGCGCCTTCCCAGCGCAGGTGTGGCAGCCGCCGAAAGAGGCGCACCAACCGATGCACAAAATAATCACCCTCGCGAATCTCGTTAAGGATCTCCAAGTGGTAGGCAGCGAACTGCGGATGGCGCACCGCGTTCAGGATAGCGTTTTTGGAGTCAGGCATCAGCCGTTCGTCAGCGTCTAACACGAAAATCCAATCGCCTGTGGAATGTTGGAGGGCAAGATTGCGTGGCTCCGAGAAGTCGTGGTGCCACTCGGTGCGGATGACCTTCGCCCCGAACCGCTCGGCAATCTGAACAGTGGCATCGGTGGAGCCCGTGTCCACCAGCACGATTTCGTCCACCACGCCCTGCACGCTCTGTAAGCACGCTTCGAGGTATTTAGCTTCGTTGCAGGCGATGATATTGAGCGAGATTTTCACGCCCACTGGCTCGTCAGGGATGGGGAACTGGTAGCGTTCCAGCCAATGCTCTAAGGTTTGGATGCCTTTGAGCAACGTTGCGTGCTGGCGTTGGCGGTCGCGTTTGCGGCATGGGGCAAGGCGTGGGTCGCTGGCGTGGCAGATGAGCACATTGCGCAAGGGCAGCACCACCTCGCGCAACCAGTCAGTGTGGTGATAGCCCTGCTCTAGCAGTTCGATTACCAGCGGGTAAGCCTCCGATTCGCGTGTGAGATAAACCCAGTTCCAAGTTTGCCGAGCTTTGAGCACCCGAGAGTGGGGGCATGCGGCGCGTGCTTGCGCGGTCAGCTGTTCCGCCTCATTCCAGCGGGTTTGCTGCAACAGGGCGACGATTGCACCTTCGTAGGCGTGCTCGTCGTTGGGATGCTGGCCCAGGTAGGCTTGAAATGCGGCATAGGCAGCTTCGCTTTCAAACGCCCGCAGCTGTTCGAAAGCAGGTTCCAGTGCCTCGGGGTATGCCTCCGCGAAAATCGGTACCTGCTGGCGATAGACGAGGCTCATTGTTGCCCTCCTTTGCGTGGGGTTGCGCCTCACCGCTTGGCGGTGCGCCGACGAACTGCGCGGGTCGTATGTGTGCCATTGTTGGCGTTGCTGGGTTCGGGGGTTGCTTGTGCGTGGAGCTTTTGGCGCAATGCACGCTTCGCGCCCGCAATCGTATACAGCTCCTCTTTCAGCAATCGCTTGATTTCCATCAGCACTTCGATATCCTCGCGGCGGTAGCGTCGTTGCCCACCCTGCGTGCGCACAGGGTTTAAAAACTCGGCAAACTCCCGCTCCCAGTAGCGAATGGTGTGGGGTTCTACGCCCACTAAGTAGCTTGCTGTGCTGATGGGCACGGGTCGCTCCTGAACAGGGGCTTTAGTTTTGCGTTTCGGCATCCCATCAACCTCCTTCGTGTTCGCGCTGAGGCTTTCGCCCCACGCGGTTGTAGTGTTGTTGCCTGAGGGATTATCGGAAAAGTGTGCGGGTTTCTTTATGCTCTTAGGGCGCGGCGGTTTAGGAAACAGAAGGCTCTCGGCTCGCCTCGCGATTCGTCATTCCGAGCCGAAGGCGAAGAATCTCAAGCAAGTGAGAGTTGAGACCCTTCGCTGCGTTTGTGAGGAAATAGGAGCTTTTGTGCGACAACAAGCTTGTCCTTCCGAGCTGCAGGCTCGGAATCTCGCCCGTTCTCGAGCAGCAATACCAATCCAACGTTTACCAAAAGCAAGCCCCCTCCACTGGGGAGGGGGCAGAAAGTACGCAAGGAAGTACGAGTTTACTTCTTGCGGCGGCGCAGCCCCACCAGACCCGCCAAACCTGCGCCCAGCGCAATCATCGATGCAGGCTCAGGCACGAAGGCTGCACC